>DASQND010000130.1:0-16016 GCA_035645215.1 Allosphingosinicella sp.
AGGCTCGCCTTGTCGAGCGTCGCATTGATCGGCGGCGGGGCTGGGTTGAGGAGGTCGATCGAGGGCAGAGTGAAGCTGTCGCCGAGCGCGAGCGAAGGCTGGCGATCGCGGGCGGGACGCTTCTTCTCCGGCGCGCGGGCCGGCTCGGCGATGATCGGCGTGCGCGGCTCGGGCGACGGGACGACCTGGCGCCGCGCCGGGCGCTCGGCAGGCTCAAGGGCATCATCCTCGTCGTAAGCGCCCCCCGAGCCGATGCGGGGCAGAGCGTGACGGCGCGAGGCGACCCATTCGCGCTCCTCGCGGCTGAGGCCGAGGCCGATATAGGTGAGGACGATGCCGCCGAGCGCCAGCAGGGCGACGAGCACCACGCGGAACGGCTCGACGATCCCCGGCTCGCCGATCGCGCCGAGCCCGCGTTCGATGAGGCCGGACAAAGTGAGGCCGGTGACGCCGCCCCAGCCCGCGGGAAGTCCGTTGACCGCACCGGGCACGAGCAAGGCCGCCGACGTGCCGGCGAGGACGAGGCCGAGGATGCTGAGGAGGGGGAGCCGCTTCCACCGCCTCCGCGGCGCCGCCGCCGCGATCCGGATTCCCGTCAGCAGCAGGAGCGGCAGGAGCAAGGCCGAGATCGGCCCCCACAGTGTGAGCAGCAGGTCCGCGGTCCAGGCGCCGGGCGCGCCGATCCAGTTCTGGACCGGGCCGCCCGCGTCCGTGTTCAGCGACGGATCGGTCGGCGTGTAGGTGGCGAGCGCCACCGCGGCCGCGACCGCGCCAAGCGCGAGCGCCGAGCCCGATGCGATCCTCAGCGCTTTCCTCGCGCTCCGTTCCGCGCCTTCCCGCCACTGTCCGATGCGTCCGGCGCGGGCGGTGCGTGCTGCTGCTGTGGCCATGGCCGTGCCCCAAATGTTCCCGCTTTAACCAACATGCGCCCTTGCGGACTCACCGGTCAAGCGCTTGGCGTTGCGCGCATGCATCGCTAGGGCGGGAAAATGGAGCGCGCGGACGTCATCATCCTCGGCGGCGGCCTGGTCGGCCTGACGCTCGCCATCGCGCTGGACCGGCACGGGCTTTCCAGCATCGTCGTCGATCCCGCCGATCCCGAAACCCAGCTCACCCCCCAATATGACGGCCGCGCCACCGCCGTCGCCAGCGCCTCCTTCCGGATGCTGGAAGCCATCGGCGTCGCCGATGCGCTGGAAGGCGAAGGCTGCCCGATCGAGGCCATCCGGGTGACCGACGGGCTCGCCCCCGGCGGCATCGCCTTCACTCCCCCCGCCGGCGACGAACCGCTCGGCATCATGTTCGAGAACCGCAAGCTCCGCGCGGCGCTTCGCGACTGCGCCAGGGCGGCGGACAAGGTGAACCTCGTCATGCCCGCTTTCCCGGGCGAAGTGATTCGCGACGAGCGCAGCGCCCGCGTCGCGCTGACCGACGGGCGGCTGCTGACGGCGCCGCTGCTGATCGGCGCGGAGGGCCGCAATTCGCCGACGCGGGAAGCGGCGAACATCCCGCTGGCGCGCTGGCAGTACGAGCATGTCGCTTTGGTGATCACGGTGGCGCATGAGCGCTGGCACGAGAATATTGCCTACGAGATCTTCTATCCTACCGGCCCGTTCGCGATCCTGCCGATGCTGCAGGGCGAGGACGGGCGCTGGCGCTCGGCCATCGTCTGGTCGGTCCCAGCCGCCGATGCCGACGCCTTTCTCGACCTCCCCGACCGCGCCGTGGCCGCCGAGATCGATAAACGGATGGGCGGCTTCCTCGGCGAAATCTCGCTCGCCGGCCCGCGGGCGAGCTACAAGCTCGGCTTCCACCACGCCGCGCAGATCACGGCGCGCCGCATGGCGCTCGTCGGAGACGCCGCGCACGGCATCCACCCGATCGCCGGCCAGGGCCTGAACCTCGGCTTCCGCGACGCCGCCGCGATGGCGCAGGTGCTGGTGGAGGGCGCGCGCCTCGGGATCGACCTTGGCGATGCGCAGCTCCTCGACCGCTACCAGGCGTGGCGCAGCCTCGACACGTTCATGGTGGCTTCTTCGACGGACGCGCTCACGCGTATCTACGGCATACCCGGCCGCACCGCCTCCGCCGTCAGGCGCTTCGGCATGGGCGCCATCGAGCGGATCGGGCCGCTGAAGAACTGGCTGATGAGCGAAGCGCGCGGCGAAAGCGGGGATTTGCCGCTGCTGCTGCGGGGGCTGCGGGTCTGAGATCCTCCCCATCGCTAGATGGGGAGGGGGACCACACGAAGTGTGGTGGAGGGGTAAAGGGCGCAGGCCTCAGCCGCCCTGTGCCGTGCCCTCGGACGCCGAGCCTTCTACCCCTCCACCATGCTTCGCATGGTCCCCCTCCCCATGCGAGCATGGGGAGGATTAGAGGCGCCGCGCCTCTTCGATGAGCATGACGGGGACGCCGTTGCGGATCGGGTAGGCGACCCCCGCCTCATCCGAAACCAGCTCCTGCGCCTCCGCATCGTAGCGCAGCTGCGTCCGCGTCGCGGGGCAGACCAGCACCTCCAGCAGCCGCGCGTCGAACGCCGCGCTCATTGCAGCGTCTCCGGTCCATCCGCGCCGCCGGGCGCCATGCGCTGGAACTGCATGAACTGCACCAGGAGCTCGGCCCGGTCGGCAATGTCGCGGGCTTCGAGCAGAGCCTGCTTCGATCCGACGTCGAGCGGGGCGATCTGGGCGATGCCGTTGACCAGCATCTCGTCGTCGAGCCGCCCCACCGCCTCCCAATCGACCTGATAGCCGAGCGCATCGGCATAGCGCCGCGATTCGCGCTCGAGATCGGCGCGGTGGGCGATGCCGAGCGGCTCGGGCTCGGCATCGTCCTCCTCATAGCCGCCGCGGTCGGCATCGACTTGGCGGTAGGGCGTTTCCACCTCCGCTTCGCGGGCGATGCGGAAGCGGGTGAGGCCGTCGAGGACGATGTTGAAGCGGCCGTCCTCCAACTCGTCCGACGCGGCGATCCGGCCGATGCAGCCGACTTCGAAGAGGCCGGGCGGCTCCTTCTCGTCGCGCGGCTGGACCATGGCGATGAGGCCGTCGCTCGCAATCGCGTCGCGGACCATCGCCCGGTAGCGCGGCTCGAAGATGTGGAGCGGAAGCTGGGCGCGGGGGAAGAGAAGCGCGCCGGCGAGCGGAAAGACCGGCACCCGCAGGAGCGCGCCGCCCTCCATCAGCCGAACAGGATCGCGGACAGCCGCCGACGCTGTGCTCCGGCCCATGGATCTTCGAGCCCGACCGCCTCGATGAACTGGAGGAGGCGCTTGCGGGCCGCGCCCTCGTTCCAGTAGCGGTCGGCGGCGATCGAGGCGAGGAGCTGGTCGGCGGCCCCGTCGCGGTCGCCGCGCGCCATCAGGACGGCGGCGAGTTCGTAGCGCGCTTCGTGGTCCTCGCCGTTCGCGGCGATGCGGCGCTCATATTCCGCGGTCTCGGCGTCGGCCGGCGCGAGCTCGGCAATGGCGATCGCGGACTTGACCTGGGCGAGCGCCGGATCGGCGGCGAGTTTCTCGGGAAGCGAGTCGATGAGCGCCTTGGCTTCGTCGGTGCGCCCCGCCACGATCAGCGACCGCGCAAGGCCGGAGACGACGGCGGGATTGTCCGGCGCCATGTCCATGATCTGCGCGAAGATGCTCACCGCCCGCTCGGCGTCGCCGTCGGCGAGCACGTCCTCGCCCATCGCGATCAGCGGCTCGATCTCAGCTTCGATCGCCTGCTCCTCGCCTTCGATCGGGAGCTGCTTCAGGATTTCGTCGAGAAAGCGGGTGAGTTGGCCTTCCGTGCGCGCCGGCGTCAGGTCGGCGACGAGCTGGCCCTGGAAGATCGCGTAGACCGTCGGGATCGACTGGACTCGGAATTGCGCGGCGATGAGCTTGTTCTCGTCGACGTTGACCTTGACGAGCTTGACGCCGCGCGCCGCATAATCGGCCGCGACCTTTTCGAGCACGGGGGTGAGCTGCTTGCACGGCCCGCACCATTCCGCCCAGAAATCGACGAGGACGAGGGCGGTCTGCGAAGGCTCGATCACGTCGCGCCGGAACGTTTCCAGCGCCTCGCGTTCGGCCGCGCTCATGCCCAGTGACGCCATCTTTTCGCTCCTTGCGGTAATGCCCCGCCCTATGTGGGATGATGCGGGGGTCTGCCAAGCCCAAGTAAGCCCTTGCCGCAGGCCACGCTGTCCGTTATTGGCCGCCCCGCCTTGATCGCTCCTTCTTCGAGCGATCCGCCGAGCGGGCGTAGCTCAGGGGTAGAGCACAACCTTGCCAAGGTTGGGGTCGAGGGTTCGAATCCCTTCGCCCGCTCCATTTTCCATAGTCAGCGCGATCGAACCCTCGAGTCTTTGTTGCGCTCCGCCCTTCGGGCTTCGCTGGGGGTTCGAATCCTGCGGCGGTGTAGGCTGAGGTTCAGTGGCCGCCTTCGATCCACTCGATGCCTGCGTGGCGGAAGGCGTCGGCGAGCGCGGCTTCCAGTTCCAGCGACTCTTCGCGAGTCATCGGGTTGAGGTGGTCGACGAGGTGCGGGAGCAGGCCGACGCCGAAGCGCTTTACCGCGCGGCTCGCTTTGTGGCCGGCCTTGTGCTGGTCGAAGCGGAGGTCCGGATCGCGCGAGGTCTGTCCCACGTAGAGGCCCCATCGCCCGGCCCGGGCGGGGTCGTGGAGCAGGATGACGTAGACGTGGTGGGTGGCGCCCCTGGTGCCCGCCGTCGCCGCCTGGAAGGTGCGGGCGACGCGCTCGGCCTTCTTGATCCAGTCGGGGCCGCTCATCCCTCCTCCGGTAGAGAGCGGCGCAGCCCCCGGCAACGGAACGCAATCCTCCCGCCCCCGTTCACGCGCCGTGAGCACCCAATTGGACAAGTTCGATTCGTCGGCCTTCGAGCCGCCGCCCGAGGCCGTCGACTTCTATGTCGAAAGTTTGAAGCTCCTGAAGGAGAGCGGCATCCCGTTCCTCCTGTCGGGGACCTACGCCCTTTCCTGCTTCACCGGCATCACCCGGCCGACCAAGGATCTCGACGTCTTCTGCAAGCCGTCCGACGCGCCCAAGATCCTCTCCTTCTTCAAGGGCCACGGCTACGAGATCGAGATGGAGGACGAGCGCTGGATCGGTAAGGTCTGGCGCGGGGAGCATTTCTTCGACGTCATCTTCAACATCTCCTCGGCCTCGATCCCGATCACCGACGAGTGGTTCCAGGAGGCCTATGAGGCCGAAGTCTACGGCACCAACGTGCGCGTGACGCCGCCCACCCAGTTCATCCTCTCCAAGCTCTTCCTCCAGACCCGCTACCGCTACGACGGCGCCGACATCGTCCACACCATCCTCATCAAGCATGACGAGATCGACTGGCAGTGGCTGCTCTCGAACATGGAGCTCTACTGGGAAGTGCTCCTCATCAACGTGCTCAATTTCCGCTTCGTCTACCCGACGGAGCGGGACCTTATACCGCGCTGGCTTTATTCCGAGCTGATCGAGCGATTGAAAGCGCAGGACGACATGCCGCCCGCCTCCATCAAGATCTGCCGCGGGCGGCTCATCAGCCCGACCGACTATGTCGTCGACGTCACCGACTGGGGCTTCGCGGACGTCGTCGGCAAGGGAGTGGACGAGAAGCATGAACGACCCAAGCACTGAGGCTCCGGACTCGGCGCGCACGATCAGGGTCGCGGCGATCGGCGATCTCCACGTCGGCGAGCACACGGAAAGCCAGTTTCGCGACCTGTTCGCCGAAATGTCGGACTGCGCGGACGTGGCGGCGCTCTGCGGCGACCTCACCAATTTCGGCAAGGTCCGCGAGGCGGAGATTCTCGCGGAGGATTTGAAGTCGCTGACCATCCCGACCGTCGCAGTCCTCGGCAATCACGACGTCGAGGCGGGATGCACCGAAGAAGTGATCCGAATCCTCGAGCAGGCGGGCGTCACCATCCTCGACGAGCAGGCGGTGGTGATCGAGGGCGTCGGCTTCGCGGGCGTCAAAGGCTTCCTCGGCGGCTTCGGGCGGGGCGAACTCGGCGCGTTCGGCGAGGAGGCGATCAAGGTGTTCGTGGACGAAGCGATAAACGAAGCGCGCAAGCTCGAAAATGCCTTGCGGTCGCTGCGCACCGACAGGGCCGTCGCGGTTCTTCATTACGCGCCGATCGCGGAGACCGTCGAAGGCGAGCCGCTTGAAATCTACCCCTTCCTCGGCTCCTCGCGCCTGGCCGATGCGGTCGACCGCTTCGACAACGTCAAGGCGGTGGTTCACGGCCACGCCCACCGCGGCCGCTACCAGGGCGCCACGCCGCGCGGCGTCCCCGTCTACAATTGCGCGCGGTTCGTGGTGGAGGCCGAACTGGGCCGCCCTTACGCGCTCCTCGAAATCTAGCGCGTCGGGCCCGGCGCCGGCTGCGCTTGCGGCTGGAGCGGGGCTTTAGGTTGAGGCTGCGCCTGCGCGGGACGCGCGGGCTGCGGCTGCTGGTTGACGGGCGCCTGCGGCGGGTTGACCGGATCGAGCAGGGCCGCCGTCTCGATCGCATCGAGCGCGGAGCGGGCGGCGACGTAACGCCGCGCTTTCTCGACCCAGGTCCGCGCCTGCTCGCGGCCCGGCATGCGCAGGATCTCGACAAGGGCCAGATTGACCTCGCCGCCCGCCATATGGGCGCGGGCGCGGCGGAGGCGCTCGGAGGGGATGGTCGACTGCGTGCCTTCGCGGCGGATGGTGATGAGGCTGCCCATCTCGCGCTTCAGGCCCTCCCACCAGCTGCGGTCCGCGCCGCTCGCGGCGAGGCGCGGGCCGACATCCTCCAGCTCGCGCTGCAGCTCCTGGAGCGTGACGGGCTGGCGGGCGGCGGTGATGACGAGGCCGACGGCCTGCGGCTGGTTCTGCCCGAAGCGCTGGCGAAGGAGATGCTCGATATAGCCGAGCGCGACGCCCCGATCGAGCGCCCGCCGGGCGGCGAAGGCGACGAGCAGGCCTTCGGCCCGGTCGGCATTGCCGACGGCGGCGCGCGAGGCGCTGTCGAGCTCGGTGAGGCGCTGTTCCAGGCGGGAGACGCGCTGCTGCGTCTCCGGATCGATGACGAAGCGGGGCTGGTCGCCGGGGAGGGCGACGACGGCCTCCTGAGGCTGCGCGGGCTGCGGAGCGGCGGGCTCGAGCGGCTGCTGCTCGGCGATGTCGCTCGGCGGGTCGGCGATGCCGAGGAAGACGGCGCCCTGCTCCCAGCGGGAGAGCAGCCAGCCCATGGCGGCGAGGCCGAGCAGGAAGGCGATGAGCGGGAGCGCAAGCCAGGACCAGACGGAGCGCTTCCGCTCGACGCCGGTCACCGGGTCATAGTCCATGTCCGTCCTCACTCTTCAACGCTTCTAAGTCTTCTGGCACAGCTCGGCGGCAAGCTCCAGCAGCGCCTCGTCGCGCGGCCTCGCCGCCACCGCGACGCAGGCCCACCCCGGGCCGAGCGCGGTGGCGGCCGCGTCGCTGATCGCCGCCGCCGTGACGGCACGGCGGGCGTCTTCGTGGAGGAACGAGGCGAGGGTCGCTGCCGCTCGGGGCGAGTGGAGGAGGGCGATGGCGCCGGCTGCGAGAGCGTTCCGGGCAGGGGCGGGGAGGACGGCGACAGCGTCGGCCGCGTAGACGATCCGGCGCTCGACGCTGATGGCCTCATGCGTCAGCTCCAGATGCTCGCGGCCGCAAAGGTGGAGGACGCGACCCGACATTGCGGCAAGGGCGGCAGCGCCGTCGCTGGGTCCGGTGCGGACGTCGGTGAACCCGACCTCCGTCGCGGCTGCGGCGGTCGCTTCGCCGACGGCGTGGCAGGGAAGGTGAAGGTAGGCGCCTAGCTGGAGGCCCGCCTCCCGCGCGGCATTGGCGCTGGTGAGGAGGATCGCGTCGAACTCCGCCGGATCGGGCGCGTCCCACGCGAGGGGCCGGATCGTGAAGAGCGGCGCCACCACCGCCTCCAGCCCCTTCGCCTTCGCACGGGCGGCGGTTGCGCTCGCGCCCGGCTCGGGCCGAAGCACGAGGACCTGTCCGATCACCCGGAGAACAATGCCCGGAGCGGCGGCGCGGCGACGCGGAGCAGCTCGCGGGCGAGGACGAGGGGCGCTTCCCGGTCGCCGATGTCGAACGTGGTATCGAGATCCTGGCAGTGGCGCCCGTCATTGGTCAGGATCTCGCCTTGAAGCCGCATCCGCCCTTCCTCGATAAGCGCCAGCGCGGCGATCGGCGAGCGGCAGCTTCCGCCGAGCCCTTCGAGAAGGCGCCGCTCGGCCGAGACGCAGAGATGCGTCGCTTCGTCGTCGATCGCCTGAATGAGCGGGCGGAGGCGGCGGTTCTCGGCCAGGATTTCGATCCCGACCGCGCCCTGAGCCGGTGCGGGAAGCAGCGCATCGAGCGGGACGCCGATCTCCGGATGCTCCAGCCGGTCGAGCCCCGCCGCCGCTAGCAGGGTCGCGTCCGCCTCGCCGAGCGAGAGCTTGCGAAGCCGCGTCTGGACGTTGCCGCGGAAGCTCACGATCTCGAGGTCCGGCCGCCGCCGCAGCAACTGCGCCGCGCGGCGCGGTGACGAGGTGCCGAACCGCGCGCCCTCAGCCAGCGCTTCGATGCTCTCCGCTCCCACGAGCCGATCGCGGAAATCGGCCCGCGGCAGCATCGCGGCGATTTCGAGTTCGGGCGGGCGGATCGTCTCGACGTCCTTCATCGAATGGACGGAGATGTCGGTGCGCCCTTCGATCAGTGCGCGGTCGAGCTCCTTGGTCCAGAGGCCCTTGCCGCCGACTTCGGCGAGCGGGCGGTCGGTGATCTGGTCGCCCGTCGTCGTCATCGGAACGATCTCGATCCGCTCCGGGCCCCAGCCATGCGCCTCGCGCAGCGCCTCGGCGACGAGGCGCGCCTGGGCGAGGGCGAGCGGCGAGCCGCGCGTGCCGATGCGGAGGAGGTCGAACATAGGGCGCTTGAACTAGCGGCTTCGCCTCTGGCAGGGAAGCGGCGTGACCCTCATCCTCGGCCTTGAATCGAGCTGTGACGAGACGGCGGCGGCGCTTGTGACGTCGGACCGTCACATTTTGGCGCACCGCCTCGCCGGCCAGGAGGAGGCGCACCGCCCTTATGGCGGCGTCGTTCCGGAGATCGCGGCGCGGGCCCATGTTGAGATCCTGCCGCGGCTGATCGAGGAGGTGCTGGCCGATGCGGGCGTGAAGCTCGGCGAAGTCGACGCGATCGCCGCGACCGCGGGCCCGGGGCTGATCGGCGGCGTCATGGTCGGCCTCGTCACCGCCAAGGGCCTTGCTCTGGCGAGCGGCAAGCCCTTGGTCGCGGTCAATCATCTCGAAGGCCACGGCTTGTCGCCGATGCTGTCCGAACCGGACCTTCGCTTCCCCTATCTCCTGCTCCTCGTCTCGGGCGGCCATTGCCAATTGCTCTTCGTGGAAGGGGTCGGCCGCTACACCCGCCTCGCCACCACCATCGACGACGCGGCGGGCGAAGCGTTCGACAAGACGGCGAAGCTGCTCGGCCTCGGCTATCCGGGCGGCCCCGCGATCGAGCGCACCGCCGAGGCGGGCGACGCAACCGCCGTCAAGCTCCCCCGCCCGCTCCTCGGCTCGGCCGAGCCCCATTTCTCCTTCGCCGGCCTCAAAAGCGCGGTGCTTCGCGCCCGCGACGCCGGCACCCACCGGCCGGAAGACATCGCCGCCTCCTTCCAGCAGGCAGTCATCGATTGCCTCGTGGACCGCACCGCCCGCGCTATCGCCCACGCTGCGGGCGCGACCGCTTTGGTGGTGGCCGGCGGGGTGGCCGCGAACGGCCCCATCCGCCGCGCCCTCACCGCGCTCGCGGCGCGCCACGACCTCCCCTTCGTCGCGCCGCCGCTCTGGCTCTGCACCGACAACGCTGCGATGATCGCCTGGGCCGGCGCGCTCCGCTTCGAACAAGGCCTGACGGACGGCCTCGATGCACCGGCGCGGGCAAGGTGGCCGCTCGATCCCAACGCGGAAAAGGCGAGAGGGGCAGGGGTGAAGGCGTGACCTGTTTGCCAGGCTCCGTTCGCCCTAGCCTGTCGAAGGGCTGTCCTTCTCTTTCTCGGCGGCCGATAGAAAGGGCAGGGCTTCGACAGGCTCAGCCCGAACGGAGTGGGTGATCTGAGTCATATTCGGAAAGTCGGCGTGGTCGGGGGCGGGGCGTGGGGAACGGCGCTCGCGCAGGTCGCGGCCTGCGGGGGCGAGGAGACCTTGCTCTGGGCGCGGGAGCCCGAAGTGTGCGAGAGCATCAACGCCCGGCACGAGAATGCTTTGTTCCTGCCGGGCGTGACGCTTTCCCAGTCGTTGCGCGCAACGCCGGACCTTGCGGACCTCGCCGCCTGCGACGCGCTGCTCATCGTCACGCCGGCGCAGCACACCCGCGCCGTCCTCGCCCAGATCGACGCGGCCGGAAAGCCGCTCGTCCTCTGCTCCAAGGGGATCGAGGATGCGACCGGGCAGCTCATGCACGAAGTCGCCCACGAGGCGCAGCCGCATTGCAGCCTCGCCGTCCTCTCCGGCCCGACCTTCGCCCACGAAGTCGCGGCCGGGCGCCCCGCCGCCGTGACGCTCGCCGCCGAGGATGCCGCCACCGGCGAAGCCCTCGTCCGCCGCCTCGCACGGCCCTTCTTCCGGCCCTATCTTTCCGATGACGTGGCCGGGGCCGAAGTCGGCGGCGCGGTCAAGAACGTCCTCGCCATCGCCTGCGGCGTGGTCGATGGGCGCGGCCTCGGCCTCAACGCCCGCGCCGCGCTCATCTCGCGCGGTTTTGCCGAGATGACCCGCTTCGGCCTCGCCAAGGGCGCGCGGCCGGAGACTTTGGCGGGGCTTGCGGGCCTCGGCGACCTCGTCCTCACCTGCTCGTCGACCAATTCGCGCAATTTCAGCCTGGGGAAGGGCATCGGCGAGGGCGCGAATGCCGCCGATCTCCTCGGCGACCGCCGCACCGTCGCGGAAGGCGCCTACACCGCCCCCGTCCTGAAGCGCGCCGCCGACGCGCTCGGGGTCGACATGCCCATCGTCGCCGCCGTCTGCGCCCTTCTGGCGGGCGAAGTCACCGTCGACGACGTCATGGAGCGGCTGTTGTCCCGCCCGTTACGGCCGGAAGGCGTCTGACCTCAGCCGTCATTGCGAGCGAAGCGAAGCAATCCAGTGGACGGCGGTGCAGGTCTCCGCCTTCGACTGGATTGCTTCGTCGCTGCGCTCCTCGCAATGACGCGGGGTTAGAAATCCCACGCAATGCCCTTGGCCTCCCAGTCGCCGTAGCGCGTGGGCTCCTTGCCCTTGGGGCCGCCATGCTCCTCGGCCGGTGCGCTCGGATCCGGCTCGGGGACGGGCGGGCTCTTCGAGAGGTGGGCGGGGGGCGTGACCTGGGGCGGGCGCTGGCCGGGCATAAGGGTTCCGGTTGACTGGGGGTGCTCGGACCCACATGTCGCGACGCGATGTCCCGAAGACAAGACCAGCCCGAGCGCGGCGACGCCGCCGGCACCGCCTCCAGGCGCGCGGCGCTGCGCCTCCTCGACGCGGTGCTGCGCAAGGGGCTGCCGCTCGAAGCCGCGCTCGACGTCGCCGCGCGCGATCTCGAGCGCGCGGACGACCGCGGCTTCGCCCACGCCCTCGCCGCCGAAGCGCTCCGCCGCCTCCCCGATCTCGACGCCCTGATTGATGGCGCCACCAAAAGCCGTCTCCCCGACGACGCCAAGGCGCGCTTTGCGCTGCGCATCGCGCTCGTCCAGGCATTGGCGCTGAACACGCCGGCCCACGCCGCCATCTCCACCGTGCTCCCGCTCGTCGACGGCGGCCCGCGCCGCCTCGTCCACGGCGTGTTCGGCGCGCTGATGCGGAGCGGCGCCACGCTGCCTTCGCCGCCCTCGCTCCCCGACGGCGTGCAGGCGCGCTGGAGCGAGGCTTGGGGAGACGACGTCACGGCGGCGGCGGCGCGCCTCATCGCCGTCCCGCCGCCGCTCGACTTCATCGGCGAGCCGCCCGAGGGCGAGGAGGGCGTGAGCCTGATGCCCGGCCACCTGCGCCTCGTCCGGGGCACGGCCGTCGCCGGCCTCACCGGCTTCGGTGAGGGCAAATGGTGGGTGCAGGACATCTCCGCCTCCATCCCCGCGCGCCTGCTCGGGGCCGGCGCAGGCCGCAGCGCCCTCGATCTCTGCGCCGCGCCCGGCGGCAAGACGATGCAGCTCGCCTCCGCCGGTTTCCAGGTCACCGCCGTCGACGTCTCCGAAGACCGCCTCGCGCGCCTGCGCGAAAACCTCTCACGCACCGGCCTCGAAGCCCAGATCGTCGCCGCCGACGTCATGCAGTGGAAATCGCCCGAGCAGGCCGACGCGGTCCTCCTCGACGCGCCCTGCACGGCGACCGGCATTTACCGCCGCCACCCGGACGTCCTCCACCGAATCCGCCCGCGCGCGATCCTCGAACTCGCCGAAGTGCAAAGGGCGATGCTCGGCCGCGCTGCCGAGTGGGTGAAGCGCGACGGCGGGACGCTCGTCTACTCGGTCTGCTCGCTGGAGCCGCAGGAAGGCGAAGCCGTGATCCGCGACTTCCTCGCCAATCGCATCGACTTCGAAACCGACCCGATCATGGCCGACGAACTCCCCGCCGGCCTCGCTCCCACCCAGGAAGGCTGGCTCCGCATCCTCCCCGGCGCGCTGGAGGAACAAGGCGGCGCCGACAGCTTCTTCATCGCCCGCTTCCGCCGCAGGTGACATCTCCGCGGCGCACGGTTAATCCGGGTGCCGTGCCCGTGCGTATCGCCCCCTCCATCCTTTCCGCCGACTTCGCGCGGCTCGGCGAGGAGGTGCGCGCGATCGACGAAGCGGGCGCCGACTGGATCCATGTCGACGTCATGGACGGCCATTTCGTCCCCAACCTGACGATCGGCCCCGCCGTCGTGAAGGCGCTGCGCCCGCACACCGCCAAGCCCTTCGACGTCCACCTCATGATCTCGCCGGTCGACCCGTTCCTCACCGCCTTCGCCGAAGCCGGCGCGGACATCATCACCGTCCACCCGGAAGCCGGCCCGCACCTCCACCGCACGATCCAGGCGATCAAGGCGCTCGGCAAGCGCGCGGGCGTATCGCTCAACCCGGCGACGCCCGCCAAGATGCTCGATTACGTCATCGAAGAGGTCGATCTCGTCCTCGTGATGAGCGTCAATCCCGGCTTCGGCGGCCAGAGCTTCATTTCGAGCCAGCTCCGCAAGATCGAGGCGATCAGGAAGCAGATCGACAAGACTGGCCGCGCCATCGACCTCGAAGTGGACGGCGGCATCGACGTCGAGACCGCGCGCCTCGCGGTCCACGCGGGCGCCGACGTCCTCGTCGCCGGCACCGCCACCTTCCGCGGCGGGCCGGGCGCCTATGCCGGGAACATCGCCAGGCTGCGCGGGTGAGCGCCGTGGGGCGGTTGGAGCCGACTGGAACCGAAGACGGGATCGAGCCGGGCAAGCGCCTGATCCGCGTCGGCGACGGCCGCGGCTCCTCGCTGGCCGAAAAGGTCGCCTACCTGTTCCACCGCTTCGCGTGGCGCACGCCCTTCCACGCACTGCGCCTCAGCGGCCGCGCGCCATTGAAGCTCCTCGCCGTCCCCAAGGACCCGATCGCCGGCGACAAGGCGGCCGGCGAGGCGTTGCTGCGCGGGCTGTTCGTGCGGCGGCACATCTCCATTCCGGTGGAGCAGCTCGATTTCGCCGATCCCT
Organism: Allosphingosinicella sp.; assembly: GCA_035645215.1. Taxonomy (GTDB): domain Bacteria; phylum Pseudomonadota; class Alphaproteobacteria; order Sphingomonadales; family Sphingomonadaceae; genus Allosphingosinicella. The sequence goes on from DASQND010000130.1 coordinate 13,696, forward strand.
CGCTGCCGCGCGACGTTTCGGACCATCTCCAAAGCTTCGCCTGGCTGCGCGACATCGCCGCCGCCGCCACCCGTGAGCGCGCGTCGAAGCTCGCCGAAAAGCTCACCGCGCTCTGGATCGAAACCTACGCCGGCCAGGTCACCGAACGGGCCTGGCGCGCGGATCTCTGGGGCCGCCGCATCCTCTTCTGGACGGCCTATGCGCCCTACATCCTCTCCAGCCGCGACGCGACCTACCGCGCCGCCGTGCTCAAGACCCTCGCCCGCGGCGCCCGCCACATCGAGCGCGGCGCGGCCAAAGCGCCGCCCGGTTTGCCGCGGATCACCGCCTGGGCGGGCGTCATCGTCGCCGGCCTGGTCGTCCAGGGCGGCGCCGCGCGCCTCCGCCTCGGCGAGGCCGGCATGGCCCGCGCCCTCGCCGCCTCCCTCCACGACGACGGAGGGCTCCACAGCCGCTCGCCCGCCGAGCAGCTCGCCCTTGTCGAGACGCTGTCCCAGCTCCGCACCGCCTACATCGCCGCGGCCCGCGACATGCCGGAAGCGGTGGAGGACGCGCTCGGCGGCGCCGTCGCCGCTTTGCTCGGCGTCACGCTCGGCGACGAAGCCCTGTCGAGCTGGCAGGGCGGCAACATGTTCGACGCCCGCCGCATCGCCGCCGCCGTCGAAGGCTCGGGCGTCGATGCCCGTCCGCTCCGCCAAGCACGCGGCTGGGGCTATCAGCGCGCCCAGGCGAAGAACGCCGTTCTGGTCTTTGACGCCGCGCCGCCGCCGCCCACCCGCGCCTTGTCCGGCGGCTGCGCCTCGACCCTCGCCTTCGAGCTGACGGACGGCAAGGACCGCCTCGTCGTCAATTGCGGCGGCGTGGCCGAGGCCGGGGACGCCCTCCCGGACGACCTCGTCCAGGCGCTGCGCACCACCGCCGCTTTTTCGACGCTGACATTGGGCGACCGCAATTCGACCGCGATCCACGAGGACGGTTCGCTCGGCAAGGGCGTCGACCAGGTCGAGCTGGCGCGGGACGAGACGGCCGGCATCGTCCGCGTCGAGGCGACTCACGATGGCTATGTCCGCCGCTTCGGCTTCGCCCACCGCCGCCAGCTCATCCTCAGCCCCGACGGCAAGGAGCTGAAGGGCGAGGATCTGCTCTCGCCCGAAGGCAAGAAGAAGCGGCCGGCCGCGACACCCTTCGCGGTGCGCTTCCACCTCGCCCCCACCGTCGAAGTCACCACCACGGCGGACGGGCAGGGCGCCCTCCTGCGCATCCGCGGCAAGACGCTCTGGCAGTTTCGCTGCCGGGGCGGCGCGCTTTCGGTCGAGGACAGCCTGTGGCTCGACGGCGAGGCGCGGGCCCATTCCACCCTCCAGCTCGTCGTCACCGGCGAAACCCCGCCCGAAGGAATCACGATCGGCTGGCAGCTCAAGCGAGCCAGCTAAATCCCACGCCCGCAAGAAGGCCCGACTCATGAATGTGAAGATCGCCCGCGCCCTCCTGTCCGTGTCGGACAAGACGGGTCTCGCCGAGCTCGGCCGCGCCCTTGCCGCGCGCGGCGTCGAACTGGTCTCGACCGGCGGCACCGCAAAGGCGCTGCGCGAGGCGGGGCTCGAGGTGCAGGACATTTCCGACCTGACCGGCTTTCCCGAGATGATGGACGGCCGGGTCAAGACGCTCCACCCCAAGGTCCATGGCGGCCTCCTCGCCGTCCGCGACGATCCGGAGCACGCCGCCGCGATGGAAGCGCACGGCATCGGCGCGATCGATCTGGTGGTGGTGAACCTTTACCCGTTCGCGCAGACCGTCGCCCGAGGCGCGGCCCGGGACGAGGTGATCGAGAATATCGACATCGGCGGCCCCTCGATGGTGCGCTCGGCGGCCAAGAACCACCACTACGTCGCCATCGTCACGGACCCTGCCGATTACCGCGAGCTGATCGAAGCGCTGGAAGCGAATGACGGAGCCACCACGCTCGATTTCCGCCGCCGCCTCGCCGCCAAGGCCTTCGCCGCCACCGCCTCCTACGACGGCGCGATCGCCCAGTGGTTCGCCTTTGCAGACCAGGGCGCGATGTTCCCGGACACCCTGCCGCTCACCATGAAGCTGGGCGAGACCTTGCGCTACGGCGAGAACCCGCACCAGCAGGCGGCGCTCTACGTCCCGGCCGGCCCGCACACGCGCGGCATCGCCCAGGCGAGCCAGATCCAGGGCAAGGCGCTCAGCTACAACAATTTCAACGACGCCGACGCCGCGCTCGAACTGGTCTCGGAGTTCAGGGACGGCGACCCCGCCTGCGTCATCGTCAAGCACGCCAACCCCTGCGGCGTCGC
>DASQND010000131.1:0-3054 GCA_035645215.1 Allosphingosinicella sp.
CGAGGACGTGAAGAAGGAATGGTTCGGCCCGCTTCTCCACGTCGCCACCTGGCGCGCGGGGCAGCTCGCCGAGACGGTGCGCCGCGTCAACGCCGCCGGTTTCGGCCTCACCATGGGCCTCCACAGCCGCATCGCCCGCGCTGCCGAAACCGTCGAGGACGTGGCCACTGTCGGGAACCTCTACGTCAACCGCTCCATGATCGGCGCCATCGTCGGCTCCCAGCCCTTCGGCGGAGAAGGCCAGTCCGGCACCGGCCCTAAAGCCGGCGGTCCGCACTACCTCCCAAGGTTCTGTGCGGAGCGGGTGACCAGCACCGACACGACCAGCAGCGGCGGCAATGCGACACTGCTCAGCCTGGAGGATGTGGGGCTTTAGCCGCGGCTCGTCAGCGCATTGTTCTCGGTCGCGCCGGTGGCGAGGCCGTGAAGGGACGGCCGGGCGAATACCACCGGTCGAAGAAACGGCTTTCGGGCGCCTGGGGCACGATCGGCAGGATTCCGCGGGGCGCCACGGGCGGCACTGCATTGGGAACCGGGTGGGGCGAGCAATCGAGCTCAGAGCCACCGCCAGCCTGAGACGCACCGGCCGGCACGATGCAGTTCCATGCTTCGCCGCCGACGCGCGCTGCGATCAGGTTGAAGACCTCCGCTTGAGGCAGGTGCATTGCCGCGGGCTCAACAGTGCCGGAGGCGCTGCGAAAGGCATGAGCATCGCCGACCAATGCCACCAGCCGAGCCCGTCGATTCCCGGCGATGCTTGCCCGCCACGCCGCGGCCATGGCGCGTTCGCCCTCATTGCCGATGCCGTTCGCGGTGCTCGCCGCGCGAAATGCGAGCAGCCGTATCGGGAGGCCCGCGGACCGCAGCGCGCGCGCACGCTCGATCAAGGTTGCGATGGCCTCGCTGTCTAGGCCGCTCGAATTGCCCCAATGCCAGCCCCGGACCAGCGCCGCACGCGCCGCCGACGAGCCGTCCGAGGCGAGATAGGCGTCCAGCGCCGGCTGCTCGTCGGCCGTCATTTCCAGCCCGAGTACGACAGGCCCGCGCCGTGCCGCCAGACAGGCGAAATTGCCGACGAGCTCAGGCGTTTCCGCGGTGCCGTGAAGCTCTCCGAAAAGGATGTACCTTTTGTCGTCCATGGCCAAGATTTCGTCGGCGCCCGGCAAAGCCGGGCAGGCGAGCGATGCCGAGCCGCTGCGGCCGCCTGGGGCAGGCGTTGCGCACGCTGCCAATAGGAGGGCGGCGGCGAGGGCAAGTGCGGTCAAGGCGCGACGCATGGCGGTTCCCCTTTGCGCCGCAGCCTAGCCAGCAGGTGCCGCCGCCGCTAGCGTTCCTGCCATGACCGATCTTTCCGCATTCATCGCGGGCCTGCCCAAGGCCGAACTCCACATGCATATCGAGGGGAGCCTCGAGCCCGAGCTGATGTTCGCGCTGGCGCAGCGCAACGGGGTGGCGATCCCGTACGCTTCCGTGGAGGAGGTGCGGGCGGCGTACAGCTTTTCGCGGCTGCAGGACTTTCTCGACATCTATTATGCGGGCGCCGACGTGCTTCGAACGGAGGAGGATTTCCGTGACCTTGGCGCCGCCTATTTCGAGCGGGCGGCGGCGGACAATGTGACGCATGCGGAGATCTTCTTCGATCCGCAGACGCATACCGACCGGGGCGTTCCGTTCGATGTCGTGATGCGCGGGCTGCTCGCTTCGATGGAGGAGGCGGAGGCGCGGCATGGAATGAGTTCGAAGCTGATCCTGTGCTTCCTGCGGCATCTCGACGAGGAGGCGGCGTTCGCGACCTTGAAGCAGGCCGAGCCATGGATTGAGCGGATCGCGGCGGTCGGGCTCGACAGCTCGGAAGTGGGGCACCCGCCGGAGAAGTTCGCCCGCGTCTTCGCGCGCGCGGCGGAGATGGGGCTGAGGCGAGTCGCCCATGCCGGCGAGGAGGGGCCGCCGGACTATGTGTGGCAGGCGCTGGATGTGCTGAAGGTCGACCGGTTGGACCACGGCAACCGTTCGCTGGAGGATCCGGCTCTGGTCGCGCGGCTCGCGGGGGAGCAGATGACGCTCACCGTCTGCCCGCTTTCGAACCTCAAGCTGTGCGTCGTCGGCGCGATGGACGACCATCCGATCGACGAGATGCTGCGCCTCGGGCTTCGCGCCACGATCAACTCGGACGACCCGGCCTATTTCGGCGGCTACATCAACGACAATTACCGCGCGGCCGCGGCGGGGCGGGCGCTGACGCGCGAGCAGATCGTGGAACTGGCGCGGAACAGCTTCCTCGGCTCATTCCTGTCGGACGCGGAGAAGGGGGCGCAGATCGCCCGCCTCGACGCTTACGTTCAGGGGACGTCGGGCGGTTCGCAATCGGGTTCGCCGATCATCCGGACGTGAGGGTAGGGCATGATGAGCGAACCGTCCGGGGCGGCGGTGAAGCTCGTCTGGGTCGGATAGGCGAAGGATATGTCCTCGCGCGCGAAGGCCTCGAAGATGGCGAGCACGATCTCGTGGCGCATCGCGAAGGCATGCTCGAAGTCGGGGCCTTCCACTTCGAAGACCGTCTCGAAGTCGAGGCTTGAGGCGCCGAACGCGACGACGCCGCAGCGGATGAACTTGGTGCCCTCGCGCGCTTCGACCTGTTCGCGGACCAGCGCCGGCACGCGGCGCAGGGTCTCGGGGCTGAGCTGGTAGACGACGCCGAACTTAAGCAGGAAGCGGCGGCGCTCCAGGTTGGTGAAATTGTGGAGCTGCTGATCGAGGAGCTTGCCGTTCGAGATGACGATCTGCTCGCCGTCCAGGGAGCGGATGCGGGTCGTCTTGAGGCCGATATTCTCGACATTGCCGGTGGTGGTGCCCACCCGGATCGCGTCGCCCTTGCGAAACGGGCGGTCGAAGATGATCGACAGGGCCGCGAAAAGGTCGCCGAATATGCCCTGCGCGGCGAGGCCGATGGCGATGCCGCCGATGCCGAGGCCGGCGACGAGGCCGGTGACGTTGACGCCGAGATTGTCGAGGATCAGCACCAGAGCGATGGCGAAGAGCGTCACCGTCACCAGG
>DASQND010000132.1:0-14561 GCA_035645215.1 Allosphingosinicella sp.
AAGCCTCGATGCTGTAGGTCGAGAGGCCGGTCCGGATCTCGTCCGTCCCTTCATTGGCATTCTCGATCACCTGGTCGTTGACGTTGTCGACGATGTAGACGTCGTCGCCCTGGAGCCCGATCATCACGTCCGCGCCGCCGCGGCCGTCGATCGTGTCGTTGCCGTTCGTCCCGACGATGGTGTTGTTCTGGTCGTTGCCGGTGATCGTCTGGCCGTTGGCCGACGTGGCCGTCACCCGTTCGACATTGGCGGGCGCGGTATAATTGGAGAGCGAGGTGCGGACCTCGTCATCGCCGCCGCCTTCGAACTCCTCGACGAGGTCGCCCTCGTTGTCGACGATGTAGATGTCGTTGCCGAGGCCGCCGATCATGTGGTCGCCGCCCGTGCCGCCGTCGATATAATCGTCGCCGCCGCGGCCTTCGATATAGTCGTTGCGGGCGCCGGTCTCGATCCGGTTCGCGCCTTCCGAGCCGTAGACGAAGTCCTGGCCGAGGTTGGTGCGCACGTTCTCGATCGACACCAGGGTCTCTGCGAAGCCGCGGCCCTCGACCAACGTGTTCGCGCCGACGAAGGTGCCGAAGTCCGAACGGCCGCTGGAAGGCACGTTGCCGCTGCTGAGATTGACGATGACGTTGCCGGTGTTGGTGTCGCGCGAATAATCGAGCGTGTCATTGCCTTCGCCGCCGTCGAACCTGTCGACGCCGCCATTGCCGGCGAGGATGTCGTCGCCCGCAAGGCCGCTCAGGATGTCGTCGCCGTTGCTGCCGGTGATGACGTTGCCGAGCGCGTTGCCGGTGAGAGTCTGGTTGCCCGCGGTGCCGGTCAGATTCTCGACGTTTTCGGCGAGCGTGTAGCTGGACAGGAAGGTCCGCACCTCGTCGATGCCTTCACCGGCATTTTCGAACACGGTGACGAAATTGCCGAACTCGTAGACGTCGTTGCCGGTGCCGCCATAGGCGCCGACGCTGCCGCTCTGGAGATCGAAGAGGCGCAGGAAGTCGTCGCCGGCGCCGGTCACCAGGGCGACGTTGCCGAAGATGCCCGACAGGCGGACATTGTCGTTGCCGCCATACGTCCAGATCTGCGCCGTCATGCTGTTGGTGAAGGGGGTGAGATCGAGGAAATCCTCCTCGTCGCCGAAGTCGACCCGGGTGTCGGCGGTGGTGAAGCGCAGCGACGCGGTCAGCGTCAGCCGCTCGATCTCGGTGTAGTTCACCTGGAAGGAAAAGGTGTTACTGACGAAAAAGGTGAGGGTGCCGCCCGTTGCGGTGCGATCGGCGTTGCTCAGGATGCCGCCGGTGAACATCGAATCGAAGCCCGGGCCGCCGTTCACGTTGACGACGGCCACGCCCACGACCTCGTTCGGCCGCTGAACGCTTATCCGGTCGTCGCCCCCCAGGCCGTCCACATTCTCCGGATTCATGGCCGGATTGTTGATGAGGTTGTCGTTGCCCTGGGTACCCGTGGTCACTGTCCGTCTCCTCGGCGGCTGGTTTCAAACGCCCCGCCGATTAGCTCCGGTTCCGGACCAATGTCCATGCCCCTGATTATAGGGGATTTCCCGCGGCGAACGGCTCGCCGCGGGAAGGCCACGCCTCAAAGCATGAAATCGCTCGCCGTGATCGGGTCGGCGTCCGGGGTGGTCACGAAGAATTCGAGGTCGGCGATGCCGTTGCCGTCCACGTCGCCCTGCACCAGCCAGATATTGCCTGCGTGATTCTCGTAGCGAAGCTCGCCCTTCTGGCCGGAAAAGGCCGCCTCGCCGATGAAGGTGAAGGCCTGGTCGCCCGCGGTCTCGGTATCGGTGTCGATGCGGGCGAGATCGATGATGTCGCCGAGGTTGAAGTCCTGGATGCCGTCGCGGGCCTGCGAGGTCGATTCGGCGGCCGACTGGAAGCGGAAGACGTCGTTGCCGCCGCCGCCCTGCATCGTGTCGGCCCCGAGGCCGCCGTAGATGAGGTCGGCGCCGTCGCCGCCGCGCAGCACGTCGGAGTCGGTGCCGCCGAAGATGCGGAACGAGCCGTCCCGTTCGTCCGTGCCGTCGAACGTCATCGTTTCCCCGGCGCCGAGGCGGCTGCCGTTGATCGTGATGACGTCTCCGGCCGCCAGCATCGCGTCCGCCCAGACGATCTCGTAATCGAACTCGCCGTCGCCGCCGCCCGCATAGCTGGTGTCGGCGAAGGACAGGAGGCCGATCGATTCGACATTGGCGAAGGTCGCCGCGCTGCCGCCCAGAGCAATGAAATCGAGCTGGTAGTCGCCGCGCAGGTTGACCACGTCGAAGCCCGCGCCGCCGTCGACGCTGTCGGCGAGCCCGAAGCGGCCGTCATGGCCGAAGACGAAGATGTCGCGGCCGGCGCCGCCCACCAGATTGTCGATCCCGCGGCCGCCGAGCATCAGGAAGTTGCCGTCGGTTTCCGCCGAACCGTTAAAGGTCAGGTTTTCGCCGGCGAGGAGGCCGAAGCCGTTGATGCGCATCTGCGCGCCGGCCGCGACGTTCTCGTCGAGCGACGTGACGTTGTAGCGGTAGGTTGCGCCAGACGTGTCGCCGTAAGTGGCGTTGCTGCCCGAGAAGAGCGACAGCGATTCGACGCTCAGCACCTGGCCGATGTTCCCGTTGGAGGCGGTGCCGCCGCCGAGGGTCACGCCCGCGCCATAGTCCCCCTGGAGGATGAGGATGTCGTTCCCCGCCTCGCCGTAGACGCCGTCCGCCGCGGTGAATGCCGCGCCGAAGTAGAAGACGTCCCGCCCGTTCATGCCGCGCACGAAATCGTCGCCGCCGTCCTGCAGCCGGAAGATGTCGTTTCCGGAGGCGCCCAGAATGGCGTTGTCGAGCGCGTTCCCGCGGAAATCGCGCGGCGCGAAGGCATTCCCTTCGGCGAACAGATCCTCGACATTGGCGGCGAGAACGTAAGTGCCGAGGCTCGTGTACACCGTGTCGGTGCCCTCGTCGGCATTCTCGGTGACGATGTCGCCGCTATTGTCGACACTGTAGCTGTCGTTGCCGGTTCCGCCGATCATCACGTCCGCGCCGGCGCCCCCGACCAAAATATCGTTGCCGCCGCCGGTCTCGAACCGGTTGGAGCCGTCGTTACCGTAGACCCGGTCGTCCTTGTCGCCGGTGATCGCATTTTCGATCGAGATCAAAGTCTCGTAATTGTCGAAGCCGTCGAGCGCCTCGTTCGGAGCGACCTGGCGGAAGGCGCCGGGACGGTCGGGGACCGAGATGAAGAAGTTCGACAGGTTGACGATGACGCCGTTCGGCGCCTCTTCGGTGTAGATCGCCGTGTCGTTGCCTTCGCCGCCGTCGATCGTGTCGGCGCCGGCAAGGCCCTGGAGGCGATCGTCGCCGCCGAAGCCTTCGAGCATGTCATCCCCGGACGTGCCGGTGAGCCGCTCGCCGAAGCCCCGGTAATCGAACGAGGCGACGCCCGGATCGTGATCGGAGATGGATGGGTCGGCGTCGATCGTGCCGGCCGCGGCGAGCTTGTTGTAGCCGGTGTTCAAGTGAACGATGTCGTAGGTCGCCGCCGCGCCGAGGGCCTGGCTGGTCACGATATGGTCGATCGCCTGGCTGCGCCCGTCGAACGTGTAGGTGTAGCGCTCCGCCTCGGCGAGGGTGAGCGTCAGGTTCGCGAAGCGCGTGCCGCCGATGCGCGCGCTGCCGTCCGTTTCGGCATAGCCGGTCAGGACTTCGAGCGGCCTGTAGAAGTAGAAGTCGTTGAAGTCGCCGCCCGCGATCACGCCGGCGCCGGGCAGGCTCGTCTGGATGAGGTTCAGGACGTGCCACACGTCCTCGGCCTGCTGCACGCGCTTCTCGAAGCCCGCATTGGCCGGCTGGCCGGCGGCGATGTCCTGGTCGAACTGCCAGAAATCGCCCGATCCGGGCTTGGCGGTGAAGTGGTTCGCGACCGCGAACACGGTGTTGCCGTTGAAGGTGAACTGGGCGAGCAGCGACTTCCTCGTGCTGCTCCAGTCGCCCGTGTTGATCTCGGCCGCGACCATGGAGTCGTTGAACTGGATGAGGTCGCCCTCGTCCTTCAAGCCGTCGCCTATCCGGTCGGTCCACTTGCGGCGCTCCTCGATCGGAGCGTCGGCCGCGAGGTCGCCGAGCTGCACGCGGTTGGTGTCGTACAGGAAGCCGACGCGGATGTTGCCGTTGCCCTGGCCGCCTTCGCTGTTGTTGACCGGCGGCTGGTCCACCCACTGGTACTTTGCGCCGGGAACGCGGGCGTTCAGCGCATCGACGAGCATCTGCCAGGTCAGCGAAGCGTCGGTCGTGCCGGTGCCGGTGCCGTTATTGTCCTGAATTTCCTCGATCATGACGATGTCGGGCGAGTTGAGGTTGGTCGCGATCGCCTGGGCGATGGCGTCGAACTTCGCCTGGCCGTCGAGCGGATCGAGATTCTCGACGTTGAACGTCGCGACGGTGAGCGCGCGCGCGTCGTTGCCGAGCGCGGTCGTCTCCTGCACCGGCTGCCGGTTGACGAACTGGCTCGAATCCCATTCGGTGACGAACAGCTTGCGGTCGGTGAAGTCGAAATCGACGATGCCGCTGATGGTGCCGATCGTGTCGCCCATCGACACCTGCTCGCGCAGGCCCGCCGGCGCCGGCATGGCGAAGCCGGAGAAATCGAGCTCGATGATGTCCGGATTGATGTCGCCGTCGTGGAGGTGGCGGCCGCCGGCGATGGTGCCGTCGTCATCCTCCTCAGTATCGGGCGGCGATACCGGCGGATCGCCCGCGACGGTATAGCCGCCGCGCGAATTGATCTGGTCCGGATCGGCATGGACGGTCGAATAGGCCTGGAACACCGTCGGCGAAGTCGCTTCGATGAAGCCGTCGGCGACGACCATGCCGCGGAGCTCGACCAGCATCCCTTCCACCGTCTCCCAGAAGGAAAGGGCGTAGTTCTCGGCGTCGAACGTGTCTCCTGCATCGTCGAACGCGTCGGTATAATCCGGCGTCACCAAGGTCATGATCGAATTGGGAATCTTGACGCTCGCATCGAGCACCAGCTTGGGAAGCGTGTTGCCCGAGCTTTCGATGGTGATGCCCGTGGGATTGACGAGCACGGTCCGCGGCATCGTGTTGAACGACTGATATTCCATGACCTGCGCGGTGACGGTGACGATGTCGCCGACCTTGAAGCCCGCCGGGACGAGATCGATAAGCGCGGTCCCGACATTGGCGTCGCTGCGGGTCATCACGAAGATGCCCTCCGACGTCAGCATCGAGCCGTCCCACTGGTCCTTCTCCTCGGTGAGGTAGAAGCCCTGGCGGCTGCCGACGCCGTCGAGCGCGGTGACGACGGCGCGGATCACGACGGTCGTGACCGACGCCGTGTTGAAGCTCGTCGTGCCCTCCATGGCGAGGATCGGGCTGTAATAGGCCGAGCCCTGGACCTGGCTGATCAAAAGGATGTCGTCGTTCTGGATCGTGCCCGTCGCCGAGGGATCGGCGATCACGGCGTTGCCGGTGGGGTTCGAGAGCTGGATCGTGAAGGTTTCGGCGAGCTCGGCTTTGGTGTCGCCGTTCACCGCGACGGTGAAGGTCTGCGTCGTGACGCCCGCCTCGAAGGTGAGGGTCCCCGATGCCGCTTCGAAATCCTCGCCGGCCGTCGCCGAGCCGTTCGCGATCGTGTTGTAATCGACGGTAAAGGCGCCGGTCCCGCCGGTGCGCGTCACGGTGAAGGTGAACAGGGTCGAGCCGTCATTGCCCTCCACCTGGCGCACGTCCGCGATGGTGACGAAGGGCGGCGTGCCGTCGTCGTTGATGATCGTGCCGTTGCCGACGCCGTCGCCGATCGTGCCGCTCGACGGGTTGACGAGGGTGACGATGAAGCCTTCGTCCGCTTCCGGCGTGGCGTCCGCCTGGACGGTGAGCGGGATGGTCTTCGAGGTCTCGCCGGCGGCGAAGAACACCGTGCCGGTGAGCGGCGACTGGAAGTCGGACGCGTCGGCGCTGAAGCCGCCGCCGACGAAGCTCACCTGGTAATCGACACTGCCCTCTGCCGTGGCGTCGCCGGCGCGCGTGACGGTGAAGGTGATCGGGCTCGTCGCCATCGTGCCTTCGAAGCCCGCGGCTTCGGAGATCGAATAGCTCGGCGCGCCCTGGGCGCTCGAGACGACGATGTCGTCGATGCCGACCCACTCGTCGTTACCGGCGGCATTGGTGGTGAGGATGCGGATCTGGAGCGTCGATGCGTTGTTCGCGTCCGCCGGCAGCGTCACGTCGAGCGCCGTCACCTGCGTCGCGCTGTTGGCCAGGGTGACGTCGGCGAAATAGCCGCCGGGTGCGTTGGTCCAGGCGCCGTTCGGGTCGGTGCGGTACTGGACGGCGATCTGCTGGAGGGCATTGTCGCTGCTCGCGTCGAGATCGCGAAGGTTCGCCTGGAGGCGGACGTCGGTGCGCCCGCTCGCGTCCATGTAGAGGACGATGCTCGGCGCGTCGGCCGTGCCGGAGCCCTGGATGCCGATCGTCGGATTGGCGATCTGGAACTCGGCAACGCCGCCGGAGCTGGAGCCCGTCGTGTTCTGGTTGGCGATGACGTCGACCGCGCCGAGGGTCGAGGCGCCCGTGATGGTCCGCGCATCGACGCCCGTCCCGAAGTCTCCGAGGTCGCCGAGATAGCCGACGATGTGCGGCACGCCCGACCAGTCGTCATTCTGGGTGATCAGGTTGGTGTTCGACCAATCCTGCGAGAAATTGCCGCTCGAAAGCGCGAAATAGGCGTTGCCGTCGTCGTTGGTGACGGTCCCCGTCGCCAAGCCATCGGCGATCGTGGCGCCGGTCGGGTTGGAGAGGAGGACGGTAAAGGTCTCGTTCGCTTCCGCCACCTGGTCGCCGACGATCGGCACCGAGATCGTCTTCACCGTCTCGCCCGCCGCGAAGCTGACCTGGCCGGAGACCGTGACATAATCGGACCCGGCCGTCGCCGTGCCGTTCGCGACACTGTTATAGTCGATCGTCACCGGCCCCGTCGGCGCGAAGCTCAGGCTCACGGTGAAGGTCATGTAGGTGACGCCCGCGGCGCCTTCCGCCAGCGCCGCGTCGGCGATCGACGCCGCCGGAACCGGCGGGGTGTCGTCGTTCTGGATCGTGCCCGTCGCCGCCGCGTCGCCGAGCACGGCGCCGCCAGTCGGCGCGGACAGCGTCACGGTGAACGTTTCGTCGGGCTCGATCGTCGTATCGTTGAGCACGTCGAGGACGATCGTCTTGGTCGTCTCGCCCGCGGCGAAGGTCACGGTGCCGGTAAAGGTCTCGCCCGGCTGGAAGTCCGCCGCGTCGGCATCGTTCGCGCCGCCGCCGAAGGTGACGGTCCAGGTGGCGGACACTTCGCCGGTCGTGCCTTCGGCGCGCGTCACGGTGAAGCTGATCTGCCCGTCGGCGACGTCCTCGCGAACCATCGCATCGGCGATCGACAGCGTCTGAGCCGGCGGGGCGAGCGCGGTGCTCGAGATGGTGATGTCGTCGACGCCGATCATCGCGTCGCTGCCGACGGCGTCGTTGGTGATGATGCGAATCTCGACCAGCGACTGGTTGTCGGTCGCGTCCGGCAAAGTGATGTCCAGCGTGACGCTTTGATTGCCCGCCACGTTGAAGCCGCCGACCGAACTGGCGAGCAGGTTCACGAAGTTGCCGGTCCCGCCGATGCGGTACTGGACGGCGACCTTCTGGTCGGTCGTGGTCGCGTCGAGTTCGCGAAGCACCGCCTGGAAGCGGACGTCCTGGACGCCGGTCGTGTTGAGATAGAAGACGAGGTGCGGCGCGTCCGCGGTGCCCGAGCCCTGCAGGCCGACGACGTCGTCGGTGATCTCGTGGACGCCGCCGCCGGTATTGGCGGCGGTGCTCGCATTGATCAGGCTGATCGGCGTTGCGTCTCCGCTGACGAGGATCGTCTGCGGATCGGTGCCGGCCGTCGCCGTCAGGTTGTCGCCGCGATATCCGACGATGCTGGGAATGCCCGACCAGTTGTCCGCGGTGAGGAGGGCGGCCGTCCCGGCCCAGGTCTGCACGAGATTGCCGCTGCTGAGCTGATGCGGTGTGGTCGTCATGATCGTCCCCCTCGCGCGCTCGGCGCGTCGCTGATTCTCGTCCGGATGGAAGAGCGGGGGCGAATCCCCCCGTTAACTTTTTCAACGATGTCAGGGCTTTGTGACACACGCAAGACAAAGGCCCCGAAAACGCGCCGAACGGTTCGGCGGTTTTCGGAGCCTTTTGTTTTCAAGGGCTTGGGGCGCCCCTCGAAAGGAGCGCCCCGGCCGATGCGTCAGGTCGGTTCCGGCAGGGTCAGAACTGGAAGTCGGTAGCGGCCAGCGGCTGGTCGCTCGCCATCGTCACGTCGATGACGAGATCGGCGGTGCCGTCGCCGTTGACGTCGCCTTCCACCCTCCAGATATTGCCCGACACGTTGGTGGCGCGAAGCTGGCCGGCCACGTTCGTGAAGGTCCCGTCGCCGATGAACGTGAAGGCCTCGTTCGCTTCGGTGCCGGAGATGGCATCGATGCGGCTGAGGTCGATCCGGTCCGTCCCCGACAGGAAGTCGAGGATCGTGTCGGTCGCCGCAGCGGTCGAGTCGCTCGCCAGCTGGAAGCGGAACGTGTCGATCCCGGCGCCGCCGGTCAGCACGTCCGCGCCGCCGCCGCCGTAGACGAGGTCGTTGCCCGCGCCGCCGGTCAGGGTGTCGGCGCCGCTGCCGCCCCATATCCGGAAGTTGCCGTCCGTTTCACGGCTGCCGTCGAACATGAAGCTCTCGTTCGCGCCGAGACGGCTTCCGTTGAACGCCATGGTGGCACCGGCCGCCAGCATCGCGTCGTTGGCGGTGATCGAATAATCGAACTCGCCGTCGCCGCCGCCCGCATATTCATTGTTGGCGCTGGTGAGGAGGCCGACGCTTTCGACGCCCGAGAGCGAATTGGCGAAGCCCGCGTCGTTGAAGTCGATCGTGTAATCGCCGCGAAGGTAGACGACGTCGTAGCCGGCGCCGCCGACGACGGTGTCGCCGGAGCCGAACCGCCCGTCATGGCCGAAGACGAAGACGTCGCCCTGGCCGCCGCCGACCAGCGTGTCGACCCCGAGGCCGGCCAGGATCTGGTAGGCGGCGTCGGTTTCCGCCGCACCGTTGAACGTCAAGTTCTCGCCGGCGCGGAGGAAGAAGCCGTTCACCTTCATGAGCGCGCCCTGGGCGACGTTCGAGTCCAGCATGGTGAGGTTGTAGCTGTAGCTGTTCCCCGCCGTGTCGCCGAACACCGTGTTGTTGCCGGCGAGGAGCGAGATCGACTCGATGCCCGTGATGTTCGACGCCGTGCCGGTGCCGAAGGTGACGCCGTTCGCATAATTGCCCTGGAGGATCAGCGAGTCGCGGTTGGTGCCGCCGTCCACCGTATCGCCCGCGTCGAAGGCGGCGCCGGCATAGATGGTGTCGATGCCGTCGCCCGCTTCCACCGTGTCGTTGCCGCCGAGGTGGATGCGGATGACGTCGTTGCCGGCGCCCGACTTCAGCACGTTGTCCGCGGCGTTGCCGACGAGATTGTCGTTGCCCGAACCGGACGTCGCATTCTCGATGGTGACGCCGTTGGCGATCGTGAAGCCGCCGAAGATGCCGTGGGCGAAGGACATGAAGCCGCCGCCGCCCACTTCATATTTCAGAGTCGCCGGGCGAAGATCGATCGTCGTGTCGCGCGCACCGCCGTAGCGGATCTCGTCGATCCCGCCGGTGTCCCAGATCGAGCTGTAGAAGGTGCCGGCGGCATTCTCGTCCTTCAGTTCGTAAAGGTCGCTGCCCTTGGCCCAATCCTCGTTGACGCCGTATTTGTCCTGGATGACGGCGATGTCGAAGGCCATGAGGCCGCCGAGATAACCGTAGCCGGTGTCGGTCTTGGCGTTGCCGTAGGGGGACTTCTGCCAGCCGTCCTCGTAGGACATCATCGTGAAGACGCCCTGGTTCAGGTCGAAGTCGCCGGTCGTGTAGTCGAAGGCCGGGCCTTCGGCGACGACGCCGCTCATGACGCCCGAACGGCCGCCGCCGTCGTGCGGGTGGGCCATGCCGTGGCCGTGGCCGAACTCATGGATGAGGGTGACGAAGGAGAAGCCGCCCTGCTGCAGGTTGGTGGCGTTCCAGCGGTAGTCGCCCGAGTTGAACTGGGCGAGGCCCTCGTCGCTCTCCTGCGGCGGGCTCATCGAGCCGAGCAGGGAGACGCCCGGCCCCGGCGTGCCGGAGTAGGTCACGTAGTGGAAGTCGGCCTCGTCGCGGTTCTGGGTCTCGACGTAGACGATGTCGGCGACCTTCTCGAACTCGCGCAGCGACGTCCAGACGGCGGTGATCTCGAAGTCCTTGGCGCCGACCGCGACGATGGCGGGCGGGAGGCCCGGGCTCGTCGGGTCCTCGGGCGAGTAGACGTCGCCCGCCTTGGCGAAATAGATCTTGATGACGTTCTTGCCTTCGGTCGACTGGCCGAAATAGCCGACCGTCTCGCCCTTGGTCGCCGCGGTGCCTGCCACGTTGGCGTTCGGGTCGCGGACCGTGCCGTCGACCTGGCTGCCCCAGTCGAGCGCGTAGAGCGGGCTGTTGACGTCGTAGAAGGGCTTGTAGGATTCGGACGTCGCCTCGCGCACGAAATATTCGTAGTCGCCGACCGCATCGCCCTTGTCGCCGTCCAGCGGGACTTCGTCATAGGCGCGGAAGTTCACATAATAGGTGCCGCCCACGGCGGCAGTATAGGTCAGCAGCGCGTCGAGGCCGGAGGGCGTGTTCGGCCCGCCGCCGTCGGCGATCACGAGCAGTTTCCCGCTGGCGTCGTAGAGTTCGATATAGGCGTCGGCGAGCGCGATGCCGTTCGGGCCGCCCGCCTTCGCATATTGGCCGATGTCGTAGGTCTTGCCCGCTTCGAGCACGACCTGGAAGAAATCCTGGTCGCCGATCGTGTTGAGCGTGCCGATCTGCGACGGTCCGCCGACCGTGATCGTCGGATTGCCCGGGCTGATGCCGATGCCGTCGCCGGCTTCGTCGGCCGTGACGATGAGGCCGGTGCTGAGCGGGGCCAGCTTGACGTCGCCGACGCCGTCGGCCGGGAACGCGTCGGTTTCCTTGGCGCCCACGACGGCCGCGGCCAAGGCGGACGTGACGACATCGCCATAAGCGTAGGTCGACTCGACGAGATACTGGCCCGTGTTCCACACGAAACCGTCACAGGTCTTACACATGAATCTCTCTCCAGAATTTGTGATGTAATTTCCCGCCGCGCATTTTGCGCAGTAACGGGTATGAACGCGCGAACTATTTACATTGTAAATGAATGGTTACACGAGATAAACTGGAAGATGCCGGCTAAAACTTCGCCCGGGCAACTTTGTTCCGCAGGCGTTACGGCGCCGCGCCGGAGGGTCGGCCGATGCGCATCGAGGCATCGGCGGCGGCATTCCAGCGGACGCATGGGGCGGCCGCAGGAGCGCTCACATAGAGGGAAACGGCACTGTCGCTGCGGGCCGCGAGGCGAGCTTCGCAGCGGCCCGTGTTCGAGAACTTGGAAATTCTGGGTCCCCCTGGTGCCTGACCGGATGCCCCAGCTTATGCGCGAAAATCCGCACCATGTCAAATTTTTTTCAGCGTTTACATAGACATGGCGTTTGCAAAGGCGACGTTTACAAGAGGAAGTCGCCCGCCGTCAGCGTCTGTCCGCCCGCGAGATCGACATCGATGACGAGATCCGCGATGCCGTCGCCGTTGACGTCGCCCTCCACCCGCCAGAGCGAGCCCGAGACGCTGAACGCCCGGATCTCGCCCGGCGCGTCCGGCCCTGCCGCGGAGAAAGCGGACGCGCCGATGAAGGCGAAGGCTTCGTTGAGGCCGGCTGTGCTCGACTTCGCATCGACTCGGCCGAGGTCGATCTTGTCTTCTCCGGGCACGAACATCGCGATGACGTCCTTGGCCGCCGTGGTCGAGTCCGACACCGCCGAGTAGCGGAACAGGTCGACGCCGGCGCCGCCGCGCAGCACGTCCGCGCCGCCGCCGCCGTGGAGCTGGTCGCTGGCGCCGCCGCCGGTCAGCGTGTCGGCGCCGGCGCCGCCGAAGACGCGGAGGACGCCGTCCGTTTCCCTCGAACCGTCGAAGACGAAGGTCTCGTGCGCCTGGAGGCGGCTCGCGTTGACCGTGAAGGTCGCGCCGGCGGCGAGGAGTGCGTCGGCCCAGGTGATCGAATAATCGAAGTCGCCGTCGCCGCCGCCCGCGAACTCGTTGTTGGCGCTGGTCAGGATGGCGAGGCTTTCGACGTTGGTGAAGGCGTTCTCATAGCCCGCGGCGTTGAAGTCGATCGAATAGTCGCCGCGAAGGTACACGACATCGTAGCCGCCGCCGCCGTCGACCCGGTCGCCGGCACCGAAGCGTCCGTCATGGCCGAAGATGAAGGCGTCCGCCTGCTGGCCGCCGGTCAGGGTGTCGATGCCGAAGCCGGCGAAGACCTGGAGCGGCGCATCGGTCTCGGCGGAAGCGTTCAGCGTGAAGTTCTCGCCGCCCTGGAGGTTGAAGCCGTTGATCTTCATCAGCGCGCCGGCCGCGATGTTCCCGTCCACAAGCGTCAGATTGTAGCTGTAGAGGTTGGTGCCGGACTGGCCGTATTGCGTGACCGAGCCGGAGAGGAGCGAGATGCCCTCGATGTTGGCGATGCTCGAGCCGCCGGTAATGTCCCAGGTCAGCGTCAGGCCGGTGTAATTGCCCTGGAGGATGATCGAGTCGCGATTGTCGCCGCCGTCGATATAGTCGCCATTGTCGAACGCGCCGCCCATGTAGAACGAGTCGATGCCGCCCTTGCCGAACAGCAAATCGCCGCCGCCGTCCTGGGCGCGGATGATGTCGTTCCCCGCGGCGCCGACGATGACGTTGTTCCCGGCATTGCCGCGGAAGTCGTGGCCGATGTCGCTCGTCGCGCGCAGATTCTCGAGCGTGTCGGTGAGCACGAAGATCTCGGCCTGGGTGCGGACTTCGTCGATCCCGTCGCCGGCAAGCTCCACCACCGTGTCGCCCGCATCGATGATGTAGACGTCGTCGCCTGCCTGCCCGCGAAGCACGTCCGACCCGCCGAAGCCGATCAGGATGTCGTTGCCGCCGCCGCCGATCAGCGTATCGTCGCCCATCCCGCCGAAGAGGATGTTGTCGAGGCCGTTGCCGGTGAGCGTCTGGCCGGTGGCCGAGGTGCCGGTCAGATTCTCGACATTGGCGGTGAGGCTGTAGCTCGCCAGCGCGGTGCGGACTTCGTCCGTCCCTTCGCCGGCCGCTTCGATCACCTGGTCACCCGCATCGTCGACGATGAAGACGTCGTTCCCGGCAAGCCCGCCCATGATGTCGGCGCCGGTGCCGCCGTCGATGACGTCGTCGCCCGCGCCGCCGTTGAAGATGTCGGCGCCGGCGCCGCCGAAGAGCAGATCGTCTCCGCCTTCGCCGTAGAGCGTGTCGTCGCCGCTCCCGCCGCGGATCGTGTTGGCGAGACCGTTGCCGCTCAGCGTCTGGCCGTTGCCCGATATGCCGGTCAGCAGCTCGACGTTCGCCGCGAGCGTGTAGGAGGCAGCCGACGCGCGCACCTCGTCCATGCCGCCGCCTTCGGCCTCGACGACGAGATCCATTTGGTGGTCGGCCGTGTAGACGTCGTCGCCCGCGCCGCCGCGCATCGTGTCCGCGCCGGCGCCGCCGTCGATCGCGTCGTTGCCCACGCCGCCGGTAATGACGTTGTTGAGATCGTTGCCGGTCAGCGCCTGGCCGGCGGCCGACGTCCCGGTCAGGATTTCGACATGGTCGGCGAGGCTGTACGCGGCGAGGCCGGTGCGGACCTCGTCCGTCCCTTCGTCCGCCGCTTCGACCACCCGGTCCCCCGCATCGTCGACGATGAAGACGTCGTTCCCCGCAAGCCCGCCCATGATGTCGGCGCCGGTGCCGCCGTCGATGACATCGTCGCCCGCGCCGCCGTTGAAGATGTCGTCGCCGGCACCGCCGAAGAGCAGATCGTCTCCGCCTTCGCCGTAGAGCGTGTCGTCGCCGCTCCCGCCGCGGATCGTGTTGGCGAAACCGTTGCCGCTCAGCGTCTGGCCGCCCGCCGATATGCCGGTCAGCAGTTCGACGTTCGCCGCGAGCGTGTAGGTCGCAAGCGCCGTCAGCACCTCGTCGGTGCCTTCGCCCGCCGCCTCGACGACGATGTCGCCCGCATCGACGCGGTAGGTGTCGTCGCCCGCGCCGCCGCGCAGCGTATCGCTGCCGCCCGCGCCGCCGTCGAGCGTGTCCGCCCCGGCGCCCCCGGTGATGACGTTGGCGAGCGCGTTGCCGGTCAGGACCTGCCCCGCGGCCGAGGTGCCGGTCAGATTCTCGACGTTGGCGAGGCCGGTGAGCGCGTAGCTCGCCAGCGCGGTGCGGATTTCGTCCACGCCTTCGCCCGCCGCTTCGACGACCTGGTCGCTTGCATCGTCGACGACATAGACGTCGTTGCCCTGGCCGCCGCGCATCGTGTCGCCGCCCGCGCCGCCGTCGAGGACGTCGTCCCCGGCCGCGCCCTGGATGACGTTCGCCGCGCCGTTG
>DASQND010000133.1:0-14363 GCA_035645215.1 Allosphingosinicella sp.
GCGCTCGGCGAACGCCGCGGCATCGGCCGCTTCGGCTTCGCGCTGCCCATGGACGAGACCGAAGCCCAGGTGCTGATCGACCTGTCGGGCCGCCCCTACAGCGTCTTCGAAGGCAGCTTCGAAGCGAGCCACATCGGCGCCTACCCGACCGAAATGACCCGCCACGTCTTCCGCTCCCTGTCGGACGCGCTGGGCGCCGCCATCCACGTCCGCGTGTCGGGCGAGAACGACCACCACAAGACGGAAGCCTGCTTCAAGGCGTTCGGCCGGGCGCTGCGCGGCGCCGTCGCCCGCGAAGGGGCGGCGGATGCGGTGCCGAGTACGAAGGGGGTGTTGTGATCGAAAATCCTCCCCGGGACGGGGAGGGGGACCAGCCGCAGGCTGGTGGAGGGGGCTCTGAGTCCCGCACCGCCCACCCTCCACCGCGCTTCGCGCGGTCCCCCTCCCCGTCCCGGGGAGGACTCGTCATCGTCGACGTCGGCTGCGGCAATATCGGGTCGGTTGGCATCGCCTTTGAGCGCTTCGGGCTTTCGCCGCGCGTCACCGGCGACGCTGCGGAGATCGCGGCGGCGGACAAGGTCGTGCTCCCCGGCGTCGGTGCCGCGGGGTACGCGATGGAGCAGATCGAGGCACGCGGCCTCGCCGAGACGATCCGCGGCCTCACGCAGCCCGTGCTCGGCATCTGTCTCGGCATGCAGCTCCTGTTCGAAGCCTCGGAGGAAGAGGACACGACCTGCCTCGGCCTCATCCCGGGCCGCGTCCGCCGCCTCGCGCCCGCCCCCGCCATGCCCGTCCCGCACATGGGCTGGAGCCGCCTCGACGTCGCCGACGCGGGGATCGGCCTGGTGTCCGGCGATTACGTCTATTTCGCCCACAGCTTCGCCTGCGACGACGGCCCCGCCACGCTCGCCCGCGCAGATTACGGGCGCCCGATCCCCGCCGTCGTCCGCTCGGCCAACTTCACCGGCGCCCAATTCCACCCCGAGCGTTCCGGCGAAGCCGGCGCGCGTTTCCTCAGGACCTGGCTCGACTCATGATTCTCTATCCCGCCATGGACCTGATGAACGGCAAGGTCGTCCGCTTGGCGCAGGGCCGCTTCGAGGACGCGACCACCTACGCCTCCGATCCCGCAGACGCGCTCGCCGCCTTCGCCGCGGCCGGCGCGGCCTGGGCCCACGTCGTCGATCTCGACGGCGCCCGCGCGCGCAAGCCCGTCCAGCACGATCTCATCGCGGCACTTGCTGCGAAGGCGCCGCTCAAGCTGCAAGTCGCCGGCGGTTTCCGTGAACGCGACCAGCTCGCCCGCATGTTCGACGCGGGCGTCGGCCGCGTCGTCATCGGCAGCCTCGCCGTCTCCGATCCGGAAACCGTGCGCGCCTTCATCTCCGAATTCGGCGCCGACCGCATCACCCTCTCCCTCGACGTCCGCCTCGCGGACGGCGTGCCTTATGTCGCCGTCTCCGGCTGGACGGAGGACAGCGGCGCCAGCCTCTGGGACGTCGCCGCGAACTTCCCGGAAGCGCGCCACCTCCTCCTCACCGACATCGGCCGCGACGGCATGCTCGCCGGCCCCAATTTCGACCTCCTAGAAGACGCCGCGACCCGCCTCCCCCACCTCGCCATCCAGGCTTCGGGCGGCGTCTCCTCGCTTGAGGACCTGCGCCGCCTCCGCACCCACGGGGCGATCGTCGGCAAGGCGCTGTGGGAAGACCGCATCGACCTTGCGGAGGCGCTCGATGCCTGCGCGTAGGATCATTCCATGCCTCGACGTCAAGGACGGCCGGGTCGTCAAGGGCGTCCAGTTCCGCGACCACCGCGACGTCGGCGACATCGTCGAATCGGCGCTGCGCTACAGCCGCGAAGGCGCGGACGAGCTCGTCTTCTACGACATCGGCGCTTCGGCGGAAGGCCGCAGCCTCGATCCCGAATGGGTGCGCCGCATCGCCCGGGTCATCGACATCCCCTTCGCCGTCGCCGGGGGGGTGCGCACCCGCGACCAGGCCGCCGCCTGCCTCGACGCGGGCGCCGACAAGGTCTCGATCAACTCCCCCGCGCTCGAACGCCCCGCCCTCATCGAGGAGCTCGCCCGCGACTTCGGAAGCCAGTGCGTCGTCCTCGGCGTCGACAGCTTCGAACAGGACGGCGACTATCTCGTGAAGCAGTACACCGGCTCCCCGGACGCCACACGCGACTCCGGCCGCCGCACCCTCGACTGGGTGCGCGAAGCGACGGAGCGCGGCGCCGGCGAGATTGTCTTGAACTGCATGCGCCGCGACGGGGTGCGCACCGGCTACGACCTCCCCCACACCCGCGCCGTGGTCGACGCGGTGCAGGTGCCGGTGATCGCCTCGGGCGGAGCGGGCGAGCCCGGCCATTTCCGCGACGCGTTTCTCGACGCGGGCGCAAGCGGCGCCTTGGCAGCCACCGTCTTCCACGACCGGATCATCCCCATCCCGGACTTGAAGGAATATCTCAGCTCATGCGGGATCGAAATGCGCCGATGACCGAAAATGAATTCGAAGCGCTCGCCTGGGAGAAGATGGACGGGCTCCTCCCGGCCGTTGTCCAGGACGCGGCGACGGGGCAGGTGCTGATGCTCGGCTACATGAACCGCGTCGCCCTCGCCGCCACCTTAAGCTGCCGCAAGGTCACCTTCTACAGCCGCTCGAAGCAGCGGCTGTGGCAGAAAGGCGAGACGAGCGGCAACGTCCTGCGCCTCGTCTCGGTCGCGCCGGACTGCGACAACGACGCCCTTTTGGTCCGCGCCGATCCGGTCGGCCCGACCTGCCACACCGGCTCGACGAGCTGCTTCGGCCGCGAAGGCCCGGACGGGCCCGGTTGGCTCGCCGAGCTCTCCCGGGTCGTCGCCGCCCGCGCCGCTTCGGGTGACGAGGCGAGCTACACGGCCCGGCTTCTCGCGGAAGGTCCGGCCCGCATCGCCCAGAAGGTCGGCGAGGAAGGCGTCGAAGTCGCGCTTGCCGCCGTGACTCGCGACGCGGCCGGCACGGCCGAGGAGACCGCCGACCTCCTCTACCACCTCACCGTCCTGATGCAGGCCAAGGGCTTCGGCTGGGAGGATGTCGTCGCCATCCTCCGCCAGCGCCATTCAGGCGCCTAGAAGCCGCACCGCCTCATCGTAGAGTTCGCAACTCGCGGCTGCAACGACCCGGCCCGCAGAGAAATCGTCGCCGCCCGTCCAGTCGCCGATGACCCCGCCCGCAGCCCGGACGATCGGGATCAGCGCAT
This sequence comes from Allosphingosinicella sp., assembly GCA_035645215.1. Taxonomy (GTDB): domain Bacteria; phylum Pseudomonadota; class Alphaproteobacteria; order Sphingomonadales; family Sphingomonadaceae; genus Allosphingosinicella. The sequence goes on from DASQND010000133.1 coordinate 3,247, forward strand.
TGTAGTCGTGCGGCTTGAGCCCGCTCTCGACGATGAGGTCGAGCGAGCCCGCCGCCACCCGCGCATAGCCGTAGCCGTCGAGCCCGTAACGGCTCGTCCGCGCCGCGCGGCGGAGCCGTTCCCACGCCTCCTCGCCGCCTTCGCCGAGGATGAACGGATCCGTCGTCGACACCCGTGCCTCCGCAAGGTTCGTGCAGGCGCTGGTGCGGAGCGGCGCTTCGCCCGCCGCGCTCGACATCGTCCCCGCCCCGCCCGCTGCCGCATAGCGTTCGCCAAGGCACGGCGCGTCGATGAGGCCCAGCACCGGCCGCCCTTCATCGAGAAGCGCAATCAGCGTCACCCACATCGGCAGCCGGCAGATGAAGGAGCGAGTCCCGTCCACCGGATCGAGGCTCCAGCACCAGCGTCCGGCTCCCACCTTCTCCGGAAACTCCTCGCCGGCAATGCCGTGCTCGGGAAACCGCGCCTCGATCAGCGCCCGCATCGCCCGCTCGCCCTCGCGGTCGGCGTCGGTCACCGGATCGAAATCGAACCCGCCCGCCTTGCCGTCCACCGCGCCGCCCGAATGCCAGCGGTGCACCGTCTCGGCCCGCGCCGCATCGGCGAGCGCATGGGCGAAGGGGAGGAAGTCGGCGGCGTCCATCCCTTCCGCCTGAACAGGCACGCGGCCGGGGTCAAGCGGTTGCACGCGGCGCGGCTTGCGCTACCACTGGCCCCATGCACCCCGTCATCCGCTCCGCGCTCCCGCTCGCCGCAATCGTCCTGACCGCCGCCGTCCAGCCGGGCCCCAACGCCGCCGAGCAGCGCTTCAAGGCGCTCTACGAACGCGAATGGCGCTGGCGGCAGTCGCAGGCGGGCGGCGGCGAGGACGACAGCCGGGTGCGCGCGCGGCTTCCGGACGTGACGCCGCGGGCGCAGGAGGCGCGGCTGCGCTACTGGCAGCAGGTGCTGGGCGAGCTTTCGCGGATCGAGCGCGCCGGGCTCGCGCCCGACCGGCGGCTCGACTACGACGTTTTCCGCTACCAGATCGAGACGCTCGCCGCCTCCCAGCGCTTCCGCAATTGGGAAAAGCCGCTCAACTCCGATTCGAGCTTCTGGAGCGACCTCGCCTACACCGCCCGCCGCCCGCTCCGGACGGAAGAGGAATATCGCAACTACATCGCCATGCTGCGCGACATGCCCCGCTATTTCCGGGAGCAGACCGCCAATATGCGCGCGGGCCTCGCGCGCGGCTTCACGCCGCCGCGGATAACACTCGAAGGCAGGGATGCCGGACTCGCCGCGGTCGCGCAGGCAGCGAGCCCGGAGGAGACCGTCTGGTACGAGCCGTTCCGCAACATGGCCGGCGCCGTACCTGCGGCCCGCCACGCGGAGCTGCGCGCCCAGGCGGTGGAGGCGATCCGCACCGCCGTCGTCCCGGCCCATGCAGAGACGCTGCGTTTCATGCGGACGGAGTATCTGCCCCGTGCCCGCACCGCACTCGCGGCGACCACGCTCCCGGACGGCGAGGCCTATTACCGCTCCAAGATCCGCGAGTTCACGACGCTCGATCTCACCGCGGATCAGGTCCACGCCATCGGCCTCGAACAGGTCGCGGCGATCCGCGCGCAGATGCACGAGGTCATGCGCGAGGTGGGCTTCCAGGGCGACCTGTCCGCCTTCCTGACCTTCCTGCGCACCGATCCCCGCTTCTACGCGACGACTCCCGAGCAGCTCCTTCGCGAAGGCGCGTGGATCGCCAAGCAGTTCGACGGCATTGCGGACCGCTGGTTCGGCCGCCAGCCGCGCGCCCGCTTCGCCATCCGCGCCGTTCCCGCCGACATCGCGCCCTTCTATACGACCGGACGCGGCGGCCCGGGCGGCTACCTCATCAACACCTACGACCTTCCCTCGCGCCCGCTTTATTCCCTGCGCGCCCTCACGCTTCATGAAGCGGCTCCGGGACACGCCATGCAGATGTCCCTCGCCGCCGAGAACCGCCGCCACCCGGAATTCCGACGCGAATACTACATCTCCGCCTACGGCGAGGGCTGGGCCCTTTATGCGGAGAAACTGGGCGTCGAGATGGGCCTGTACGAAACGCCCTACGACCGCTTCGGCATGCTCTCCTACCAGATGTGGCGAGCCGCGCGTCTTGTCGTAGACACCGGCCTCCACGCCAAAGGCTGGACCCGCGAACAGGCGCGGGCGTTCATGACCGAGAATACGGCTTTGTCCGCACACGAGATCGGCACGGAGGTCGACCGCTACATCGCCTGGCCGGGGCAAGCGCTGTCTTATTATCTCGGCCAGATGGCGATCGAGGAGGCCCGCGCCCGCGCGGAGCGGGCGCTCGGCGACCGCTTCGACATCCGCCGCTTCCATGACACCGTGCTTGAGCTCGGCTCGGTCCCCCTCCCCGTCCTCCACGCGAGGATCGACCGCTTCATCGCCGAAGGCGGGCCGAGCCCCTGGCCGGAGGAGGATTGAGGGCTCAGAGGCCGGCGACGATCCGGACGAGGTGGCCGGCAAGGATCGCTCCGTAATTGCCGAGCACGTAGCAGATCATCGCCATCAGGATCGCGACCGGCACCAGGTTGCGGTCGTGCGCCGCGGCCACGACCGGCGCGGAGGCGGCGCCGCCGACATTGGCGATCGCGGCGACGGCGACGAGCCTGAGATCGGTGCGCATCACCTTGGCCGCGACCAGCATCAGCGTCACCGAAACGGTGAGCCACAGGAAGGCGCCGGCGACGAAGGCGGGCGCCTGGGCGAGGCCCGCGATCGAGGCTGAGGCCCCCATGTTGGCCACGAAGATGTAGAGCACGGCGGAGCCCGCGACCTTGCCCTGGTGCGAATGGCGGATCGGCGTGAACGAGAGGAGGACGGCACCGGTCGTCACCAGCAGCACCAGCCAGGTCGAGCCGGTGATGAAGGGCGGCAGGTCCGGAAGCTGCGGCGCGATCCAGGCGCAGAGCGCGACATTGGCGAGCGCGGCGGCGAGCATGAGAAGGAAATCCAGCATCGGCGCCATCTCGCCGCGCGCCGCATGCTCAGCCGCTGGCTGCTCAGCCACTGACTCGGCGAGCGGCCGAGCAGCGGCCGGCGGCGCGTCGTGCGCGGCACGCGCCGCCGGCTCGAACGAGGGCGTAACGTCAGCGGAGGCGGGCGGCGGAGTGGAGGCGGCGGGCTCTGCGGTCCCGGCGAGGACGATCGGACGAGCGTCGACCCAGCGGTTGAAGCGGTCCGCATAGCGGGCGGAGATGATGAGGAGCGGGAGCCAGACCAGGATAACGGTCTGGTCGGCGAGGATGGCGAGGCCCATCTGGTCGGGCGGGGTGCCGAGCGCGCGCTCCATCGCGGCCATGTTGGCGGTGCCGCCGATCCAGCTCCCGGCAAGCGCCCCGAAGCCGCTCCAGGCCTCCGGCCCGAGCCAGGGGCTGACCAGCAGATAGCCGATCGGCGCGCCGACGATGACGCACGCGGTCGACACCAGGAGCACCGGAAGCCCGCGCCCCAGATTGCCGACCGCGGACCGCAAATCGATGGTCATGACGAGGAGGGTGATGAAGACCGGCAGGAGATAGGCCCTGAGGCCGGTATAGACGGGCGAGGCCTCGGGCAGGATGCCGGCGAGGCGGAGGAACAGGGGCGACGCATAGATCCAGAGCAAAGGCGGCAGATAGGACCAGACCGGCCAGCCGGTCCGATGCTCCATGAGGAACCAGAAGGCCGGCACGGCGACGAGCACCGCGATGACGAACATGCTCTGCGGGTCCATTGAAGCCTCCTTTTGCGCCGAGCCTAGCGTGCGCCGAACGGGTCGTCGATGGAGCGCATCGGCTCGGTGAACCAGGCGGCGCCGTCTTCGGTGACGTGGAAATGGTCTTCGAGGCGGATGCCGAAACGGCCCGGCACGACGATCATCGGCTCGTTCGAGAAGCACATGCCGGGGCGCAGCGGCGTGCCGTCGCCGCGGACGAGGTAGGGCGCTTCGTGGATGGAGAGGCCGATGCCGTGGCCGGTGCGGTGCGGCAGGCCGGGGAGCTTGTAGTCCGGCCCGAAGCCGCGGCGTTCGAGGACGCGCCGGGCGGCGTGGTCGATCTCCTCGCAGGGGACGCCGGGGCGCACGGCATCGAACGCCGCCTGCTGCGCTTCCTTCTCCGCGTCCCAGACGCGGCGCTGTTCGCCCGTCGCGGTGCCGAAGACGTAGGAGCGGGTGATGTCGCTGTTGTAGCCGTGGACGGCGCAGCCGGTGTCGACCAGGACGACGTCGCCTTCGCGCAGCACGTCGTCTTCGGGGAGGCCGTGCGGGAAGGCGGTGGAGCGGCCGAACTGGACGATGCAGAAGGTCGATCCGGCGGCACCGAGCGCGCGGTGCGCGTCGTCGATGAAGCGGCGCACTTCGCTGGCACGAATGCCTTCGCGCAGGATCAAGGCGGCGCGGCGCTGCACTTCCAGCGTCATGCGCTTGGCCTGGCGCATCAGCGCGAGCTCGGCCCCGGACTTGGTCGCGCGGCAGCCGTCGACGATGGCTGAACCGTCGACCAGAGTCGCGGACGGCGCCGCCTTGCGGATCCGGTCGGCCAGGACGAACGCCATGGCCGGATCGACTGCAAGCGTGCCGGCGCCGACCTCCTCCGCGACAATCGCCGACGGGCGTTCATCCTCCTCCCAGAGCCGAAGCGCCGCGTTGATCCCGAGCTCCGCCACCAGCGAGCCGGTTTCGAACACGGGCGCGATCATCATCGGCCGGCCGTCGCGCGGCAGCAGCAGCGCCACCAGCCGCTCGGACGCCCCCCAGGTGACGCCGGCGAAGTAGCGCAGGCTCGCCCCCGCGCCGATCAGCAGGAAGTCCGCGCCGTGCTCGCGCATCAGCCGCTGCGCCTGCTCCATCCGGGCGACGTGTTCGGACGCCGAAATGGCGGGCGCCCGCTCCGCCCAGGGCTCCAGCCCGGCCAGCTCGGCCGCCGCATTCGATCCGCCGACACCCTTCGTCACCCGCGCCTCCCGAACCGTTCGATGCGGAAGGGCGATAGATCGAAGCGCGGGGCATCGCCAGCGGCGAGCGCGCCGATCGCCTCCCCGGTCGCGGCGGCAAGGGTGAGGCCGAGATGCTGGTGGCCGAAGGCGTAGAAGAGGCCGTCCGCCGTGCGCCCCATGGCGGGGAGGTAATCGGGGAGGGTCGGCCGCGCGCCGGTCCACTCGACGGGCTCCGAAAAGGCGATGCCGAGATCGGACAGGTGGGACCGAAGGCGCGCCCACTTGCGCGGATCGGGCTTCGCCTCGGGCCGTGCGAATTCGAAGAAGCCGGCGGCGCGCAGGCCCGAGCGGAAGCGGGTGACGATGATCGACCGCTCCTCGAACACCACCGGCGGAAGATCGAGCGGCCAGTCGCTCTCGGCCGCCTGGAGGTGGTAGCCGCGCTCGGCGATGAGCGGCACGCGGTGGCGCGGGAGCAGCGGCCCGGACGCCGCGCCCGCCGCGACCAGCACCGCATCGGCTTCGTAGCGCTCGCCCGTCTCGAGCGTCACCGCGCCGGCCGACACCTCAGCCGCCGCGCCGCGCACCCGCACGCCGCCGCTGCGCTCGAAGCTGCGCACCAGCGCCGCCGCGAGAAGATCGAGGCCGGCGATCTGCGCACTGCCGTCGAAGCGCACACCGCCGGCGAGGCGCACGCTGAGCTGCGCTTCGATCCGCGCCAGCTCGTCGCGGGAGGCCTCCCGGACGGTGACGGCGCCGGTATCCGCCGCGGCCCAGCTCCGCCGCCCGGCTTCGGCGGCGCGCTCCGTCTCCCACACCGCGTAATGTCCGTGATCGAGGAGCAGGTCGGCGGCGCCGGCGCGCTCGAGCTGCCGGCGCCACGCCGGGATGGCAGCCGCCGCGATGCTGGAAAGCGCCGCCTTGCCCGCTCGAAATCTCGCCGGTGCGGCGGCGCGCGCGAAGCGCATCGCGAACGGCAGCCAGGCGCCGATCTCGCGCGGCATCAGCGACACCGGCCCGCCGCGCGAGTAGAGCATGCGCGGCAGGCTCCTCAGCGTCGCCAGCGAAGCGAGCGGCTCCACCTGCTCGACAGCGATATGTCCGGCATTGCCGAGCGATGCGCCCCGCAGCATTCCCGGGTCGACGACGGTGACAGCAATGCCCCGCGCCTGCAGCGACAGCGCGCAGTTCATCCCAATCACGCCGCCCCCGACGACGATCATGCTGCGCAGCTGAGGAGGGGCTGACATGGCTGCCGCCATATCGTATACGATTTCGCACATCAACGAAGGATCAGTACACGTGACTTCCCGCCCCCTCTGGCACGGCGTCTACCCGGCCGCGACCACCCAGTTCACGGACGACCTTTCGGTCGACCTTACCGCCACCGTTCACGTCCAGCGCGCGCTCGTTGACGACGGCGTCGACGGCCTCATCCTGCTCGGCACGTGCGGCGAGAACAATTCGCTGGAGCCGGAGGAGAAGCGCGCCATCCTCGCCGCCGCCGCGGGCGAAGTCGGCGGCCGCGTGCCGCTCATCGCCGGCGTGTCGGAGCTGACCACGCCCCGCGCGATCGCCTTCGCCCGCGATGCCGAAGCAATGGGCGTAGACGCGCTGATGCTGCTCCCCGCTATGGTCTATGTGCCCAAACCTGACGAACTGTTCGAACATTTCCGCGCCGTCGCCGCCGCGACATCGCTCCCGATCATGCTCTACAACAATCCCCCGGCCTACCGCGTCACCATCGGCTTCGACGTGCTGGAGCGGCTCGCCGACGTGCCGAACGTCGCCGCGATCAAGGAAAGCGCGCCGGACCCGCGCCGCTTCACGGATTTGTACAACCGCTTCGGCGAGCGCTTCACCCTCATGGCCGGCCTCGACGACGTCGCGCTTGAAGGACTGATCCTCGGCGCGACCGGCTGGGTCTCCGGCCTGACCAGCGCCTTCCCGCGTGAGTCCGTCGCGCTGTTCGCGGCCGTCGAGCGGGGGGACCTGGCGGCGGCGCGGGCGATCTACCGCTGGTTCATGCCCTTGCTCCATCTCGACGCCGAGCACGACCTGGTCCAGTCGATCAAGCTCGCCGAGCAGATCATGGGGCGGGGTTCGGAGCGCGTGCGGATGCCGCGGATGCCGCTCACCGGCGCGCGCCGCGCGGAGGTGACGGCGATGGTGGAGGAAGCGGCACGGACGCGCCCCGCCCTCGATCTCGCGGCAGCGGCCGAATGACAGCCTCCGAGTGCATGACCCCCTCCGTTCGGTTCGAGCGAAGTCGAGAACCGTTTTCGAGCGGAGCGAGAACCGGGCGTGTGGGAACAGGAAGAAGGGCCTCGACTTCGCTCGGCAGCGGTCCTCGACTTCGCTCGGACCAAACGGGTGACGGCGTTCCCGCAATCTGTCTGAAGCCGAGCTAACCCATGCGCCACACCTTTTTCTGCATCGACGGGCACACCGCCGGGAACCCGGTTCGCCTCGTCGCGGGCGGGGCGCCGCTGCTTCGTGGAGCGAGCATGGCGGAGCGCAGGCAGGACTTTCTCGCCCGCTTCGACTGGATCCGCACGAGCCTGTGCTTCGAGCCGCGCGGGCACGACATGATGTCGGGCGGCTTCCTGTATCCGCCGACGAGCGCGGAGGCCGATTGCGGCATCCTGTTCATCGAGACGAGCGGGTGCCTTCCGATGTGCGGCCACGGCACGATCGGGATGGTGACGTTCGGCCTCGAGCACGGCCTCATCCAGCCGCGCGAGCCGGGGCGGCTCACCATCGAAGTGCCCGCCGGCACGATCCGGATCGACTATGCAGAGCAGGCGGGCAGGGTGACGTCGGTCAGGATCCGCAACGTCCCCTCCTATCTGGCCGCACGCGGGATCGAAATCGACGTGCCCGGCTTCGGGCCGCTGACGGTCGACGTTGCCTACGGCGGCAACTTCTACGCGATCGTCGAGCCGCAGGGCGCCTACACAGGGCTGGACGATCTCGGCGCCGCGCGCATCGTCGAACTCAGCCGCACGATCCGCGCCCTCGTCCGCAAAAAGTATGAGCCCGTCCACCCGCTCGACGATACGATCCGCGGCGTTTCCCATGTCCTGTGGGCCGACGCGCCAAAGGGCGAGGGCGCCGACGGCCGCAACGCCGTCTTCTACGGCGAGCGGGCGATCGACCGCAGCCCCTGCGGCACCGGCACCTCCGCCCGCCTCGCCCACCTCGCCGCCACCGGGCGTCTCCAGGTCGGCGACACCTTTGTCCACGAGAGCTACATCGGCTCCCGCTTCATCGGGAGGGTCGAAGAGGCGGCGTCGGTCGGCAATTACGACGCGATCGTGCCGTCCATCGAAGGCTCCGCCGTTGCCACCGGCTTCAACACTATCTGGGTAGACCGCGCCGACCCCTTCTGGCGCGGCTTTTCCGTCACGTGAGCGGGGTCGTCGAAGCCCTTCGCGACCGCATCCTCTCGGGCGCCGTCGCCGCGGGACGGCCGGTCCGGCAGGACGCGCTCGCCGCGGAACTCGGCGTCAGCAAGATACCCTTGCGCGAAGCCCTCGCCCGCCTCGAGCAGGAAGGCCTCGTCCGCGCCGAGCCCAACCGTGGCTTCTTCGTCCGCGCGCTCTCCGCGGCTGAAGCCGAGGAAGTGTACGAGCTGCGCCTGAAGCTCGAGCCGGACGCCGCCGCCGCGGGCGCCGGAGCCGCCACTTCAGAGGATCGAGACGCCGCAGAAGCCGCATCGGCCGCGATCGCTCGAGCAATCGAACACGGCAGCGCGAATGTCGGCGCCTTGAACCGCGCCTTCCACATCGCCCTCGTCCGGCCCTCCGGCCAGGCGGTGACGACCGAATTCCTCGCCCGCCTCCACGTCCTTTCGGAGCGCTACGTCCGGGTCCATCTCGAACCCGGCGGCCGCGGCGACCGCGCCGGCGAGGAACATCGCGAACTCCTCGACGCCTGGCTCGGCCGCCGCCTCTACCGAGTCCGCGCCCTTACCCGCGCCCACATCGCCGCGACCCTCGAGGACCTCCGCCGCCAGCTCGCGCGCGGCGAAACCGGGGCGGCCTAGGCCGCCCCGATCCCGATCGCGATCCGATTAGAAGCCGATCGCCGTCGAAGCTTCCGGCTTCGCCCGCGCTTCCGCTTCCAGCGCCGCCAGGATCTCCTGCGGAGTTCCGGCACGGCCGTAGCGAAGCTGCCGCTTCACCACCGCGAAGTCGCCGGGCGTCAGCCCCGCGACTCGCGCCAGCGCCGCGGGCGCCTCGCCGCCGAAGAAGCGGACCCAGGCCCGCTCCGCCAGCGCCGCCGACAGCGGCCGAAGCTCGACCTTGAAGACGAAGCGCCGGAGCGCCGCCGGGTCGAGCCGCCGGGCGAAGTTGGTCGCCGCGACGAACGGCAGCGGGTGGTTGTCCATCCAGGTGAGCAGTTCGTTCACCTGGCTGATCTCCCACGGCCGCTGCGCCTCCGCGCGATCGAGGAGGAGCGAATCCACCTCGTCGAACAGGAGCACCGCGCCCGCCTCTCGCGCTTCGGCGAAGGCACGCGCGATGTTCGCCTCCGTCCCGCCCACGAAGGGCGAGAGCAGGTCCGAAGCGCGCTTCACCGCGAGCGGCCGGTCGAGCCGCGCGGCGAGGTGCTGCGCGAGCGCCGTCTTGCCCGTCCCCGGCGGACCGGTGAGGAGCAGCGACACGTCGCTCGCCGCGCCCGGCGCCGCCACGCTCGCGATGAGCGACGCGACGCAGCGGTCCGCCTCGAACAGGTCGAGGTCCAGCACGGCCTCCGACTTCGGCGCGAGCGCACGGCCGCCGCGCAGGCCCTCGACCAGCGAGCGCCCGACGGCTTCCGCTTCGGCCGCGCCGCCGCCCGCGAGGACCGCCGCACGGATCGCGGCACGCGCCACGCCCGACGACGCTTCCTCGGCCGGGAGCAGCCGCTCCAGCCCCGCCTTCGCCTCGGGCAGGCCCTCGGCTTCGGCGACGCGCGCGACGATCCGCGCCCGCGCCTTGGCCGACGGATAGCCCATCTTGAGGATGAAGCTCATCCGGCGGAGGTGCGCGGGATCGACCGCGTCGATCGCGTTCGACGTCCAGATCGTCGGCACCGCATTCTCCTCGAGCATGCGGTTGACGAAGATCTTGGACGCGCCCTGGACGGCCCCTCCCGGCGCCCACGATCCCACCGACGAGAAGATGTCCTCCATCTCGTCGAACAGCAGGATCGAGCCGCCGCGCCGGGCGAGCAGCCGCTGGCCGCGGCGAAGCGCCGAAAGACGCTCGCCCCGAAGCGGCTCCTCGCCGTCCACATTGGCCTCGCCGACCGCGTAGAGCGTCGCGCCCACCTCCTCGGCGAGGGTGCGCGCGAGCTCGGTCTTGCCCGTGCCCGGCGGCCCCCAGAGGAGGATGTTGACGCCCTTCGCCCGCGCCCCCAGCGCACCCGCGAGCAGGCGCGCCAGGAGATCGAGCTCGGCCTCCTTTTCGGCGAAGTCGGCGCGCGACAGGGTCGCCGCCTGGCGTTCGCCGGCGAGGAGATCGATGAGGCGCTCCGGGTTCGTCACGCCGCCGTCGAGCACCGGCGCGAACCGCCAGTCGACGCCGAGGTCCTGACCCCCGCCATGCGTGTCGCTCGCCGCGAAGAGCAGGCCGAGCGTCACCGGCGCCGAGCGCCGCACGCGGATCGCGGCGTCGCCGCCTTCAGCGCCCGACGCCCGTCCGATCAGCCCGGCAAGGTCCTCGCCGATGCCGTACAGGCGGGAGCGCAGCGGCGCGAGCCGGCGGCCGCGATCGAGCGCCGCAGCGAAGCGAAGCACGTCGCGCTCGAAGGCGTCGAAGCCGAGCAGGTCCGCCGCCGCGTCCACCGCCTGGAGGAGCGGAAGCGGCGCTTCGTCGGGCGCGATTTGCCGCGCGAGGCCCGGGAGAGAGGCCCAGGTCAGCGGGTCTTCGGGCAGGGCTTCCGGCTCCGGCACCGGCGCATCCTGCCAGCCTCCGAACAGCGGCGGTGCGGCGAGCGCCGTTTCCGGCCACGCCACGTCCGGCCACAGCCAGTCGCGCTGCTCGCGCACCCAGTCGAGCAGGGTGAGCGCGGTGCGCCCGTTCCTGGCATTGGTTTCGCGGATCGCCTCGATGAGACGCCCCGCGAGGATCTTCTCGCCGATCATGACACACCTGCTTTTCGGCCGC
>DASQND010000134.1:0-1752 GCA_035645215.1 Allosphingosinicella sp.
GGGGAGCGAAGCTAGCCCCAGCGCGCTATGATGTTTGTGCAATTCAAGGGACCTCCAACGGGGTAGTGGCGACAAAGGCTGCCTTGCGGTTATTGGAAGTCCCCATGGGGCAGCGGGGCCGGATATATGGGCCGCTTTTCCGCATGTAAAGACATGGATTTTCCCTCGTAAACTGAGGAGCTTGCGTGACAGAGAGAAGGCCGTCGCCAGAGGGGGTCGCACGTGCGGCGAAGCGTGTGGCCCCCCACGTCACCCGAACGCCGATTCTGCCGGTGGAGTGGGAGGGCGGGCGCTTCCTGGTGAAGGCCGAGTGCCTGCAGCAATCGGGGAGCTTCAAGCTGCGCGGCGCGACCAACCGGCTGCTCCAGCTCGGCGAGGCCGAGCGGAGCCGGGGCGTGGTCGCCTTCTCATCCGGCAATCACGCCCAGGGCGTGGCGCTCGCGGCGAAGCGGCTCGGCATCGAAGCGGTGATCGTGATGCCTGCCGACGCGCCTAGGGTGAAGCTGGACGCGACGCGGGCGGCGGGCGCGGCGATCGTCCTCTACGACCGCGAGACGGAGAGCCGCGAGGAGATCGGCGCCCGCTTGGCCGCCGAGCGCGGCTGCGTCCTCGTCCCCTCGTTCGACGACGTCGATATCATCGAAGGGCAGGGGAGTGCGGGCGTCGAAATCGGCGAGCAGCTCGGGTTTCAGCCCGACCGGCTTCTCGTCCCCTGCGGCGGCGGCGGGCTCGCTTCCGGGATCGCGCTGGCGCTTCACGAAACGGAGGTCGTCGTCGTCGAGCCGGAAGGCTGGGACGACATGGCGCGCTCGCTCGCAGCCGGCGAGATCGTCCCCGTAGCGCCGGATGCGCCGCCGACCCGCTGCGATGCGCTCCAGACCAAGCTGGTCTCGCCGCTCACCTTCGGCGTGCTCCGCGCGCGCGGCGCCAGCGGCGTGGCCGTGAGCGAGGAAGAGGTGGAGCGCGCCATGGCGTTCGCGATGCGCAATCTGCGCATCGTCGCCGAGCCGGGCGGTTCGGTCGCGCTTGCGGCGGCGCTGGCGGGGAAGGCGGGGCCGCTCACCGAACGGAGCGTGGTCGTGGTCTCCGGCGGGAACGTCGATCCGGCGCTCTACGCCGACATCCTGAGCCGCGGCTGAGGCTGGACGATAGGCGCCAGCGCCGCGACCTGGCGGGTCAGCTCCTCGACTCCGAGCGACAGCATCCGGATCTCGGCGGCGTAAAGACGCGCATCGACTCCGGCGCGGGCCGTTCCCGCCGCGTCGAGCACGCCGTCGAGGAGGAGCGAAAGGTTCGGCAGGATCGACGCCTCGATCTCGTCGAAGGCGCTGTTGAGCGGAGAAGCGGCCGAGTCCATCCGCCGAGTCTATCGCGCCATGCTTAACGAGGTGTAAAAGCGCCGCCCATGACCGGCGCCGCAGCAACCCTGCTCTCGATCCTGACGATCGCCTCCTTCCTGCTGGGCGCAGGCGGGATCTATCTCGCCGCGACGGGCCGCGACCGGAAGAAAGGCGCCCTCATGATCGTCGCCGCCGCCGTCCTCCTCGGCAACGTCCTTATTCTCACGCTCTAGACCGCGTCATTGCGAGGAGCGAAGCGACGCGGCAATCCAGCGGACGGCGGAGACCCGCACCGGCGCAGCCTGGATTGCTTCGCTTCGCTCGCAATGACGGAGAATTAGCGGATCGGGCAGCCGGGGCTGAGGCGGTAGTCGAGATAGTCGTCGACCGCCTTCATGAGCAGCGGCATCTC
>DASQND010000135.1:0-24772 GCA_035645215.1 Allosphingosinicella sp.
TCAGGCGCCGGCTTCGGCGCTTTTCGCGCGAGCGGCGAAGCTCTTGCGTAGCTTCCTGAGCTTGGGCGGGATGACGGAGAGGCAATAGGGGTTCCGCTGGCCGTCGCCTTCCCAATAGGCCTGATGATAGTCCTCGGCCGGGTACCAGTCGGTGGCGGGCTCGATCGTGGTGACGATGGGAGCCGGCCAATCGGGCTGGGCGCGTTCGATGGCGGCGCGGACGGCGGCTTCCTGGGCGTCGCTCAGCGGAAAGACCGCCGAGCGGTATTGGGTGCCGACGTCGTTGCCTTGCCGGTTGAGCTGGGTCGGGTCGTGGGTCGCGAAGAAGATGTCGAGGATTTCGTCCAGCGAGATCGTTGCCGTGTCGAAGGTGACGCGGATCGCTTCGGCGTGGCCGGTGTTGCCGCCGCAGACCGCCTTGTAGGTGGGATTGGCGACGTGGCCGCCGATATAGCCGCTTTCGACTTCGCCGACGCCGATCACGTCCTTGTACACGGCCTCGGTGCACCAGAAGCAGCCGCCCGCCAGAATGACCTGTTCGCGCGCCATGAAAACCTCTTCTCGCCTGGAATGATCAGTCGGTTTTGGACGCCGCGGGTGCGAGCCCTGCCTCCATTGCCAAGGTAAGGGCTTCGGCGAGATTATCCACCCCGAGGCGGTCCATCATGTTGCCGCGGTGCATCTCGACGGTGCGCAGCGAAATGCCGAGCCGGTCGGCGATGAGCTTGTTGGAAAGGCCCGCGAGAAGGCCGTTCAGCACTTCGCGCTCGCGGGCGGTGAGCTGCTCGACGCGGCCGCGCGCGGCGGCGCGGCGGCGAACGCTCTCGCCGCGCTCGTCGAGACGCTCGAAGCCGCGCTGGAAGCAGCCGAGCAGGGCTTCTTCGCTGAAAGGCTTCTGGAGGAAATCGATAGCGCCCAGCTTCATCGCCTCGACGGCGACCGGCACTTCGCCGTGGCCGGTCATGAAGACGACGGGCCAGTCGACCTCGCGGCGCGCGAGATCGGCCATGACGGCGAGGCCGTCCATGTCCGGCATGCGCACGTCGAGGAGGATGCAGCCGGGCGCGAGGTCCGGAAGGGCGGCGAGGAAATCGCTGCCGCTGGCGAACGGGTGGGACGTCAGCTCAGCGTCGGAAAGCATGTAGCTGATCATCAGGCGGACGTCGCGATCGTCGTCGACGACGTAAACGGTACGGGAACTCAGAAAACTGGCCTTTCAGAAAGTCTCGGTGCCGCGGAGACCCCATGAAGATGGGCTCCGGCCCGCGGCCCGGCAAGCCACGATCAACTCGCATTCCGGACCTAGTTTCCATCCGCTACGGAGGGAAGCAGGGGGATGCACTGTTTGTGCGCGTCGATGTCGGCCCAGGGATCGCGGGCGCGCGAGCGGACCCGCGCGGGCACGGTTTCGACGGTGAATGCCTTGGGATCGAGCCCCGGGGCGACTTCGTCCCACTCGATCGGCATGGCGACGGGGGCGCCCGGGCGGGAGCGGGTGGAATAGGGGCCGACGGCGGTGGAGGTCGGGTCGTTGCGCAGGTAATCGATGAAGATGCGGCCTTCGCGCTCGGCCTTGGAGATCTTCGTCAAGTAGCGATCGGGCGCGTCGGCGGCCATCAGCTCGGAAAAGCCCTTGGCGAAAGCCTTGGCCTCGCGCCAGTCGGTAACGGGCTCGATGGGAAGGATGACGTGGAGCCCCTTGCCGCCCGTCGTCTTGACGAAGCTGGTGAGGCCGAGGACCGTCAGGCGCTCACGGATCTCAAGGGCGGCACGGATCACGTCGGCAAAGCCGAGGCCTTCGTCCGGGTCGAGATCGAAGATGATCCGGTCGGGCTTGTCGGGCGCTTCGATGCGCACGCCCCAGGGGTGGATTTCGAGCGTCCCCATCTGGACCATGGCGACGAGGCCGGCGGCATCCTCGATGTAGAGATAAGGCTCGTCGAAGCCGGGGACGGTGACTTCCATGAGCTCCGGGAGGACGCCGGAGGCGGCGTGGCGCTGGTAGAAGCATTTCTTCTCGGCGCCGGTCGGGCAGCGGACCATGGTCACGGGGCGGCGGGCGACGTGGGGGAGCATGACGTCCGCGATCTTCAGATAATAATCGGCAAGCTCGCTCTTGGTGATGCCCTGTTCGGGCCAGAGCACCTTGTCCGGGCTGCTCAGGCGGACGCCTTCGACGATGCGCTCTTCCTTGCTCATGAAGTCGACTCCAGCTCGGCGGCGAGGGCGGATGCGTGGACGAGCTGGTCGAAGCGGCACTGCTCGGGCGCCTTGTCCGGGCGCCAGCGCAGGAACTTGGTGCCGTGGCGGAAGCGGTTGCCGCTGACATGGTCGTAGCGGACTTCGACGACGAGCTCGTGGCGCAGAGATTCCCAGTCGCCGCTGCGCTCGGTCGCCCAGCGGCTGGGGCCGCCGGGGGCGTCGCCGGTGAAGCCGGGCTTGCCGCGCAGGGCCTCCAACCGCTTGGTCAGTTCCGCTTTGTCTTCGTTGCCGAACGAGGAGGTGAAGCCGACATGGTCGAGCTTCCCTTCGTCGTTGAAGAGACCGAGGAGGAGGGAGCCGACTTCCCTGGCGTTGGTCGCGTAGCGGAAGCCGCCGACGACGCAGTCCGCGGTGCGGAGTTGCTTGATCTTGAGCATGGCGCGCTCGCCCGAGACGTAGGGGCCGTCGCTCCTCTTGGCGATGACGCCGTCGAGCGCGCCGCCGGCCATGTCGAGCCAGCTTTGCGCGACATCCCGGTCGTCGGTCATGGGGGAGAGGAGGATGGAGGGATTGTCCTCCCGGGCGTGGAGCGCTTCCAAAGCGGCGCGGCGATCGGTGAGCGGGCGGGCTGCGAGATCGGTGCCGCTCTCGTCCACGAGGCAGTCGAAGAGCATGAGCTGGGCGGGCGTCTGCGCGGCGAGCTTGCGGACGCGGCTTTCGGCCGGGTGGAGGCGCAGCTGCAGGGCGTCGAAGCTCAGCGCGCCGTCGATCGGGATGATGAGCTCGCCGTCGAGGACGAAGCGCTCCGCCTTCATCGCGCGGACGGCTTCCACGACTTCGGGGAAGTAGCGGGCCAGCGGCTTGCCGGACTTGGACTGGAGCTCGATTTCCGCGCCATCGCGGAAGACGAGGCAGCGGAAGCCATCCCACTTGGGCTCATATTGCCAGCCGCCGCCGTCCGGCAGTTCGCCGACCGACTTCGCCTCCATCGGCGGGAGCGGGGGCGAAAGGGGCAGTCCGGAAAGGCTCGCCACAGATCCTCCAAGCGCGCTTGCGAAAGGTCAGACTCTCCTTGCCGCGCGCCGGTTCCCTCCTGCGCATTACGCAGGGCCGCGGTGACGGCCCGTTAACGCAAATCGGCCATTCTTGCGGCGAACGGCATCGGGCACGCGGCGGGACGTGCCGGATCGTGCCGGGCGCGTAATTGAGGGGAAAGGGGAACCACCTTACAACCGGCAGTGACCGGGGAGGGTCGTCATGTACTTGTCGCGTAGGCAGTTTATCGAAAGCGGAGCGGCGGCGGGCGCCGTCCTCGCAGCATCCGGAAGCGCCGCGATCGCAGGCACGGCCGACCGGGCGTACACGCCGGTTCCGCCGGCACCGGCCCGCGTGATGGTCGATCCGATCATCGATCCCCAGCTCCTCGCCCGCGCCCGCGCCTCCTTCGCGCGGCACCGCAACCGCCTCCGCCATGTCGATCTCGTCGGCATCGCCGATTTTTCCAAGCCGTCGGCTTTGCCGCGCTTTTACCTCATGGACACCTATACCGGCCGGGTGACGTCGCACCTCGTCGCGCACGGCCGCGGCTCCGATCCGGATCACAGCGGCTGGCTGCAGCGCTTTTCCAATTCGGTGGGCTCGAACGCATCGTCGAACGGGGCGTACGTGACCGGCGATTTCTATCACGGGCGCTACGGCCGCTCGATGCGGGTCTCCGGGCTCGATTACAGCAACAGCAACGCCCACACGCGCGCGATCGTCGTCCACAGTGCCTGGTATGCCGAGCCGCACCAGGTGGCGGAGCACGGCCGGCTGGGGCGCAGCGAAGGCTGCTTCGCGATGAGCTATTCCAGCCTCCAGGAAACGCTGGCGCGGCTCGGGCCGGGGCGGTTTCTGTACGCGGATAAGGTTGGGGCGTAAAAGCCTACGCCGCCCGTTCGCCCAAGCCCGTCATCCCGGCGAAGGCCGGGATCTCAGGACGAGAAGTCTGAGGCGCCAATGGAGGGCGCCTTGCAGTCGCGCCTCCGCTCTTCACCCGCTGAGATCCCGGCCTCCGCCGGGATGACGTGTTTGGCACGTCGCCCCAGCGTTATCGGCTCAAGCTACGCCGCGTTCAGCGCCCGCTTTACCGGGACGTCGCGGCCGTAGATGTCGTTGTAGCGGACGAGGTCGCCGTCGCTGGTCGCGGCCGCGGTGAAATAGGCGATGAAGACCGGGATCGGCTGCGCGAGCGCGGCCTGGGTGGTGCGCATGGTGCCGATCGTCTGGTCGATGCGGCCGCGGTCCCACTCGCCGGTGGGGGCGAGCAGCTTGGCGGCGAAATCGCGCACGTTCTGAGTGCGGATGCAGCCGTGGCTGAAGGCGCGGACCGGGCGCGAGAACAGCGCCTGTGCCGGCGTGTCGTGCAGATAGATTGCGTGGTCGTTCTGCATCTCGATCTTGAGACGGCCGAGCGAGTTGCGCGGGCCGGGCTTCTGGCGGGCCATGATCGAGCCGCCGTTGCGAGTCACTTCATAGTCGGCGCCGAAGCGGCCGCCCATTTCGCGGATGATGCTCTGCGGCACGTGCCAATATGGGTTCATCGTCACCGCGGTGATGCGCGCATTGAGCTGCGGCGTCGGGGTGCGGACCGCGCCGACCACCGTGCGGTGGCGGGTGGTGACGGCGCCGTTGTCGACGATCGCCGCGGTGAAGGCGGGGACGTTGACGATGACGTGCCGCGCGCCGAGCGTGCGCGGCATCCAGCGCCAGCGCTCGAGGTTCGCGCGGATGAGGTCGCGAGTCGCCGTGTCGCTGGCCGCCGTCTGGGAGAGCGCGCGCTTCAGGCCCGCATATTGCGGGTGCGTGGGGAGGAGGCCGTTCAGCGCTTCGGCGATCGTGTTGCCGGCGACCGCTTCGGCCATCAGCGTGCGGGTCGCGCCAGCGTCGAGCTGCGACGGGGTCATGAACCATTCGACGCGGGCTGCGGCCGGCGTGGCGCCGCCGGACAGGTCGGCGGCGAGGCGGAGGAAGCTGTCGGTCGCGGCCGAGGCGATCTGGGCGTCGCTGCGGGCGGCGATGGCTGCACGCAGCCGATCGGGCGCGTAGGCGGCGGGGCTGAGACCTTCCGCGCCGACGCCTTCGATATAGGTGAGCAGCGCCTGGGCGCTTTGCCGAGTCCAGACGGCGGCCGGAAGCGGCGCGACGGCGACTTCGGCGGCGGGCTGCGACTGGGCGACGGCGGCGGCCTGCATCGCTGCAGGCACGGTGGGAGACGCGAGAAGGATCCCCAGCGAGGACAGGCGGAAGAGCTTTTTCATGGGTCCGGCATACGCCAACAGCGCGCCCGGCGCTAGTGCTCGCGGCGCGCTTTGCGGCGACTCGTTGCGCACGCGGGAGCGGCGCTAAGTAACGGGCCCGGCGCGCTTTTCCTCGCGCCGGGCCACGCCTGGTTCAGGTCCGGTCGTGCGCGCCGCGATCGCGGTGCATCCAGCCGAAATAAGCGGCGACGAGGGCGAGCAATGCGTGCAGCCAGACGTCGTTGCCGTAGAGCGGGATGAAGCCGAAGGTCGTGTGCATCTTGCCGGCTTCGACGAGGCCCATGACCGTGAGCAGCGCGTAGGCGATCGCGACTCCGCGGAAATAGGTGACCGAGCCGCCGAGGCTGCGGTACGCCGCGAGGCCCCAGACGCCGAACGCGATATGGACGATGTTGTGGAGCGTGTTGATCGGGAACAGCCCGAGCGAGTGGCCGAAGCCATGCGTCATGTCGAGATCGGGATGGGGCCCCGGCGTCGTCGGCGCCATGACGAAGCCGCCGATGCCGATGATGAGGAACGCTATACCGAAGATCAGCGCGAATGTGCGGGTGTTCATATCGCTCTCCCTGTTGTCGTTCTGACGCGACTGTTGCGGCTGGTAGAGCAACGGCGAACCTCGGACCACTCATTTCGTTCCCGAAAGAGCCGGTAGCCAACCTGGGTTAGGCGAGTTTTGCGCGGATGAGGCCGCGGGCCGCGTTGCCGATCAAGAAGCCGTCGAAAAGGTCGGCGGCGACGAGGTCGGCCTCCTCGGCGCGGCCTTCCTCGATCAGCCGCTCGCGCAGGATGCCGGGAAGAAGGCCGCGGGCGAGCGGCGGGGTGAGGAGCCTGCCGGCGCGCTCGACGAACAGGTGGGTGAAGCTCCCTTCGGTGAGGAATCCGGCCTCGTCCTCCAGCAGGATTTCGAACGTGCCCGCGGTGCGCCGCAACGCGTCGTAAAAGGCGCGATCGCTGGTCTTGTGGACGAGGCGGAAGTCGTCGGCCGCGACCGGGCGCACGGCGAGCGTCACGTCGACGGGCTCCGATGGGTGCGGCGGGAGGGGGCGGATTTCGATGGCGACCGCGCCGGTGGGCGAGAGCATCAGGCGCACCCGCGAGACTTCGGGCAGTCGGAAGGTCGCGGCCTGGAGCTCGTTCCTCGCATCGTGGCGGTCGAAGGCGAAGCCGAGCGCGTCGGCGCTGCGCTTCAGCCGGGCGAGGTGCCGCTCGAGGTCCGGCATGCCGTCGCGCGGGTCGAAGCGCATCGTCTCGATAAGGTCGAAGCTGCGGTCCGGGTCGTGCACAAAGGCTCCTTTTGCCAGGCATTCGCGCCATTCTTCCCCGGCGCGGCTGTCCGCGACGACCCCGGAGCCGAGCCCCATCCGGGCGGCGGCGGCGGCGGCCGGGATGGTCAGGGTCCGTATCGCGACATTGAACTCGGCTTCTCCGCCCGGCGCAACCCTGCCGATGGAACCCGTGTAGACGCCGCGCGGCGCGGTTTCGGTTTCGGCGATGATCTCCATCGCGCGGATCTTCGGCGCGCCGGTGACGGAGCCGCAGGGGAAGATGGTCTCCAGCACGTGGGCAGGCGTGACGCCGTTCGAGAGCTGCGCCGTCACCGTGGAGGTCATCTGGTGGAGCGTGGGGTAGGTTTCGATCGCGAAGAGGTGCGGGACCTCGACGGTGCCGGGGCGGGAGACTCGGGAGAGGTCGTTGCGGAGGAGATCGACGATCATGAGGTTCTCGGCCCGCTGCTTGGGATCGGCGCGCAGGCTTTCGGGATCGTCGGAGCGGGGCGCGGTGCCCTTCATCGGGCGGGCGAGGATGCGGCCGTTCTTCATTTCGAAGAAGAGCTCGGGCGAGAACGAGAGGATCCAGTGCGCGCCGGTAAAGACCACCGCGCCGTGGGCGGCGCCGGCGCGGGCGCGGATCGCTGCGTAGAGGGCGAGCGGGTGGCCGGCGAAGCGGACTTCGGCCGGGAAGGTGAGGTTCGCCTGGTAGATGTCGCCCGCCTCGATGTGGCTGAGGATGCGGGCGACCGCCTTGGAATAGTCGGTGCGCGCGACCAGCGGGCGGGCGGGCGCGGCCCAGGCGCCGGCGGGATCCGGGAGCAGAGCGGCGGGGTCGACTTCCTCCGGTTCGTCGAACAGGCCGAACCAGAGGAGCGGGGGCGCTTCGGGAGCGGGGGCGGCGCAGAGGGGCGCGAGCTTCGGCTCGAGCGCGTGGCCGGCCTCGTAGGAGATGAACCCCGCCGCGTGCCGCCCTTCCAGCCGCCGGATCGAGGCGCGCACCGCCGCCGGGTCCCAGGTCTCGACGACCTCCCCCGCACCCGTAAACAAAAGCGAGCGGCCGCTGCCGCCGCCGCCGCCGGCGTCGAGGAGGACGAAGGGGGTGTCTTCGAGGCGCGTGCTTGCCTTCACGGGCGGGGGCGCCCATCTGGTGCGGCGGACCGGCGGCACGGCCGGCCTCGGAGAGAATGCATGGTTTCCAGTGTCTTCGATCTCTTCAAGATCGGGGTCGGCCCGTCCTCATCGCATACGATGGGGCCGATGACGGCCGCGTGCCGCTTTGTCGAGAGGCTGCGCGAGGCGGGGCGGATTGCGCGCACTGATCGCGTGCAGGCGGATCTCTATGGATCGCTGGCGCTGACGGGAAAGGGGCATGCGACCGACCGGGCGGTTCTGCTCGGCCTTTCGGGCAAGCGGCCGGACGGCATCTGCCCCGACGAGGCGGAGGCGATCGTCGCCGCCATCCGCGACACCAAGCGGCTGCGGCTCGGCGGCGAGCGCGAGATCGGCTTCGACGAGCCGCGCGATATGCGATTCCTTCAGCGCGAGCGCTTGCCGCACCATTCCAACGGCATGCGCTTCATCGCCTTCGACGCTTCGGGCGCGGAGATCGACGCGAAAATCTATTATTCGACGGGCGGCGGCGCCGTGGTCGACGAAGCGGCGGTGTCGCGCAACGCGCCGCCGGAGGGGCCCGCCGACGTGCCGTACAATTTCTCCTCGTCCGGGGAATTGCTCGGCCATTGCGACCGCGAGGGGATCGAGATCGCCGACGTGGTGCGCGCCAACGAGCGGGCGGTGCGCAGCGACGCGGAGATAAACGAGAAGCTCGACGGGATCGTCGCGGCCATGTCCGCCTGCATCGACCGCGGCATGGCGATCGGCGGCATCCTGCCGGGCGGCCTCAACGTGAAGCGGCGCGCGCCGGGGCTCCACCGGCTGCTGATGGAGCGGGCCGAGCGGACGCTGCAGGACCCGCTGACGGTGCTCGACTGGGTCAATCTTTGGGCATTGGCCGTGAACGAGGAGAATGCCGCGGGCGGCCGGGTCGTCACCGCGCCGACCAACGGCGCGGCGGGCATCGTGCCGGCGATCATCCGCTATTATCAGCGCTTCACGCCGCGCGCTTCGGACGAGGGGGTGCGGGTGTTCCTGCTGACCGCGGCGGCCGTGGGCTCGCTGTTCAAGGAGAATGCGAGCATTTCGGGCGCCGAAGTCGGCTGCCAGGGGGAAGTCGGAGTCGCCTGTTCGATGGCGGCGGCGGGGCTGACGGCGGCGCTCGGCGGCACGCCGTGGCAGGTCGAAAACGCCGCCGAGATCGGCATGGAGCACAATCTCGGCCTCACCTGCGATCCCGTCGGCGGCCTCGTCCAGGTGCCGTGCATCGAGCGGAACGCGGTCGGCGCGATCAAGGCGATCGAAGCCTCGCGCCTGGCCCTCGTCGGCGACGGCTCGCACCGGGTCAGCCTCGACCAGGTCATCGAAACGATGCGCAAGACCGGCCTCGACATGAACGAGCGCTACAAGGAAACCAGCCTCGGCGGCCTCGCTGTCAACGTGGTGGAATGCTGAGGCACAGGAAGGGATGTTATGCAGTACCGCCAGCTCGGATCGAGCGATCTTCAGGTTTCGGAAATTTCGCTCGGCTCGTGGCTGACCTACGGGCTCGGCGTCGAGGCGGACAAGGCGCGGGCGTGTCTCGATCGGGCGTTCGATGTGGGGATCAACTTCATCGATACGGCGAACGTCTATGGACGGGGCGCGGCGGAGACGTTCCTGGGCGAGGCGCTGGCGGGGCGGGGGCGCGACTCTTACGTGCTCGCGACGAAGCTTTATTTTCCGATGACCGATGAGGATCGGGGGCTTTCGCGCGGGCAGGTCGAGAACCAGCTCGGTGCCTCGCTGGCGCGCCTGCGGACCGACTATGTCGATCTCTACCAGTGCCACCGCTACGACGATGAAACGCCGCTCGAGGAGACGATGGAGGCGCTGACCCGCGCGGTGGAGAGCGGGAAGGTGCGCTACATCGGCTTTTCGGAATGGCCGGCGGACAAGATCAGGGCGGCCGTGGAGATGGCGGGGGTGGCGAAGTTCGTCTCCAGCCAGCCGCAATATTCGCTGCTGTGGAGGCGGCCCGAGAAGGACGTGATCCCGGTTTGCGCCGCGAACGGGATTTCGCAGATCGTCTGGTCGCCGCTCGGGCAGGGGGTGCTGACGGGCAAGTACTCGCCGGACGCGCCGCCGCCTGCCGGCACCCGCGCGACGAGCGAGGAGATGGGCGGCTATATGGAGCGGCTCATGCGCCGCGACGTGCTGGAGATGGTCGAGCGGGTGAAGCCGCTCGCTGCGGAGGCGGGGCTCACGCTCGGCCAGTTCGCGCTCGCCTGGGTGCTGCGCGAGCCGAATGTCGCGTCCGCGATCGTCGGGGCGTCGCGGCCCGAGCAGGTCGAGGAGAATGCGGCGGCGTCGGGCGTGAAGGTCGATCCGGCGCTGTTCGCCGAAGCCGCGCGGATCGTCGCGCCGGGTTGACCGGGGCGCGGCGCGGCGCGACACCCGCGCCATGACCAGGCTCCCCGCGCTCGCTTTCCTCCTCGCCGCCACCGCCGCCTGCACCGGCGCCGACACCAACGCCGTTCCCCAGCCCGCTCTCCCCGCAGCCGCAGCGCGAGCGCCCGACGTGCGAGCCGCATGGACGCCGGCGCAGGTGCGCGAGATCCTCGACAAGACGCAGACGACGCGGCTCGCCCCCGATCTTGCGCACCTCACACCGGGGGAGCGGACGGCGGTCGCGAAGCTGATCGAGGTCGGTCGTATCTTCCAGGATCTTTATGAGGAGCAGCGCCACGAACAGGCGGCGCGGGTGCGCGCCGCGCTCGCGGCGGCCGATACGGAGGAGGAACGCGGCCTCGCGACCTTGTACAGGCTGTTCCAGGGGCCGGTGGCGACGACGCTCGACAATCGCCGCGAGCCCTTCGTCGCGGTGGCGATGCCGGGGCCGGGGAAGAATGTCTACCCGGACGATCTCACTGCCCAAGCGTTCGAAGCCTATCTCGCCGCTTATCCGGCACAGCGGGCGGAGCTGACGGATGTGCGCTCGGTCGTGCGGCGGCAGGACCGGATGAGCCTGTCGCAGGACCTCGACGCGCTGCGGCGGCATCCGGTGCTCGACGCGCTTCACCCCGGCTTCCGGATGCGGCTGGAGATGCTGCGCGCCCGGCCGGACGCCACGCGGCTCTACGCGGCGCCTTATGCCATTGCTTATGCCGACGAGATGGTTGCCGCGCACGGGCTGCTCAGCGACGCGGCCATGGCGGTGGAAGGCGACGACGCGCAGTTCGCCCGCTACCTGCGTGCCCGCGCTCGCGATCTCCTCACCAACGATTACGAGGCGGGCGACGCGTCGTGGATCACCGGCCGGTTCAAGAATCTGAACGCGCAGATCGGCGCCTACGAGACCTATGACGACGAGCTTTACGGCACGCGCGCCTTCTATTCGCTGAGCGTGCTCGGCACACGTCGCGAGGAGACGGAGGCGCTGCGGCGCGGGCTGCAGGGCCTGCAGGCGGTGGAGGACGCGCTGCCCTACGACCGGCGCAAGCGGATCCGCGAGGACATTCCGGTCGGCGTCTACGACGTGATCGCCGATTTCGGCCAGTCGCGCGGCGGCAACACGGCGTCCATCCTGCCCAATGAGACGCACATCACCGAGCGCTATGGGCGCACGATTTTGCTGCGCACCAACATCATGCGCGCGCCGGAAATCTTCGGCGCGGCCGGCAACGCCTGGCGGGCGGCGGTGGCGCCGCGATTCGATGCGCACCTCACGGCGGAGAGCAATTTCCAGCGCACGCTCTGGCACGAAGTCGGCCATTATCTCGGCGTCGACCGGACGCGCGACGGGCGGACGCTGGACGAAGCGCTCGGGGCGGATTCGAACCTGCTCGAAGAGATGAAGGCGGACCTCGTCTCGCTCTTCGCCGCGCCGCGCCTGCGCCAGCGCGGCTATTATAACGACGATCAGGTGCGCTCGCTCTACGCGAGCGGCATCTATCGCACCCTCCAGAACAACAAGCCGCGGCGCGACCAGCCCTACCAAACGATGCAGCTCATGCAGTTCAACTGGTTCGTGGACAAAGGCGTGCTGCGCTTCGATCCCGCCACGCAGCGCCTGTCGATCGACTATGCGCGCTACCCCGCGGCGGTCGAGGCGCTGCTGCGCGAAGTGCTGGCGGTCCAGGACGCCGGCGACCGTGCCCGCTCCGATGCGTTCGTGCAGCGCTGGACGCGGTGGGACGAAGCCGTCCACGGCCGCATCGCCGCCAACATGCGCGCCGAGCAGCGCTACCGCTACCGCATCTTCACCTACGCCGCCCTGGGCGAGTAGCGCGGGGCAAATATAGAATAGGGGATGACCATGCGCCTGAAGCTGCTCCTGCTGTCGCTCGTTCTGCCGGCCGCCGCCCTCGCCCAAAGCGGGCAGGCTCCGGCGCCCGCCGCCGCGGCCGAGACCGTCACCCGCCCCGCCGCCCTCGTCGCGGACGGCATACCCGACGTGCCGGCCGAGCTTGCCGAGCGCACCCGCCTGTACATGGAGTTTCGCGGCGCGAGCTTCTCCGGCTGGCATCCGCGCGACCGTTCGATGCTGGTCTCGACCCGCTTCGCCAACACGGCGCAGCTCCACCGGGTCGGCGCGCCGATGCATTACCGCCAGCAACTGAGCTTCGAGCCCGATCCGATCGGCGGAAGCTGGTCGCCGGCGGGCGACGTGCTGGTCGTGCGCAAGGACGTGGGCGGCAACGAATTCTTCCAGCTCTACACGCTTGCGAACGGGCGGCTGACCCTGCTGACCGACGGGCGCAGCCGCAACAATCTCGGCGCCTGGAGCCGCGACGGGCGGTGGATCGGCTACAGCTCGACGCGGCGCAACGGCACCGACACCGACCTTTACGTCATGGACCCGCGCGACCGCTCGACGGACCGGCTGGTGGCGCAGGTCCAGGGCGGCGGCTGGAACATCTCCGCTTTCTCGCCGGACGGACGCACGGCCGTGGTCGCCAACTACCAGCAGGTCACGAATTCGGACCTGTACCTGCTCGACATCGCAAGCGGGCGGATGACTCCGATCGGCGATCCGGCGCGGGACATCGCCTTCGGCGGGGCGGAGTTCGGGCCGGACGCCACGCTTTGGGTCACGTCCGACGAAGGCTCCGACTTCCAGCGGCTCGGCACGGTGGACGTCGCGACCGGGCGCTTCACGGCGGTCAGCCGGGAGCCGCGCTGGGACGTCGATGCGTTCGATGTTTCGGAGGACGGCAGCACCGTCGCCTACGTCACCAACGAAGCGGGTGTCGGGCGGGTGAAGCTGCTCGACCGCCGCTCGGGGCAGGTCCGCGCCGTCACCGGCCTCCCGGCCGGGATCGTCGGCGGGCTCGAGATCGCGCCGTGGGGGACGATCGGGCTGACATTGAGCTCCGCGCGCAGCCCGGCCGATGCTTATTCGGTCGATCCGCAGAGCTTGGCGGTGACTCGCTGGACGCGGAGCGAAACGGGCGGGCTCGATCCCGAAGCGAATGTCGAGCCGGAGCTGGTCGAGGTGAGGAGCTTCGACGGCGAGCGGGTGTCGGGCTTCCTCTACCGGCCCGATCCGGCGCGCTTCCCCGGGCGGCGGCCGCTGATCGTCAACATTCACGGCGGACCCGAAGGCCAGTCGCGGCCCGGCTATATGGGCCGCAACAACTACCTCATCAACGAGCTCGGCATCGCCGTCTTCTTCCCGAACGTGCGCGGCTCGACGGGATACGGGAAGCGGTTCGTCGGCCTGGACAACGGCCCGGCGCTTCGGGAGAATTCGGTGCGCGACATCGGCGCCTTTCTCGACCATTTCCGGCGGGACGCGCGGGTGGACGGGGAGCGGATCGGGGTGACCGGCGGCTCCTACGGCGGATACATGTGCTACGCGGCGGCCATCCATTATGGCGACCGGCTGCGGGCGGCGAACTGCGTCGTCGCCATCTCGAACTTCGTCACCTTCCTCGAGAATACGCAGAGCTACCGGCGTGACCTGCGGCGCGTCGAATATGGCGACGAGCGGACCCAGCGCGCGGAGCTGATGCGGATCAGCCCGCTCACCCGGGTGAACGAGCTTCGCATTCCCTTGATGGTCGTGACCGGGGCGAACGATCCGCGCGTGCCGGCGTCGGAGGCGGACCAGATCGTCCAGGCGGTGCGGCGGCAGGGCGGGCTCGCCTGGCACCTTCTCGGGCAGAACGAAGGCCATGGCTTCGCGCGCAAGGAGAACCAGGATTATCAGTTCTGGACGAGCCTGATGTTCTGGGAGCGGACTTTGCTGGGCGCGCTGCCGGCGCGGGGTGGGCGGGGGTTGTAGGCGGAGGAGGAAGGGCTCGGGGTTTCGAGACCCCGCCGTTCGGTCCGAGCGCAGTCGAGGACCGCTGCCGAGCGAAGTCGAGGCTTCTTCTTCTAGCGCTTCAGCGGGTGAGCTTCTCGCTTCGCCCGAAGGCGGTTCTCGACTTCGCTCGAACCGAACGGGTGGTGAGGGCCGTGCTTCTTCCTCCTACTCTTTCTCGAGTCACCCCCCGCTTGCATAAGCCCGCGCGCACGGCCATTTCGCGGGCATGGCCACGAACCCTCCCTTGAAAGCCGCGATCATTCCGGTGACGCCGCTGCAGCAGAATTGCTGCCTGATCTGGTGCACCAGGACGATGCGGGGCGCCTTCACCGATCCGGGCGGCGATCTCGACCGGGTGAAGGCGGCGGCGCGGCAGCATGGGGTGACGATCGAGAAGATCCTCCTCACCCACGGCCATATCGATCATTGCGGCGGCGCCGGAATCCTCGCCGAGGAACTGGGCGTGCCGATCGAAGGGCCGCATGAGGACGACCGCTTCTGGATCGCGCGGCTGGAGGATGACGGCCGCTCCTACGGCATCCGCGCCAAGGCGTTCGAATCGGATCGGTGGCTGGTGGAAGGCGACACGGTCACGGTCGGCGAGCTGACGTTCGATGTCTATCACTGTCCGGGCCACACGCCGGGACACGTCGTCTTTCACCACCCCGCCTCGAAGCTCGCCATCGTCGGCGACGTGCTGTTCCAGGGTTCGATCGGGCGCACCGACTTTCCGATGGGCAACCACCAGGATTTGATCGACGCGATCACGACCAAGCTCTGGCCATTGGGCGACGACACCGTCTTCATCCCGGGCCACGGCGGGATGAGCACCTTCGGGCGCGAGCGGCAGAGCAACCCGTTCGTCGGCGACCGGGCGCTCGCGCGCGCTTAACTGCGCGGCGCCTCGGCGCGGGAGATCGGCGCTTCGCTCCGGCCGCGCGGCTGCGGCGCGTCCATGTAGGAGATGAAGATCGCATACAGGCCGAGGCCGAGGAGGGTGAGCATCGTCACGACGATGCCGACCAGCCGGAGCTTGCCGGGCTTGCCGCGCGCCTCCATGCCGAAGACGTGGGCGATGCGGCCGAGCATGTAGAGCGCGCCGACGATCCAGAGCCAGAGCTCCGAGCCCTTGGCCAGCTCGATCAGCAGGACGAGGATCAGGAAGAAGGGCGTATATTCGGTGTAGTTGGAATGGGCGCGCATGCGGGCGGTGAGCGCGTCGTTGCCGCCGTCGCCGATCGAGACCTTGTGCGCGACCCGGGCGCGGCCCACGCGCTGTGCGATCCAGATGTTGAGCAGGGCCGCGGCCCCCGCCAGAGTGAGCGTGATCGGCAGAATCATGGTTATCGTCTCCCCGTCCTGGCGGGACAGGTCGCACGGGGCGCGGGCGCTTGCAACCGCGAGCGAAATCGCTATAGGGCTCAGCGTTCAAGCGAGCATCACGGCCGCCAGGCCCGCGGCCCTTCACAGCCGTGGCGACTGGCTTCCGCGCCCGCGAAGCATCATTGACTTCAGATAGATGGAACAGGTGCCAGGATGGCTGTCCCCAAAAGAAAAACGTCGCCCTCGAAGCGCAACATGCGGCGCAGCCACCACGCGCTGAAGCCGGTGAACTTCCAGGAATGCCCGAATTGCGGCGAGCTGCGCCTTCCGCACAATCTGTGCGTCGGCTGCGGCCACTATAATGGGCGTGAAATCGTCGCCCAGGACGCCTAAGGGCACTCGCTGAACGGGCTCTTGAGGAGTTAAAGGTTTGGCGACTGCGCCCCGGATCGCAATCGACGCGATGGGAGGCGATGTCGGCCCGGCGGTGATGATCGCCGGCGCCGCGCGCGCACTGGCGAGCCGGCCGGACCTCACCTTTCTGCTGTTCGGCGACGAGAGCGTGATCCGCCGCGAGCTCGGCGCGCACAAGGCGCACCGGGCGCTCGCCGCCGTGTCCGAGATCGTCCACACGCCCGACGTGATCTCGTCCGAAGACAAGCCGAGCCAGGCGATCCGGCGCGCCAAGACCACGTCGATGGGCCGCATGATCGCCGCCGTGAAGGCGGGCGAGGCGCAGGCGGCGGTCTCGGCCGGCAACACCGGCGCGCTGATGGCGATGGCCAAGATCACGCTTCGGACGATGCCCGGGATCGACCGGCCGGCGCTCGCCGCCTTGCTGCCGACGCTCGGCGACAACGATCTCGTCATGCTCGATCTCGGCGCCAACACCGAAAGCGACGTGCGCAACCTCGTCCAGTTCGCCGTCATGGGGGCCGCTTATTCGCGAGTCGCGCTCGACGTGGAGCGGCCGCGGGTCAAGCTCCTCAACATCGGCACGGAGGAGCAGAAGGGCACGGACGAACTCAAGGAAGCCGCCGCCATCCTGCGCGAGGCGAGCAACCTCGGCATGCGCTTCGAAGGCTTCATCGAGGGCGACAAGATCTCGCGCGGCGACGTCGATGTCGTGGTGACGGACGGCTTTTCCGGGAACATCGCGCTGAAATCCCTGGAAGGCACGGCGCGGTTCGTCGCCGATCTCCTGCGCCGTGCATTCGCGAGTTCGCTGCGCTCCAAGCTCGGCTACATCATCTCGCGCTCGGCGGCGCGGCTGATGCGCGACCATCTCGATCCCAACAATCATAACGGCGCGGTCTTCCTCGGGCTGAACGGCCTCATCGTGAAGAGCCACGGCAGCGCCAATGCAATCGGAGTCGCGAACGCGATCGGAGTCGCCGAGCGGATGGCGCGCGCCGACCTCACCCGCAAGATCACCGAGGACCTCGAGAACGTCCGCCAGCCCGCGGCCGCGGCGGCGGCGAAGAAGTGAGCCGCCGCTCGATCATCGTCGGCACCGGATCGGCCCTGCCGCCGAACCGGGTGACGAACGCCCAGCTCGCCGAGCGGGTGGACACCACCCACGAGTGGATCGTCGAGCGCACCGGCATCGAGGCCCGCCACATCGCCGCCGACGGCGAGACCACGGCGACGCTCGCCACCGAAGCGGCGCAAAAGGCGCTGGAAGCGGCCGGCGTCGCGCCGGACAAGGTCGGCCTCATCGTCCTCGCCACCGCGACGCCCGACCAGACCTTTCCGGCGAGCGCCACCCGGGTGCAGACCGCATTGGGCATAAACGACTGCATCGCCTTCGACGTGGCGGCGGTCTGCACCGGCTTTCTCTATGCGCTCTCCGTCGCCGACAACATGCTCAAGGGCGGCATGGCGGAATATGCCCTCGTCATCGGCTCCGAGACGTTCAGCCGCATCCTCGACTGGGAGGACCGCACGACCTGCGTCCTGTTCGGCGACGGGGCGGGGGCCCTGCTCCTCCGGTCGGTGGACGCGCAGGACAAGGGCGTCCTCGCCACCAAGCTCCACGCCGACGGGCGGCACAACGATCTCCTGTTCGTCGACGGCGGCGTTTCCACCACCGGCACGGTCGGCAAGCTCAGGATGAAGGGCAAGGAGGTGTTCCGCCACGCGGTCACCAACCTCGCCGCCGTATTGAACGAGACGCTGGAGGCCGCCGGCCACCATGCGGATGAAGTCGACTGGGTGGTGCCGCACCAGGCGAACAAGCGTATCCTCGATGCGACGGCGAAGAAGCTGGGCCTCGATCCGAATCGCGTGATCGTGACCGTGGACCAGCATGCCAACACGTCGGCGGCCTCCGTTCCGCTCGCGCTCGACACGGCGGTGCGCGACGGGCGGATCAAGCCCGGCGACCTCATCGTTCTCGAAGCGATGGGCGGCGGTTTCACGTGGGGCGCGGCCGTCGTCCGCTACTGACGCCACGGTGCTAACACTTTGCCGCAATGGGCGATTGCGCTCCCAGACAAGCTCGACTAGACTTCTTCCAACTTCCGGGGGGGAAAGGACGAGACCATGGCTGATGCAGGGACGATCAGGCGGCCCGACGCGGGGACTTTGACCCGGGCCGACCTCGCCGACACGGTGCACAACGAGATCGGGCTTTCGCGCGCGGAATCGGCGAACATCGTCGAGCGCATCCTTTTCCACATGTGCCACGGCCTGTCCGAGGGCGAGAACGTCAAGATCTCGGGCTTCGGAAGCTTCATCCTGCGCGACAAGGGCGAGCGGATCGGGCGCAACCCGAAGACCGGCGTCGAAGTGCCGATCGCGCCGCGCCGCGTCCTCACCTTCCGCGCCAGCCAGATCATGCGCGAGCGGATCGCGGGCGACTGAGCCTTCAGGCATGGCCGCCCAAGCCCCCGGCAAGAGCGACCAGGCCTTCCGCACCATCGGCGAGCTCGCCGGCGAGCTGGGCGTGCCCCAGCATATCCTCCGCTATTGGGAAACGCGCTTTCCGCAGTTGAAGCCGCTGCAGCGCGCGGGGAACCGGCGCTATTACCGCCCCGCGGACGTGGAGCTGGCGCGGCGCATCCACCGTTTGCTGAACGAGCAGGGCTATACGATCCGCGGGGTTCAGCAGCTTCTGGCCGGGCGCGGCGGGGGTGAGGAGGAGGGTGCGGTTGCGCCAGTCTCGGCTCCAGCGCCTGCTGCGGCTCCTGCTCCTCAAGCGGCAAGCGGCGTTTCCATTGAAGACTTGAAAGCCCTGCGCCGGACTTTGTCCGAAGCGTTGGAGCTGGCACGGACCTAGCTCCTCCCCGGTACGGGGAGGGGGACCATGCGAAGCATGGTGGAGGGGGCCCGCGCTTGTGCAGGGCTCGCTTCGCTCGCGACCCCTCCACCGCACTTCGTGCGGTCCCCCTCCCCGTTCCGGGGAGGAGTTGCGAGGCCGCACGCCTCATCAATCGCTGTCCTCATCCGGGCCGAGTTCCGGGTCCAAGTCTCGGGGGCGGATGAAGCGGTCTAGGCGGCCGCGCCCCGGGGCGATTTCGTGCCAGGTGGCGCAGTCGAAGGAGAGTTCGGCCAGGGTCGCGGTCGGGTATTTGATGGCGGCTTCGGCGCGCAGGGGGCCGGTGCCGGTGAGATCGACCGCGAGGTGTTCGAGGCCGGGATTGTGGCCGACGAGGAGGAGGCTTGCCGCGCCGTCGTCGGCGGCGCGGATCAGATCGAGGAGGGTTTCGGGGCTGGCGAGGTAGACGGCCTGCTCGAAGGTCACACGAAGGTCACGCCCGAAGCCTTGCTCCACTTCCGCCAACGTCTCCTTCACGCGCACGGCGGGGGAGGCGATGACGGCGTCGAAGGCGAGGCCCAGCGCGCGCATTTCCTCGCCGATCCGGCGGGCGGCTTTGCGGCCGCGGCGGTTCAAGGGGCGGTCGAAGTCGCGGGCGACGGGGTCGTCCCAGGTCGACTTGGCGTGCCTGAGGAGGGTCAGCCGTTTCATGTCGTCCCTCCAAGCGCCGTTTCCGCCGCCGCCTGATGCCCGAAACCGTCCTCGCTTGAAAGCCGCGCGCGCACCCGCTCGACCGCTTCCGCGAGCGGCAGGCGGCGGACCGCGACGCCCGGCGGGAAGGCGGTGAGCAGCCGCGACGGCGTCGCCGGCGAGAGGAGGACGAACATGCCGCGGTCGCCCTGGCGGCGGATGAGGCGGCCGAACGCCTGGGCGAGGCGGCCGCGCACCACGCGGTCGTCATAGCCGGAGCCGCCGTGGGCGGCGCGGCGGGCGGCGTGGAGGACCGTGGGGCGCGGCCAGGGCACGCCTTCCATGACGACGAGGCGAAGCGAATGGCCGGGGACGTCGACTCCGTCGCGAAGGGCGTCGGTGCCGAGGAGGGAAGCGCGCGGATCGTCGCGGAAGATGTCGACCAGGGTGCCGGTGTCGATCGGATCGACATGCTGAGCGTAGAGCGGGAGGCCGGCGCGGGCGAGCCGGTCGGCGACGCGGGCGTGGACGGCTTTCAGGCGCTGAATGGCCGTGAAGAGGCCGAGCGTGCCGCCGCCCGCCGCTTCGATCAGGCGGGAGTAAGCGCCGGCCAGCGCGGGCAAGTCGCCGCGCTTCACGTCGGTGACGATCAGGACCTCGCTGGTGGCGGCATAATCGAAGGGGCTGGAAGCGGCGAAACGCTGCGGCTCGCGGGCGAGGTGGGCGGCGCCGGTCTTGGCGTCGGCGGCGGACCAGTCGTCGCCGCCGCGAAGGGTCGCGGAGGTGACGACGACGCCGTGAGCGGGCTTGAGCACCGTTTCGGCGAGCGGCCGGGTCGGGTCGAGCCAGCGGCGGTGGAGGCCGATATCATATTCGCGTCCGTCGACCCGTTCAACGGCGAGCCAGTCGACGAAGTCCGGATCGGCGGGGCCGCCGATGCGGGCGGCGAGGGCGATCCAGCCTTGGAGGCCCTGGGCGCGCCAGGAGAGGCCGCCCAATGCGCCTTCGACGCGGGCGCGGGCCTGGGCGTCGAGCCAGTCGGGCGCGTCCTCCATCACCGCTTCGAGGCGCTTGCCGAGGGCGACGAGCGGGCGGTGGAGCATTTCGAGCGCTTCGAGGGCGGGGGCGGCGGCTTCGATGAGCTGGGGATCGAGCTCGGCCATTTCGGTTTCGAGGCCGTAGCCGGCGTCCTGGGCGTTGGCGCGCGCGTAGACGGTGCCGCGCACGGCCGCGAGGAGCTTTTCGAGCGGGCCGAAGGGCATGCCTTCGCCGACGCGCTGGATCCAGCCGTCGCCGGGGAGCGCGCCGGCCATCCGGACGGCGGCGTCCAATGCGGCGGATCCGGCTTCGTCGTAGGAGGCGACGTCCATCAGGCGGGCGGCGAGGCCCCGGCGGCGTCCGCGCGACTTGCCTTCGGGGCCGACGATCCAGCGCCTGAGCTCGATCAGTTCCTGGCCGGTGAGCGCGGTGGCGAAGGTCGAATCGGCGGCGTCGAAGAGATGGTGGCCTTCGTCGAAGACGAGGCGCGTGGGCGGGTTGCCGCCATCCCGGCCGCGCGCGGCGTTCACCATGACGAGGGCGTGGTTGGCGATGACGAGGTCGGCAGCCAAGCTGGCGCGGGTCGAGCGCTCGATGAAGCAGCGCCGGTAATGCGGGCAGCCGGCATAGACGCATTCGCCGCGCCGGTCGGTCAGCGCGGTGGCGCCGGCGCGGCGGAAGAGGGTGGTGAGCCAGCCTGGGAGGTCGCCGCCGACCATGTCGCCGTCGCGCGTGTAAGCGGCCCAGCGGGCGACGAGGTGGGCGAGGATCGCGGCGCGGCCGGCGAAGCCGCCCTGGAGCGCGTCTTCCAGATTGAGGAGGCAAAGATAGTTTTCGCGGCCCTTGCGGATGACGACCTTTTCCTTGCGCTCCGCAGCGTCGGGGAAGAGGCGGCCGCTTTCGCGGTCGAGCTGGCGTTGAAGGGCTTTGGTGTAGGTCGAAACCCAGACGGCGCCGTCGGCTTTCTCCGCCCAAAGCGAGGCGGGAGCGAGATAGCCCAAGGTCTTGCCGATGCCGGTGCCGGCTTCGGCCAGGATCATGTTCGGCTCGCCTTCGATCCGGCGCGGCGAAAAGGCGGAAGCGACAGAGCCGCAATAATCGCGCTGCCCTTGCCGCACTTCCGCGCCGGGGCCGACGAGGCGGCCGAGGCGGTCGTGCGCTTCGGTTTCGGCGACAGAGCAGGTGCGCGGATGCGGGCGGGGCGGGGCGTCCTCCCACTCGGGAAGGCGCGAGAAGAGCCAGGGTTCGTCTCGCGCCGGCTTGTGCAGGCGCTGGGCGATTGCGGGCGCCCAGGACCAGCGGACGCGCCAGAGCGCCTGCGCCGAGGCCCAGGCGCCCTGCCGTTCGGGCCAGTCGGTCTCCAGCGTGGCGAGGAGCGCGGCGGCGGCGGTGCGCAGGAAAGCGGCGGCTTCGTTGTCGCTCGCGGGCGCTTGGAGGCCGAGGACGCCGGCGAGGCCGTTGGGAGTGGGCACGGCGAAGCGGGCCGGGTGGACGAAGGCGAAGAGCTCGAGGAGATCGAGGCCGGAAATTTCGGGATAGCCGAGCCGCTGGCCGACGAGCGGGGCGTTCAGCATGATGAGCGGCGTTTCGGCGGCGCGCGCGATCGCTTCGCCGCGGCTCAGCCCTTCGACCCGCCCGTCGGCATGCGCCATCCAGATGCCGCCGTGGGTGGCGTGGAGGGCGGGATAGGGGAGGAGGGAGTCGGTCACCTGGCGGCCTTAGCGGCGATTGGCCGGAAGGGGGACCGGAGATCGGATTTCCTCGCGAAAGGCGCGGAAGTTGACTGAGTTGAAGCCACGTTGGGGGCGAAGCGGTCAATTTCCGCTGCCTCCGTGGGTCCGTACGGCAGGTTTGGGGCGAGCAAGGGAACGGCCATCGTTGCACGAGAACATGTCGGGAACGAAAGATCAAGTCCGGGGCCGCTCGTCGAGCGCCGGTGCGGGTTCGTCGAAGCCTCGTCTTGAAAGAACGTCTACGTGTGTAGCTGCAGCTCCCAAAGGAGTTCTGAAAATGCCTGAATGGATGTGGGGTGCTTTCGCGGCCGTCGTCGCGGCGGCGCCCGCCAGCACCGAGAATGGGGCGATCAACCGGGTCTATGCGCAGCTTGCCGAGGCGCGGGCGCGGAGCGACGTTGCGGGCATGGCTTCGCACTTTGCGCCGGAGGCCCTGCTGATCGACCAGCGGCCGGGGCCGCCCATCTCGGGCGCGGAGCTTGCCGAGCGGCTGCGGCCGATGGCGGCGCGGATCGCGGCGGACAATGTCAGGGTCGAAAGCGCCTATCGGGTGGAGCGGCGGTCGGTCTCCGGCGACATGGCGATCGATGCTGGGTTCATGCGCCAGACGATGACGCGGCCGGGCGCCGAGCCGACGATCCGCTATGCGCGCTTCCTGGTGACGATGCGGCGCGGCGCGAATGGCGCCTGGCGGATCGTCGCCGATGCCGCCATGCCGGCGACCGAGGCGCAGTGGGCGGCGGCGCCGCGCGGCGAAGGGCTGCAGTGGGGCGGGTAAGCGCCCTCTCCCCTTCAGGGGAGAGGGTTGGGGAGGGGGGGAGCCGGCCGGGGCCCGTCCCGGCGGCATGAGGCGAGCGCCCCGCGACTCCCCCTCTCCTTCGCCGCTTCGCGGCTCTTCCTCTCCCCTGAAGGGGAGAGGGTTGCTTAGCGATGGCGGAGCGGCAAAGAGGCGGCGCTATGCCCAACGACCCGATCCCCGCCGCGCTGCGCGAAGCCGCGCTTGTCTCCAAGGCCTGGCCTTATGAGGAGGCGAGAAGTCTCCTGAAGCGCTATCCGGACGGGCCGGGCGAGAAGGGCGTGATCTTCGAGACCGGGTACGGCCCGTCGGGGCTGCCGCATTTGGGCACGTTTCAGGAGGTGGCGCGGACGCTCATGGTCCGCCACGCGCTGACCGAGATGACCGGCTGGCCGAGCCGGCTGATCGCCTTTTCCGACGACATGGACGGAATGCGCAAGGTGCCGCCCGGCGTGCCGGAGCAGGAGATGATGCACGCGCATCTCGACCGGCCGCTGTCGCGCGTGCCCGATCCGTATGGATGCGGGCACCCGAGCTATGCGGCCCACAACAACAATCTGCTGCGGCAATTCCTCGACGGCTTCGGCTTCGATTACGAGTTCCTGGCGTCGAGCGACTGCTACGCTTCGGGCCGGTTCGACGAAGCGCTGCGGCAGGTGCTTCGTACCTATGACGCGATCATGGGGGTGATGCTGCCGACGCTGGGCGAGGAGCGGCGGCGGACCTATTCGCCGCTGCTGCCGGTCAGCCCGGTGACGGGCAAGGTGCTGCAGGTGCCGGTCGAAGCGGTGGACGCGGAAGGCGGGCTCATTCGTTATGTCGAGCCGGAGACGGGCGAGGCGGTCGTGCAATGCGTGTTCGGCGGCGGGGCCAAGCCGCAGTGGAAGATCGACTGGGCGCTGCGCTGGTACGCGCTCGGCGTCGACTACGAGATGGCGGGCAAGGACCTGATCGATTCGGTCGTCCAGAGCTCGAAGATCTGCCGGATCCTGGGCGGGCGGGCGCCGGAAGGCTTCAATTTCGAGCTGTTCCTCGACGAGAATGGCGAGAAGATATCGAAGACGAAGGGCAATGGAGTCACCGTCGACGAATGGCTGACCTACGGCCCGCCGGAGAGCCTCAGCTTCTACATCTACCGGGAGCCGAAGCGCGCGAAGCAGCTTTCGTTCGCGGTGATCCCCAAGGCGGTGGAGGAATATTACCAGTTCCTCGCCGCTTATCCGACGCAGGACTGGGCGAAGCGGCTCGGCAATCCGGTGCATCATGTCCATGCCGGCGAGGTGCCGGAGGCGGCCCTGCCGATCAGCTTTGCGTTGCTGCTCAACATTGCCAGCCTGCCGGGGGTCGGCGAGCGGGAGACGATCTGGAGCTTCCTCAGCCGCTACAAGCCGGAGCTCAGCCCGGAGAACAGCCCGGCGCTGGACCGGCTCGTCGGCTATGCGGTGGAATATGGATGCCGCTTCGTCGCGCCGACGCTGAAGCGGCGGGCCCCGACGCCCGAAGAGGCCGAGCTGCTTCGCGCGCTGGACGCGGTGCTGGCGGCCCATGAGGGCGGCGACTGGGGCGGGGAGGATCCCGCCGCGGTGCTCCAGAACCACGTCTACGAGATCGGCAAGAGCCGCTACGGCAAGGAGGGCCTGCGCGACTGGTTCAAGGCGCTGTACGAGACCTTGCTCGGGAGCGCGCAGGGGCCGCGCATGGGGAGCTTCTTCGCGCTCTACGGGGTGGAGAACAGCCGGCGGCTGATTGCCGAGGCGCT
>DASQND010000136.1:0-5656 GCA_035645215.1 Allosphingosinicella sp.
CCCATCGAAAGATGGGGAGGGGGACCATGCGAAGCATGGTGGAGGGGTAGAAGGCGCAGGACTGCGTGTTCCCGCGCCGGATACGCAGAGTCCGAGCCAGTTACCCCTCCACCACCCTTCGGGTGGTCCCCCTCCCCATGCAGGGCATGGGGAGGATGTGCCGGCGCTTTCGGGTGAAGTGACGCCCGGCGGCTCCCTCGCCGACTTCATCTGGTTTCGCACCGGAGGGCCGGCGGAGTGGCTGGTGCGGCCCAAGGACCTGCAGGACCTCGCCGGCTTCCTGAAGCAGCTCGATCCCTCCGTCCCCGTCCTGCCTGTTGGCGTCGGATCGAACCTCATCGTGCGCGACGGCGGCGTTCCGGGGGTGGTCGTCCGCCTCTCCAAGGCGATGTCTCAAGTCCAGGTCGAACCCGGCAACCGAGTCCGCGCGGGCGGCGGGGCTATGGGGATCACCGTCGCGTCCAAGGCGCGAGACGCCGACATCGCCGGCCTCGAATTCCTCCGCGGCATTCCCGGCACGGCGGGCGGGGCGGTGCGGATGAACGCCGGGGCCTACGGCCGCGAAGTCGCGGACGTGCTCGTCGAAGCCACGCTGGTCCTTCGCGACGGCACGGTCGAGACCTGGCCGCGCGAGCGCTTCGGCTACACCTATCGCCACAGCGACGTGCCGGCGGGCGCCGTGGTCGTGGAAGCCCTGTTCGAAGGCGTCCCCGGGGAGCGCGCCGCCATCGGCGCCGAGATGGACCGCATCGCCGCCGAGCGCGAAGCCTCCCAGCCTTTGCGGAGCCGCACCGGCGGCTCGACGTTCAAGAACCCGCCCGGCGACAAGGCCTGGCGCCTGATCGACGCGGCCGGCTGCCGCGGCCTCACGATGGGCGATGCGCAAGTCTCTGAAAAGCATTGCAACTTCCTCTTGAACTTGGGCAAAGCTAGAGCCGCCGAGATCGAGGCGCTGGGCGAGGAGGTCAGGCGGCGCGTGTTCGAGCATTCGGGCGTGATGCTGGAGTGGGAAATCCAGCGTGTTGGGGTGGTGAATTGATGGAAAAGCTCCACATCGCGGTGCTGATGGGCGGCTGGTCGGCGGAGCGCGAGGTTTCGCTGACGTCGGGCAACGGCGTCGCCGATGCGCTGGAAAGCCGCGGGCACAAGGTGACGCGGATCGACATGGACCGGAATTTGGCGATGGTCCTCGATGCAGTGCGGCCGGACGTCGTGTTCAACGCACTCCATGGCACGCCCGGCGAGGACGGGACGGTGCAGGGCCTGATGGACCTGATGGGCATTCGCTACACGCATAGCGGCCTTACCGCTTCGGTGATCGCGATCGACAAGGAGCTGACCAAGCAGCAGCTCGTCCCCCACGGCATCCGCATGCCGGAAGGGATGATCGTGAAGAGCGAGAGCCTGTACCGGGCCGATCCGATGCCGCGGCCTTACGTGCTCAAACCCGTGAACGAAGGCTCCTCGGTCGGCGTCGCCATCGTGACGCGCGAGAGCAATTACGGCGACCCGATCGGCCGCGAGACGCGCGGGCCGTGGCAGGAGTTCGACAGTCTTCTCGCCGAGCCCTTCATCCGCGGGCTCGAGCTCACCGTCGCGGTGCTCGGCGACGAAGCGCTCGCGGTTACCGAACTCAAGCCGCAGACCGGCTTCTACGATTACGAGGCCAAATATACGGACGGCCGCACGGAGCATGTCTGCCCGGCGCAGATCCCCGAGGAGATCGCGGAGGCCTGCATGCGCATGGCGCGCGACGCGCACCGGCTGCTCGGCTGCCGCGGCTGTTCGCGCTCCGATTTCCGCTGGGACGACGAGCGCGGGCTGGACGGCCTCTATCTCCTCGAAGTGAACACCCAGCCGGGCATGACGCCATTGAGCCTCGTGCCCGAGCAGGCGCGCTATCTCGGCATCTCCTATCCCGAGCTGGTCGAGAAGATCGTCGAGGCGGCGCTGTGACCTCGGCGCGCATCTCGCGCGGCGGCGGCGGGCGCAGCGGTGCGACCGGCGGGGGCTCGCGCTCCAAGCCGCGGGCGGCCCGCGCCAACAGCCTGCGCCGCGCCAAGCAGCCGAGCCTCCTCGAACAGGCCGGCATTTCGCCCGATGCGGTGCGCCTGGTGCTCAAGTGGGTGCTGCTCGCCCTCCTCGCCATTGCCGCCGTGACCGCCATCCTCGTGCTTCGCGTGCCGCAGACGATCGGCAACGCCGCGGGCCAGGCGGCGGGCAATGCCGGCTTCTCGGTCGCGCGCTACGAGATACGCGGCGTCGAGCGGATGGACCGCCGCCGCGTCGATGCGGTGGTCTCGAACGAGCTCAGGAAGGCGATGCCGCTCGTCGACCTCGCCGCGCTTCGCCAGCAGCTTCTCGGCTTCGGCTGGGTGCAGGACGCCCGCGTCTCCCGCCGCCTTCCCGACACTTTGGTCATCGACATCGTCGAGCGCCGTCCGGCCGCTCTCTGGCAGCACGAGCAACGGCTGATGCTGATCGATGCAAGCGGAGTCGTCCTCGATCACGTCCGCCTCGAAGCCATGCCGGACCTGCCGCTCCTCATCGGCCCCGATGCCAACCGCCAGACCGCATCGCTCGGGCGCCTCCTCGATCGCTCCGGCCATTTGAAGCCCCAGCTCACCGGGGCGACCTGGATCGGCGGGCGCCGCTGGGATTTGCGCTTCCAGACGGGCGAGATCCTCGCTTTGCCCGAAGGCGAGGAGCGGGCGCAGAACGCCGTCGCCGAGTTTGCGCGGCGCGACCAGCAGGCGCAGCTTCTCGGCCGCGGCTTCGTTCGCTTCGACATGCGCATCGCCGGCCAGATGATCGTCCGCGTCTCCCGCGAGCCCGGCAGCATCGTTCCCGCCATCGCGCCCGAGGCGCCGCCGTCCCCCGGGCAGGCGGAAGACCTCGCCAACACCATCTAGGAGTTTCGCGCTTGGCGCAGCCGCAGTCCCGCAAGCTCGTCACCGCCCTCGACATCGGCTCGTCAAAGGTCTGCGCTCTCATCGCCGAGCCGACCGGCGACGGTGAGCTGCGCATCCTCGGCAGCGGCCAGCGGCAGAGCCAGGGGGTGCGCCGCGGCTTCGTCGCCGACATGGAGAAAAGCGAAGTCGCGATCCGCGAGGCGGTCGAGCAGGCCGAGCGCATCGCCGGCACCAACGTCGAGCAGGCCTTCGTCGGCTTCTCGGCGGGCGGCCTGGTCAGCGACCTCGCTTCGGTGGAAGTCGAAATCGGCGGCCGGCGCATCGAGAAGCATGACATCGACGCTTTGCTCCACGCCGCGCGCGACGCGATCGAGCCCGCGGGCCGCATGATCCTCCACGCGCTTCCCGCGCTCTACACGCTCGACGGCCTGCAGGGCGTCAAGAAGCCGCTCGGCCTCCACGCCGGCCGGCTCGCCGTCGACATCCACGTCGTCGCCGCCGAGCCCCCGCCGGTCCGCAACCTCGACCTGTGCGTCCGCTCCGCCCATCTCGGCGTGGAAGCGATCGTCGCCTCGCCGGTCGCGGCCGGCAAGGCGTGTCTCTCCGAGGAAGAGCGCGAGCTTGGCGTGGCGCTGGTCGAAATGGGCGCGGGCGTCACCAACGTCTCGGTCTTCGCGGGCGGCATGCTCGTCGGCCTCAAGTCCCTTCCGATGGGCGGCATCGACATCACCGACGACATCGCCGCCGCATTCGGCACCCGCCGCGGCGAGGCGGAGCGGATGAAATGCTTTTACGGCTCGGCGATCACGTCGCCACGCGACAATCACGACATGATCGAACTGAAGCCCATCGCCGGCGGCGAGGAGGGGACGGAAGCGGCGCGGATCACCCGCGCCCAGCTCGTCGCCGTCATCCGCCAGCGCCTCGAGCACTGGACCAACGAGATCGCGCGGGCGCTGAAGGAATTGGGCTTTGCCGGACCGTTCGGCCGCCAGGTCGTGCTGACCGGCGGCGGATCGGAGCTCAAGGGCATTGCGGACTATGCGCAGGGCGTCCTCGGTCGCGCCGTCCGGATCGGCCGTCCGAGCCTGCCCGGCCTTCCCGAAGCGCATAGCGGCCCCGCTTTCACGACGCTCGCCGGCCTTGCCCTTTTCGCGGCGTCCGACGAGCTCGATCTGGGCGCGACACCGCTCCCTTCGCCGACGACGAACCGTCCCGTTTCGGGAGGGCCGGGCAATATCGTTCAAAGACTTATTGCGGCATTCCGCAGCGGCTATTGAGAAAAATTACCAACGCGTTAACTTTTCGCTCGCGCCCCAGAATCGCATAGTGCAAAGAAGGGCTTAAGAGCGCGTCGTACGGCGCTTTTCGTGACAGGGGAGACAGCCATGAGCATCGATTTCATCCGCCCGGAAGTTGACGAGCTTCGTCCCCGGATCAGCGTGATCGGCGTCGGCGGTGCGGGCGGAAACGCGATCGCCAACATGATCAGCTCGGACGTTCAGGGCGTCGACTTCATCGTCGCCAATACGGACGCCCAGGCGCTCAACCATAGTGAAGCGGACACCCGCATCCAGCTCGGCCCGAAGATCACGCAAGGCCTCGGCGCGGGCTCCCGTCCCGAGATCGGCAAGGCGGCCGCCGAGGAAGCGATCCAGGAGATCGAGCGCGCCATCGAAGGCGCCCACATGTGCTTCATCGCGGCCGGCATGGGCGGCGGCACCGGCACCGGCGCCGCGCCCGTCATCGCCAAGATCGCGCGCGACAAGGGCATTTTGACCGTCGGAGTCGTCACCAAGCCCTTCTCCTTCGAAGGCAATCGCCGCATGCGCTCGGCCGAGAACGGCATTTCCGAGCTGCAGCAGCATGTCGACACGCTGATCGTCATCCCGAACCAGAACCTCTTCCGGATCGCGAACCCGAACACGACCTTCAAGGAAGCCTTTTCGATGGCCGACGAGGTCCTCCAGCAGGGCGTTCGCGGCATCACCGACCTCATGGTCATGCCGGGCCTCATCAACCTCGATTTCGCCGACGTCCGCTCGGTGATGGGCGAGATGGGCAAGGCGATGATGGGCACCGGCGAAGCCTCGGGCGACAACCGCGCCATCGAAGCCGCCGAGCAGGCGATCGCCAACCCGCTTCTCGACGGCGTTTCCATGCGCGGCGCGCGGGGCGTGATCATCTCGATCACCGGCGGCGAGGACATGCGCCTGATGGAAGTCGACGAGGCGGCCAGCCACATCAAGGAGCTGGTCGATCCCGACGCCAACATCATCTGGGGCTCGGCCTTCAACAACGACCTCGACGGCAAGATCCGCGTCTCGGTCGTCGCGACCGGCATCGACGCCGAAGCGGTGACCCAGCCGACGCCGGCGCCCGCCAAGGTCTTCACCTTCCCCAGCGCCCGCGCCGAAGCGCCGCGGGCTCCGGCAGCGATGCCGGCCGAGCAGGCCGCTCCGGTTGCTGAAGAGCCCGCGCCGCTCGCCGCCACCGCGTCCGAAGCGCCGGCCGACGACACGACCGAGCTTCCGCTCACCGGCCAGGCGAACGAGCTGAGCGAGGACGAGCTTTTCCTCGGCGATATGGAAATGGTCGCCGAAGAGCCGCAGGCGGAAACCCCGCCGGCCGGCCGCCGCACCTGGCTTTCCGCCGACGAGGACGAAGCGCCGGCCGCGGCCGAAGCGCCTGCCGCCAAGCCGGCCGCAGCCGGCGGCGGCACTTTGTTCGAGCGCATGTCCAAC
>DASQND010000137.1:0-54917 GCA_035645215.1 Allosphingosinicella sp.
TCCACCATGCTGCGCATGGTCCCCCTCCCCGAGCGAGCTCGGGGAGGATTTTACGATACCTTCTTCGACGAGCCAGCGGGCGAGCTTGGCGACGCGGTCGACCTTGTCGGCGACGGTGCCTAGTTTTTCGTGGAAGACGATCTGGGTGAGTTTGTTCGCCTGGTCTTCGAGCTTGATCTTGAGGTCCTGCTCCCAAAAGAATCTCGCGTCCGACAGCCGCGCGGCGAGGACCTTGCGGTTGCCTTCGACGATGGCGCGGCCGCCGTCGCCGGCTTCGATGTTCGCGGTGCAGATGAAGTTGGGAGCGAGGCGGCCGTCCGCGTCCTTGCAGGCGAAGTACTTCTGGTTGGTGCGCATGGTGAGCTGGATCACCTCGGGCGGCACGCCGAGGAATTCGGGGTCGAAGCCGCCGAGGAGGGGCACCGGCCATTCGGTGAGGCCGGCATTTTCCTCGAGCAGGCCCTGGTCCTCGACCAGAGTGAGGCCGGCATCGCGCGCGGCCGCTGCCGCCCCTGCAGCGATGATGTGGCGGCGTTCGGCGGGGTCGAGGATGACGTGGCAGGCGTGGAGCTTTTCGACATAATCGCCGGCGCTGCCGATGGTGATGATGCCGGGATGGTGGAAGCGGTGGCCGACGGTCGCGGCGCCGGAGCGGATGCCGGCGACTTCGCAGTCGACGATCTCTTCGCCGAAGAGGGCGACGATTCCCTGCAGCGGGCGGACCCAGCGGAGGCTCTCGGTCGAGGTGGAGGCGGCGCCCCAGCGCATCGACTTGGGCCATGGGAAAGCGCGGATGATGGCCGGGATGGCTTCGGCGAGAACTTGAGACGTGGCACGGCCCGGCTTGTCGAGGATTGCAAACCAGATTCCGTCACGCTCGACGAGCTGGTCCTGGGTGAGGCCGGTCTTGCGCAGGAAGCCTTCCAGCGCCTGGGGCGGGGCGGAGGTGCGCGGGCCTTTGGTTTCCTCGCGGACGGCGGCGGTCTCGGACGGGAGGCCGCGGGCGATCAAAGCGAGGCGGCGGGGGGTGGCGTAGGTTTCGATGCTTGTAGCGGCGAGGCCGGCGGTTGAGAGCTGGTCCGAGAAGAGACGGCTAAGCTGCTCGCAAGCCTTGCCTTGCATGCGTGC
Source organism: Allosphingosinicella sp. (assembly GCA_035645215.1). Lineage (GTDB taxonomy): Bacteria > Pseudomonadota > Alphaproteobacteria > Sphingomonadales > Sphingomonadaceae > Allosphingosinicella. Next base: position 1,129 of record DASQND010000137.1, read on the forward strand.
CGGGATTTCCTCGGAGAGGAGTTCGAGGAGGAAATCGGTCATTGCGCTGCGCCTGGAAGAAGAAGGGTTTGCTCACGCGGAGGCGCGGAGACGCGGAGGGGTTTCCCAAGTTCCGGGGCGCAGCTCAATCGAAGCGGCTTCAAGATGATTGCGCTACGCGCGGTGACGGGCTCGGCCCTCCTCCGCGTCTCCGCGCCTCCGCGTGAACCAAACCTCACGCCGCCCACCCGTTCTTTTCCATCCAGCTCTGGCAGGCGCCTTTGGTGAGGTCCCTCACTCTCCCGATATAGGCTTGGCGCTCCGCCACCGAGATGACGCCGCGCGCCTGGAGGGTGTTGAAGATGTGGCTGGCCTTGATCGCCTGGTCGTAGGCGGGGAGCGGGAGCTGGGCTTCGACGCAGCGGGCGGATTCCTCGGCGGCGTCCTTGAACCAGCGGAAGAGCGTGTCGGTGTTGGCGGTCTCGAAATGGTAGGCCGAGAACTGGCGCTCGTTTTCGAGGAAGACGTCGCCGTAGGAAACGCCCTCATCGTTGAAGGCGAGGTCGTAGACGTTGTCGACGCCCTGGATGTACATTGCGAGGCGCTCGAGGCCGTAGGTCAGCTCTCCTGCGACGGGCTTGCAATCGTAGCCGCCAACCTGCTGGAAATAGGTGAATTGCGTCACCTCCATTCCGTCGCACCAGACTTCCCAGCCCAGACCCCAGGCGCCGAGCGTGGGCGATTCCCAATCGTCCTCCACGAAGCGGATGTCGTGCTTCAGAAAATCGATGCCGATGGCGGCGAGGGAGCCGAGATAGAGGGCCTGGAGGTCGGGCGGGCTCGGCTTCAGGATGACCTGATACTGGTAATAATGGCCGAGCCGGTTCGGGTTCTCGCCGTAGCGGCCGTCGGTGGGGCGGCGGCAGGGCTGGACGTAGGCGGCCTTCCAGGGATTGGGGCCGAGCGCGCGAAGTGCGGTCGCGGGGTGGAAGGTGCCCGCCCCCATCTCCACATCGTAGGGCTGAAGGATGACGCAGCCCTGGCGGCTCCAATAATCGTGGAGCGTCAGGATGAGTTTCTGGAAGCTCGGCGGCTGGTCGGCCAAGGCGGGGGCTCTTCTGCAAGGGGCTCAAAGGCGGTTCGCTTTGGCCGATGGTCCCGCTAGGGTCAAGGAACAGGAGGATTGATGCGGATCGAGGGCGTGAAAGGGCTGCTGGCGGCGCTCGGCGTTTCCGTGACGCTTGCGTCCGCCGCACAGGCCGCAGCGCCTCAATCCGCTCCAACTCAGCGCGCGGCCGCTGCCGCGTGCACAGGCGAGCCGGCGCCCGCCATCTGGGTGGTTGAGGACCGGGACACGAAGATCTTCCTGTTCGGAACGACGCACGCGTTCGAACATGGCTTTTGCTGGCGGTCGCGGCCGCTCGAGCTTGCCATTCGGGACTCCCAGGAGCTGGTCGTCGAGGTGGCGGAGGACCAGGCGGCGCACGATGCGGCCTGGGAGCGGCTGTCGGCGCTGGAGCGCCCGGTGCCGATCCTGGAGCGGGTGTCGCCGGGGCGGCGCGCGGCGCTGCGGCGGCTGATCGCGCGGAGCGGGCTGCCGATCGAGCAATGGGACCGGCTACAGACGCTCGCCGCGGTGACCTTGCTGGGGAACGTGAACTTCGCGGCGGCGCGGCAGGCGGTGCTCGGGGAGACGCTGCAGGAGGCTGGGGGGGAGACGGCGATGAGCGGCGCCGAGATCGAGCTGATCGAGCTCTTCCGCTGGCTGGGCCTGCCTGTCACCGGGCTGCAGACGGCGGCGGAGCAGATGGAGGATTTCGCGCGCTTTTCGCCGCGGGCGCAGCGGGACCTGCTCGATGCGGCGGTGGACGCGGCGGTGGCGGTCTCGGCTCCGGCGGCAGGCGACGAAGTCTGGGCGCGGGGCGACATGCGAACGATCGAACGCGACCTGCAGCGCATGACGCCGGCGCTGCGCGAGGCGATGGTGACTCGGCGCAACCGGAGCTGGGCGGAGTGGATCGCAGCCCGGATGGAGCGGCCGGGAACTTTGATGTTCGCGGTCGGCGTCAGCCACTTCGCCGGGGCGGACTCGCTGCAGAACATGCTGGCGGCGCGGGGATTGCGGGCGCGGCGGATCGATTGACGTTTTTGAAATCGTTTGGAAAGGCAGAGAGACAAGATGCTGAATATGTTGAAGAAGGGCTTCGGGCGTGTTGCCTCGATCGCCGCGGGCTTCGCGCTGGCGGGCTGCGCGACTCAGGCGAACGACGCTCCGGCCGCCGCCGGTGCGGCGCGGCCGGCCTTGTGGCAGGTCGCGGACGCGGACACGACCATCTACCTGTTCGGGACCATCCACGCCTTGCCGGAAGGGACGGACTGGCGCTCGCCGGCGCTCGACCGGGCGATGGCGGCTTCGAACGAGCTGGTCACCGAGATCGACCTTCGCGACCAGATGGCGGTGGCGAGCGCCTTCGCGAGGCTCGGGCTCTCGCCGGGCCTGCCGCCGCTCGTCGAGCGGGTGCCCGAGAACAAGCGGGAAGCGCTCCGGGCGGCGATCGCCGGGAGCCCGGTGCCCGAAGCTTTGCTCAACCGGATGGAGACCTGGGCGGCGGCGGTGACGCTGGCGCAGGTCCTGTTCCAGCGCGCCGGGCTCGACGCCGAGCGCGGGGTGGAGCGGGTGCTGACGCCCGATTTCACGCGGCGCGGCGCGACTCTCTCGGCGCTGGAGACGGCGGACGAGCAGCTCGGCTTCTTCGACGGCCTGCCGGAGGAGGCGCAGCGCGCGTTCCTCGTCGGCGTGCTGGAGAGCCCGGAGGAGGTTCGCACCCAGTTCAACGCGATGCTCGGCGCGTGGCGGAGCGGCGACACGCGGGCGATCGGGCGGACGTTCAACGAGGAGGAGACGATGTCGGGCGACCTTCGCGAGATCCTCCTCAACCGCCGCAACGCGCGCTGGGCGGAGTGGCTGCAGCGCAGGCTCGAGCGGCCGGGGACGGTGTTCGTGGCGGTCGGCGCGGGGCATCTCGCGGGCGAGAATTCGGTGCAGGATTATCTGAAGCGGCGGGGACTGCGGGCGCGCAGGGTTCAGTGAGCGCTTTAACCCCTCTCCCGTTCAGGGAGAGGGAGGGGCCCAAAGCGTCAGCTTTGGGAGGGTGAGGGCATGCCTTGTGCGCGCTGGCTCGGCGGGGGCGCATTTCGAGCAAGTCCTTGCCCTCACCCTCCCACCGCCTGCGGCGGCGGGCCCCTCCCTCTACCTGAACGGGAGAGGGTTTTGCTTGCCGCAGCGTCACCTTTCCCTTTCTTTGTGTCATGGTCGCTTGACACTGCGCGGCGACTCGCGTAGTCAGGTTTCGCTGACACAGTGTCAGTGAGCATTGACAGCGCGCGCAGGGGTGCGGATGAGTTGGGACGTGAAGAACAGGTTGAAGGTCTTGAGGGCGGAGCGCGACTGGAGCCAGGCGGAGCTCGGCGGCCGGCTCGGCGTGTCGCGCCAGGCGGTGAACGCCATCGAGACCGGCAAATACGATCCTTCGCTCCCGCTCGCCTTCAAGATCGCGCGCCTGTTCGACACCAGGATCGAGGACGTCTTCGATGACGAAGGGGGGCACAATGGTTGAAGGGACTCAAGGGACGGGCGAAGCGGAGGAGCGGCGCAAGCGGCGGCTTAAAATCGCCATCGTCGGCGCGCTTTTCGCGATCGGAATGGTGAGCGGCGTGTTTCTCGGCCATTCGGCGAAGGGCTTCGAAGAGCTGCTCGGGCCGGACCCGGTGATGCCGCCCGCGGTCGCCATCGGCCTGTGCCTCGTCTTCGCCGTCGCCATCGCGGTGGGCGCGGTGCTGATGAAGAAGCATGCGGACGAACTGGAGCGGCTCAACCGCTACAAGGCGGCCTCGCTCGCCGGCACCGTCTATCTCACCACCTACATGCTCTGGTTCTTCCTCTGGAAGGGCGGGCTGGTGCCGGAACCGATGCATATCGTCCTGTTCCTGATCTTCCTGGTCTCGATGTTCACCGGGCTCGCCATCTACCGCTTCCGCTGAGGCGGAGCGGCCGACACACACGAACACGCACGAGAGGATACCGACATGAAAAAGCTGCTTCTGGCGGCCGCGCTCGCGGCCGTCTCCGCCCCCGCCTTGTCCGGAGCTCCGGCCCCGGCCACCGTGCGGCCCGACGCCGATCCAGCGCTCTGGGTGCTGCGCGACGAGGACACGACGATCTATCTCTTCGGCACCTTTCACCTGCTCGACGGGCGGCGGGACTGGTTCAACGACGAAGTGCGCACCGCCTTCGACCGCTCGGACGAGCTGGTGCTGGAAATCGTACTTCCCGACGATCCCGCCGCGCTGCAGCCGGTGATCCAGCGCTACGCCGTCGATGCCTCGGGCCGGACCCTTTCGCAGCGCCTCCCCGCGCCGCTGCGCGAGCGGCTGACGGCGACGCTCGGCCGGATCGGCCTTCCGGCCGCCGCGGTGGAGCGTTACGAACCCTGGTTCGTCTCGATGCTGCTCGTCACCACCGGCGCCCAGCGCGTCGGCATCACCGGGGAGCACGGCCCCGAGACGGTGCTCACCGCCGCGGCGCGCGCGCGGGGCATGCCCGTCCGGGGCGTCGAGACCGCGGAAAGCCAGATCGCGATGCTGGATGCGACGCCGCAAGCGGTGCAGATCGAGCAGCTCGACATGACGCTCCAGTCGATGAGCAGCCTCGAAGGCGCGTTCGGCCCGATGACGGAGGCATGGGCGGCGGGCGACAGCGGGCGGCTTTATGCGATCATGAACGGCCAGATGGCGCAATCGCCGGAGCTCTACCGCACCGTCTTCGTCGAGCGGAACGCCCGCTGGACCGACTGGCTGCGGGAGCGGATGGAGCGGCCGGGGACGGTCTTCCTCGCCGTCGGTGCCGGGCACCTCGCCGGCCCCGACAGCGTCCAGGCGATGCTTGCGCGCCGGGGCCTGCGCACCGAGCGGGTGGCGCAGTGAGCGCGCGGCAGGGCCAGGCGGGTGAGGCCGGGACGGCGACGCCGCCCCTCCCCCTCCTCGGCATCGCCGCCGGGCTGGTCGGCTTTCTGCTGTTCGGCATTCTCTACGTGGTGACCGATGCGGTGCCGGTCCTCGTCGCCGGCTGCGGGGGCGCCCTGCTGCTCCTCGCCGTCAGCATCGCGGCATGGGACCGTGCCGAGCGGTAAAAGCGCGAGGGGCGCCCTGTACGGGACGTCCCGGATGCGGCTAGGCTCGCGGACAAGCATGGGGGTTCAGGCAGGATGATCGAAGTGGAGGACCTCCAGAAGAGGTTCGGCAAGGTGGTCGCGGTCGACGGCGCCACATTCGCGGCGAAGGACGGGGCGATCACGACCCTGCTCGGCGCCAACGGTTCGGGCAAGACGACGACCTTGAGCGCCGCCATGGCGCTCTTGAAGCCCGACGCCGGCACCGTGAAGGTCGACGGCATCGACGTCCGCGCCGACGCCAAGGGCGCGCGGCGGCGGATCGGCTGGTTTCCGGACGCCTTCGGCCTCTACCCGCGCCTCACCGCGCGCGAGCATGTCCGCTATTTCGGCCGGCTCCACGGCAAGAAGGGTCCGGAGCTCGAAGCGGCCATCCAGTCGATCTTCGACGAGCTCGACATGGGCGAGATCGCCGACCGCCGCACCGAGGGCTTTTCCACCGGGCAGCGGATGAAGGTCGCCCTCGCTAGGGCGATGGTCCACGCTCCGCAGAACCTCATCCTCGACGAGCCGACCCGCGGCCTCGACATCATGAGCGTGCGCCTCCTTCGCGCGACCCTCAGGCGTCTCCGCGCAGAAGGCCGCGCCATCCTGATGTCGAGCCATGTCATGGCGGAGGTCGAGGATCTGTCCGACCATGTGGTGGTGATCAGCGCCGGCCGGGTGGTCGGCACCGGCACGCCCGCCGAGCTGGTCGCAAAGACCGGCGCGCCCAATCTCGAGGAGGCCTTCGTGTCGCTGGCGGTGCAATCGTGATCGGTCTCGCAGGCTTCGGCACCATCTTCCGCACCACGCTCGTCGACCAGATACGCGACCGCCGCTCGATGGGCGCGGCGCTCATCTACGCGTTGCTCGGGCCCGTGGTGATGCTGGTCGCTTTTACCACGCTCGCCAACATGCGGGACGACAGCGAGACGCTGACGCTTGCCGTCCACGGTGCCGAGCATGCGCCGGCGCTCGTCCAGCAGCTCGGCACCGGCGGGGCAAAGGTCGAGCGCAGGAGCGGCCCGGCGGGCGACGATTTCCGCGGCGCCGACGCCGTGCTCGTCATCCCGCAAGGCTTCGAGGAAAGCCTCGCCGCGGGACGCCCCGCGTCGGTGGAGCTGCTCCGCGACGACCGGAAGCAGAGCTCCACGATCGGCGCCGGCGGCATCGCCGGGCAGATCGAGGCTTACGGCCGGGCCGTCGCCGCGCGCTCGCTCGCCCAGCGCGGGCTGCCGCCGACCTTGGCCGCGCCGGTCACCGTGGAGGACAGGAACGTCGCCCCGGTCACCGGCCGCTCGCTGATGATCGTGGGCATGATGCTCTATTTCTTCATCCTCGCGCCCTTCTTCACTTCGATGACCGCGGCGATCGACGCGACGGCGGGCGAGCGCGAGCGCCAGTCCCTGAAGCCGCTCCTCGCCCAACCGATCGACAATGCGGGCCTGATCGGCGGCAAATGGGCGGTGGCGGCCCTATTCGGCGCGTTCGGGACGGCGGTCACCATCTTCTTCAGCGTCTTCCTGATCGGCTTCGCGCCGCTCGACAGACTGGGCGTCGATCTGCCGCTCACCCTTGCGCACCAGATCGGGCTTGCCCTGCTCCTCGCCCCGCTCGCCTTCGCGGTGGCGGCGGTGCAGGTGCTGGTGTCGATGCTGGCGAAGAGCTTCAAGGAAGCCCAGACCTACATCCAGCTCCTCTCCCTCGCGCCGGTGGCGTTGCTGTTCAATTCGACCTTCTCGGGCGGCGAGACGGGCGGCATCGGCAAGATCATGCCCGTCACCGGCCATTCGGACCTGCTCAGGCGGATGATGACGGAAGGGACACTGGATCCGAAGCAGGCGGCGCTTGTGACCCTGACGTCGCTCCTCTTCGCCCTCCTGTGCCTCGCGATCAGCCAACGCCACGTCGGCGACGAGAAGCTGCTCGGGAAGCTGTAGCGCGGCGCACGATCCTGCGGCGAAGAGTCGGAGCGGCCTCAAAGACCCGGTCCTCAGTCCGGAGCGCTTCGCTCCGCCGTCTGGTCCTCATAGAGACTCAGAATTTTGAGGCGTCCCTCTGCCGTTTGGGCAAGGTAGACGTCGAGTCCGGGCGCGTATCCTATACCGCCCTGGACAGGGTAGACGTCATAAGTGACACCCCGGCGGGTCAGCCGGAGAATCGGGCCGAGACCCCGCTGAACCGTGACGACCTCCCCCGCGGACGTTCGGTAGGAGCCCTCACGCGCCTGCCGGTGCGGGAGCGGCATGGCAAGCTCCGCGACCCCCTCACGCGAACGGCCCGTGGCGAAGGCGGCGATCGCCCGCTGAAGCCGCTGCTGAAGGTCCGGTGCAAGGGAATTGTTCGTGACCATCGCGACGCTCAGCCGCCGCTCGGCATCCCAATAGAGCATGTGGTGAAAGCCCTCGTGATGGCCGATATAGTGGCAACGGCTCCTCTCCGGGCTGCAATACCAATTGCCGAGCGTCAGGCCGGACACCCCGCCCCCGACGGTCGCAGGGGCGGTCGCGAGGCTCCCCACCCTGGCCAGGCTCGACCACCATCGCGATCCCCACTCCGCCAGCGCGCCGGCACTGATGCTAAGGTTCGCGCTGCCGTAGAAAGCCTCACCCTCATAGCTGTCGGCGCGCTCGATGCCGGCGTTTGCCGTTCGCCTGAAACCGACGCCCCTGCCGCGCCAATTCGCGAGAGATTGCGGGCGTATGGCCGCGCTCTTGGGGAGCCCGACACGGCCCCGAAGGAACTGGAGGTAAGATCGCCCGCTTACTCGTTCGATCAAAAGCGCCAGGCTGTCATAGCATAGATTGCAGTAGGCAAAGCTGCTCCCCGGAGGAAACAGAGGTGCCGCACCTCTCCGGCGCATTCCTGCAACCAGATCAGCGTTGGTCTTGCCGGTCAGCGGCTCTGCCTCATCGAAGCTGGGCAGGCCCGCAGAATGAGTCAGCAACTGGCGGACTGTGATTGCGGCATAAGGAAACTCTGCCACATAGCGAACGACCGGCGCGTCAAGCTCCACACGGCCTTCCTGCACAAGGGTGAGCACGGCGGCGGCCGTGACAGGCTTCGCGAGCGAGGCGCTGTCCACCGGCGTTGCCGGGTGGAATGCGCGCCTCGTGAACGGATCGGCCAACCCGAATCCTCGCGCGTAAGTCACGCCGTGAGCGCCCCGCACAACGACTGCTCCGCTAAACCGCCCCTCGCCGGTCAGCCGCGTAAGTGCCGTATCGAGCGCCGTGGAATGAGATGTCGGCTGTGCGGCGGCTGTAGCCGGGACAGCCCAGATCATCAGTAGCAGGCTCGGGCGCCGACCCATCGGGCTTTTTGAACACAGAACCGTAACGTCCGCAACGGGTGGAAAGCGGACGTTCAGCGGTGAACCCGATTTCGAGCGAACCTGCCTCCCCCTCCCCCGGCTCCTTGCCGTTCAAGTCCACCTTCTCCGGCGGCGAGAAGCTGCTGGGGAAATTGTAGGTCCGTCCCGTGCGGAGTACGCGGAGGGGGACCACCCGAAGGGTGGTGGAGGGGTAGAAGGCGTGGCCGCCGGCGGATCGGTGCAGGACCGCACAAGCCCTGCGCCAACGACCCCTCCACCATGAGCAGATGCGGATGTCCCCCGGACATATGCAGCCCTGTCCGCCTTGCAGGGGAGCTCGACGGTCAGCCGTCCGCGAATTCGACGCGCTCACACACGGCGAGCAGGTCCGCCCCGTAAGCGGGGACCATCCGAACGAAGGTGAGCCGGCCTTGCGCGATAGCGCTGTGCTTTCGCGCCAGGAACTCGGCGTACCGATCTTGATAGACTTGCGCGGCAGCGGGATGCGGAGCGGGATACAGCCTGTCCCAATCCACTGCTTCCCTGGGCAGCTCGGCGCTCACCGTCTCGAACAAGACAGTGATGTTGCCCGGTCTAAAATCGTCCATCTGCATGGCGTCGACGCCCGTCAGACGCACGACGCGAGGGGTGCCGTCCGCTTGTGCGAAGAAAAGATCGGCCCCACCATGCCGCAGGACGATGCCGCTGAACGAGGCGTCGTGGAGTGGAAGTTCCGTTCTCATTCTGCCAGTCTGATGGCTGCAGCGAATGTCCGCAATGGGCGGATAGCGGACCTTAGCCGCGACAGGCGGACGACCTTCGCAGGGCCTCCGCGAAAGCCGCAGCCGCACCGATGATCCACCCGAGCAGGGGCAAATTCAGCATGAGGATGCCCGCCACCCACCATGGCCGGAAGCCGCCTTCCGAAGGGGGAACGGAAGCCATCCAGGCAGTGTAGAGAAGCAGCGGCAGCAGCAACCAGATCACAAGAAGCGGCCAGCGCCGGCGCCTGCCAAGCGAGCCCACAGCAAAACCGCCTCCCGCACCGATGAGGAGCGGCGGCAAGAGATACAAAGCAGCTTCAGCCATCGATGGATGATGAGCGGTTCAACCGATGTCCGCAATGGGTGGAAAGCCGTCCTTCCCAAGTTTAGCTTGGGCGCATGGCGACAGCACACCTTCTGTTCGGCTTCCTCGGATCCGGGAAGACGACTCTGGCCAAAGAACTGGAGGAGCGCCATCGCGCGATCCGCTTTACGCCGGACGAGTGGATGGCGCGCCTGTTCGGCGAAGACCCGCCCGTCGCCATCTTCAAGGAAAAGGAGGCTGCCATCCTGGATCTCCTGGAACCGGTGTGGTTGCGTTGCCTGCACCTTGGTGTCGATGTTGTGTTGGACTACGGTTTCTGGAGCCGCGCCGAGCGAGACCATGTCCGCAAACGCGTAGGCTCGTCTGGCGGTCAGGTGCTTCTCTACAATGTCGACTGCCCCGCTGAGGAAGCCTGGCGGCGTGTTTCAGAACGCAACCGGCAGAACCATCGCAGCCTCTACATTGCTCCGGCTACCTTCGACCTTCTAAAGGGCCGCGTCGAACCGCTACAATCCGACGAGAGCCACCTCGCCGCTCGCTCGAAGGTGGCGCGAAAGGCCGGAAGATGAAAATGGCTGCACTCGTCGTGGCGGCCGGGGTGCTGCTCTCGGCCGCTCCATCGCCGCAGGACCGGCCGCTTACCGGCACCTGGGTGGCCGATCTCGATACGCAGCAAGGCTTGCCGACGGATGTGTATCTGGTGCGCGATGGCACCTACAGCTGTGAAAGCTGCGTGCCGCGCCGACATTATCCGGCGGACGGAACGCTGCGAACCGTAGCTGAAACGCCGCGCGTGCTGGAGGCGGTCCGGATCGTGGACGCGCGAACGATTTCAACCCGGATCGTTCAGCCGGACCTGAGCCGTACGACGCTGATGCGCGTCGCTCGCGACGGGCTGACGGCCACCAATGTATCGACGGATCGCAGGGCGGGCATCGAAGGAACGCTGCGGACGGAGTATCTCGCGCGGCGGACGGCGTTTGGGCCAGCCGGCTCTCACGCCGTATCCGGCACCTGGCAAGGCATTCGGTATGTCTCCGTACCGATTCAGCTCCGCACGACCATTCTGACGGATCGCGGCGACCAGCTCAGCTACCGCACGGGCACCGGCTACTCGTACACCGCGCGTTTCGGAGGAGCGTACGAAACGGTCAGCGGTCCCTACGACGGAGGCGTCACCGTCGCCGTGCAGAGGGTGGATCGCTACCGGGTGGTCGAGACGCGGCGCCGAGGCAGCGACGTTGTGCAAGTGCGCACCTATACGGTCGCGCGCGACGGTCGCTCGATGGAGATCGCGACCACCGATCCGGCGACGAACACCACGTTCCGTGCCACATCGCGGCGGCAGCAGTCACGCTAGGTGAGGCGGGAAGCGGACGTGTAGCGGTGCGCGCGATGCCGGAGCAGCCCGCCTCGCCCCCCTCCCCCGCTCCTTGCCTTCCCCCACCTGCTCGGCTACACGCCCCGCTTCCCCGTTCATGGTCATCCCTGGAGGCGTGAGCGCGGGCGTTTTTATACACTCTCAAGTTTTGGAGACATGCACATGAGCGAACAGCTTACGCTGTCGGCCGAGACGCGCGAACGGGCGGGCAAGGGAGCCTCCCGTGCAATGCGTCGCGAAGGCCGCGTCCCCGCCGTGATCTACGGCCAGAAGCAGGACCCAGTCCAAATCCACGTCGAGGAAAAGGCGCTGATCAAGGCGCTTTCGAACGGCCACTTCATGAACACGGTCGTGATGATCGACGTCGGCGGCGAGACCGCGCGGACGCTTCCCAAGGACGTTCAGTTCCACCCGGTCACCGACCGGCCGCTGCATGTCGACTTCTTCCGCATCGGCGAACATTCCACCGTCACCGTCGCGGTCCAGATCCGCTTCATCGACGAAGAGGAATGCCGGGGCCTGAAGCGCGGCGGGGCTCTCAATGCCGTGCGCCACGAGCTCGAGCTGGTCTGCGACGCGTCCGAGATTCCGGAAGTGATCGAAATCAGCCTCAAGGGGCTGAACATCGGCGACTCGCTCCACATCTCGTCCGTCGAGCTGCCCAAGGGCGTGACGCCGGCGATCACCGACCGCGACTTCACCATCGTCACCATCGTTCCCTCTTCGGGCTCCGTCATGGAAGCCGAGGATGCGGCGGTCGAAGCCGAGGCGGAAGCCGCGGCCGATGAAGTCCCCGCGACCGACGCCGCTCCCGGCGACGAGGACGAGGACACCAACGTCAACAACGACGGTGGCAACAAAGACAGCGGGAACGACTGACCTTGTCGATGCTGCGCTGGCTCGGCACCCTTCTCGGCCCCCGGCCGGTCGAGGTGCCGGGCCAGCCGCTCGACCCGCCTGAACCCGAAACCGGCTGGGGGGATTTCGAGCCCGTGCAGATCTGGGTCGGCCTCGGCAATCCGGGCGCGCAATATGCGATGCACCGGCACAATGTCGGCTTCATGGCGGTGGACGCCATCGCCGAAGTGCATGGTTTCGAGCCGCCCAAAAAGGCCTTTCGAGGCTGGGCGCAGCAGGGCCGGATCGGCACCGACCGTGTCCTGCTCCTGAAACCCAACACCTTCATGAACGACAGCGGCCGCTCGGTGCGCGCCGCGATGGACTTCTTCAAGCGGGAGACGGGCGACGTCACCGTGTTTCACGACGAGCTGGACCTTGCGCCGTTCAAGGTGAAGGTGAAGGTCGGCGGCGGGACGGCCGGGCATAACGGCCTGCGCTCCACCGAGGCCCATATCGGAAATGGCTTCCGCCGCGTCCGGCTCGGCATCGGCCACCCCGGGCACAAGGACCGGGTGACCGGCCATGTGCTGGGCAATTACGCCAAGGCCGAGCAGGACCGCCTCGCCGACATGCTCGGCGCGCTCGCCGCGGAGGCCGGGTGGCTGGCCAAGGGCGACGATGCGCGGTTCATGAACGAAGTGGCGCTGAGGCTCCAGGACTGAGCATGTGCTTGCGGCGGCGGGCCGCGGGCGCCACAGTCGCGGCATGACGTCAGATGCGGCCAGCCGCCGCACCCTTCTCCTCTTCGCGCTCGCCTCGCTCGCCGCCGTCGCGGCAGGGGCGGCGACGCTCGCGGCAGCGGGACAGGCGCCGGGCGCGTGGCTCAGGAACCCGATCGCCTGGGCCGTGGCCGCCTTGCTCGGTGCCGGCCTGTATGCGGGCGGGCGAGTGCGGTGGGTGCGGCTCGCGCCGCTCGTCATCGCCCCTGCGGCAATCGCGCTGACCTTGCTGGCCGAGCCGGTGGATGGGGTTCACCGCTGGATCGGCGCCGGGCCGCTTCACGTCAACGTCGCGGCCCTGGTCGTGCCTTCGATGATCGTCGCCGCCGCCTTTGCGGGGATACGGTCCCACCTTGGGCTCGGCGCATCGGGGGCGGCGGCGATCGTCCTCTTCCTTCAGCCGGACGCCTCGCAGGTGACCGCGCTGGCCGCCGCCGCCGGTTTGCTGGCGCTGCGCTCCGAAGAACCGCTTTTGCATCGCGCGGCAATCGCCTCCGCCTTCGCCGGGGCGACGCTTGCCGCCTGGGACATACCGGCGCCGACGCTGCAGCCGGTCGCGGAGGTGGAGGGGATATTCGGCCTCGCATGGGCGACCGTGCCCATGCTCGCCGGCTTTGCAGCCCTGGCACTCGCCGCATCGGCGGCGGCGCCGCTGAGCATCGCCGGCCGCGGGAGACGCGGCGACGCGGCGCTCGCCTTGTGCGCCTATTTCGCGGTCACCGCCCTTGCGCCGCTCGCCGGAGCCTATCCGGTGCCGCTCGTCGGGCTCGGCATGAGCTTCCCCGTGGGCTGGTGGCTCGGCATCGCCCTTCTCGCCGGGGTCGACAAAGAGGCCGCAAGTGGCTGAGCGCACAGTACGGCCCCTGTTCGCCACCATGTTCTACGAAGGCGCGCTCGGCGACGAGGCGCTGGTCGCGGCGCTGGAAGACGCCTGCCGCGCGCTCGCGGCGGAGGACGCGGCGGGCCGCCGCTGGTCGCGCGCGCACGGCTATCGCGGCTACACCTCCTATGCCTCCCTGAACGATCTCCCGCTGCGCGACCCGCGCTTCGCCGACCTCGTGCGCCTCCTCGACCGCCACGTCGCCGCCTTCGCGAAGGACTGCGCGATGGACCTCGGGCGGCGCCGACCGAGGCTCGACAGCCTGTGGGTCAACGTCCTCAAGCCCGGCGGGGCGCATAGCGGGCACATCCACCCGCATTCGATCGTCTCGGGCACCGTCTACGTCGCGGTGCCGCCGGGCTCGGGCGCCTTGAAGCTCGAGGACCCGCGCCTGCCCATGATGATGGCCGCGTCGCCCCGCGCCGCGGACGCGCCGGAGGCCCTGCGCACCTTCGTCTATGCCGAGCCCAAGCCCGGCAGCGTTTTCTTGTGGGAAAGCTGGCTGCGCCACGAAGTGGTCGCCGGCACCGGAAAGGGCGAGCGGATCAGCATCAGCTTCAATTACCGGTAAGCGCGACCGCCGGCTGCGCGTCGTAGAAATCCACCTGCATGCGCATCGCGCCGAGCGGCGAGACGAAATGCGGCTCTTCGGGCCGAACGAGGCCAGGCGCGGCGGGCGAGAGGAGGTGCTCCTCGCCGGTCTCGGTGAAGGTAAGGCGCAGTTCCCCCTCCAACACGCGGATCACGCCCCAGACGCCGGCCTTCGTCCGGTGCTCGCGGCGCAGGCCCGCAGGGAGCGTCTCCGCGTCGAACACCGGCGTGGACTTGTAGGGGGCGGGTGCGTCGGCGTTCATGGTCGGGCTCCACTCGGGACGCGCGACAGTGACGCCCTGCCGGCCGGCGCGGCATCCGCAATGTCCCCTAGCCGGCGGCGGGCGCCTGCGCGCTGGCCTTGGGGCGCGGCAGCGGCTAACGGGCGGGCTGCCGCCGCAGAAGCTGCGCGCGCCTTTCCTATGGAGTGATCGAGTGGGTTTTCGTTGCGGGATTGTCGGGCTGCCCAATGTCGGCAAGTCCACCTTGTTCAATGCGCTGACCGAAACGGCGGCGGCGCAGGCGGCGAACTATCCCTTCTGCACGATCGAGCCCAATGTCGGGCGCGTCGCCGTCCCCGATCCGCGGCTCGACAAGCTTCAGGAGGTCGCGAAATCCGCGACCAAGATCGAGACGCAGCTCGAATTCGTCGACATCGCCGGCCTCGTGCGCGGCGCGTCCAAGGGCGAAGGGCTCGGCAACCAGTTCCTCGGCAACATCCGCGAAGTGGACGCCATCGTCCACGTCCTGCGCTGCTTCGAGGGCGGCGACGTGACCCATGTCGAAGGCCGGGTCGATCCGATCGCGGACGCCGAAACGGTCGAGACCGAGCTCATGCTCGCCGACCTCGAAAGCCTCGAAAAGCGAGTCCCCGCCCTCGCCAAGAAGGCGACGCAGGGCGACAAGGAGGCAAAGGTCCAGGCGTCCGTCCTCGGCCAGGCGCTGGAGCTGCTGCGCGATTCCAAGCCCGCCCGCCTCGTTCAGCCGCGGGACGCGGAGGAAAAGCTCGCCTTCGAGCGCGCCCAGCTCCTCACCGCCAAGCCCGTGCTCTACGTCTGCAACGTCGACGAGGGCGACGCCGCCGAGGGCAATGCCCACAGCGCCCGCGTCTTCGAGAAAGCGGCGGCCGAGGATGCGCGCGCCGTCATCGTCTCGGCGGCGATCGAGGCGGAGATCGTCACCATGGCGCCGGAAGACCGGGGCGAATTCCTTTCCGATCTCGGCCTCGTCGAGACCGGCCTCGCCCGAGTCATCCGCGCCGGCTACGACCTCCTCCACCTCATCACCTTCTTCACCGCCGGCCCCAAGGAATCGCGCGCCTGGACGGTGGAGAAAGGCGCCCGCGCGCCCCAGGCCGCCGGAGTCATCCACACCGATTTCGAGCGCGGCTTCATCCGCGCAGAAACCATCGCATTCGACGATTACATGACTTTCAATGGCGAAGCGGGCGCCCGCGAAGCCGGAAAGCTCCGCTCGGAAGGCAAGGACTATGTCGTCCAGGACGGCGACGTCATGCTCTTCCGCTTCAACGTGTGACGCGAGGCATAAACATGCGCCCCAGCCGTCATTGCGAGCGGAGCGAAGCAATCCAGCGGGCGGCTGTGCGGGGCTCCGACATCCACTGGATTGCTTCGTCGCTTCGCTCCTCGCAATGACTGTCTTATGAAACGACTCGGCAACAGCGGGCTCGCGACCCCTCCCCTCATCTTCGGCGGCAACGTCTTCGGCTGGACGGCCGACGAGGCTACGAGCTTCGGCCTCCTCGACCGTTTCGTCGCGGCCGGCGGCACGATGGTCGACACGGCCGACACCTATTCCGCTTGGGCGCCGGGCAATAAAGGCGGCGAATCGGAAACGATCATCGGCAACTGGCTGAAGCGCCGCGGCCGCCGCGACGACGTGCTGATCGCGACCAAGGTCGGCTTCGACGGAGGCCTCGGCGCGGCCAACGTGGCCCGCGCGATCGACGGCTCGCTGAAGCGCCTCGGCACCGACCATGTCGATCTCTACTACGCCCACCGCGACGAGACGGAAACGCCGCTCGAAGAAACGCTGGAAGCGTTCGACGGCTTGGTGAAGGCCGGCAAGGTCCGCGCGCTCGGCGCTTCCCAGATTTCGGCCGAGCGGCTGGAGCAGGCGATGGGCGTGGCGGAGGCCGGCGGCTGGACCGGCTACTGCGTGCTCCAGACCTGGTACAGCCTCGTCGAGCGCCCGCGCTACGAAGAAGGCCTTCGGGACGTGGTCGCCCGCCACGGCCTCGGCATGTGCGCCTTCTTCGCCCTCGCCAACGGCTATCTGACCGGCAAGTACCGCACGGCAGCAGACGTGGGGAAGAGCGTCCGAGGGGATCGCGTGGAGGAATATATCGCCGGCAACGGCCCGCGCATCCTCGCCGCCATGGACGAGGTCGCCGCCGAGACCGGCGCCACGCCAGCGCAGGTGGCGCTCGCCTGGGCGGCCGCCCAGCCGACCGTCACCGCCCCCCTCGCCAGCGCCCGCACGGTTGAGCAACTGGGCGAACTCCTCGGCAGCCTGGAGCTGGAGCTCACGGCGGAGCAGATTGCCGCGCTGAATGAGGCCAGCGCCTGAAGGGCGTGCATTGCCAGGGCGGCGGCGCCTGATAAGCTCGCGCCCATGCTGGCCTTTCTCCTGTCTTCGATGCTGGCGGCCCCCGTGCCGCCGGAGATCGAGCGCGGGCGCTGCCGCTCCGCCGGCGCACCCGTCGAGCGGCCCTGCACATTGCCGACCGCCGTTGCGCCCCCGGCGCTCGCTGCGTTGCTCGGGAATGCGGACCAGGCCTGGTGGATGGTCGGCGACCGGCTGACCCTCATTGCCCGCCCGCCCGAAGGCGCAGCGGCGAGCCTCTGCTGCGCGATCCAGATGCCGCTGGAGCCGATCGGCGGCACGGACCTTCAGGCGATCACCGTCCGAGTCCCGCGGGCCGACGAGGCGCTGCTCGACGTCATGCATCTGCCCTCGCGCCGGCCCCCGATCCCCATTCCGATCCGCGGCGTCCGCGCACCGCCCGCCCCTGCCCGCGCCGAACCGCTCGCCGGCCGGATCGAAACCTTCCAACACCGTTCGGATGCGCTCGGCGAGGAACGGTGGGTGAGCGTCTACCTGCCGCCCGACATCGCTCCGGGCGAGCAACTGCCCCTCGTCTACCTCACCGATCAGGCGACCGTGTTCTACGCGCCGCTCGCGGAAGCCGCGGCCCGTGAGGGACGCGCCCGCCGGGCGATCGTTGTCGGACTTTCCCCCGGTCGCGGCGAGATCGCATGCGGCGCCGAGCGCTGCGACCGGCGCGGCCTCGAATATCTGCTCGACCTCGAAGGCTCGCAAGCCGGAACCTGGTTCGCGCGCCACATGATGTTCGTCGCCGACGAAATCATCCCGCTCATCGAGAGCCGCTACCCTGTGTCGCGGCGGCGAGAGGACAGGATCGCGGCCGGCCATTCGAACGGCGCGAGCTGGGCATTGGCTGCGGCCGCGATGCGCCCGGACCTGTTCGGCGGAGTGATCGCCATGTCTTCCGGCTCCGCGGCGACCGCAGACGCCGCCGGGCGGCTGGCGAACGCGCGCATCTATGCCGGCGCCGGCCTGTTCGAGCCGGAATTCGTCGCGACGACCGAGCGCGCCGCAGACACGGCCCGCCGGGCGGGCGCCGACGTTCGCTACCGCACCTTCGTGGGCGGCCACAGCCGGACGATGTGGGAAATCATCTTCGCCGACGGCATCGCCTGGCTGCTCCCGACCGGAGGTTCGGACGCGCATTGAGCAGCGCCGCGCTGAGGCTGGCAAGATGGTTTCAATCTGCTACTGCTTTGCGCCTCAGGAGGAGGGTGCGGGCATGATCTATCTCGAGGATCTCACCGTCGGCGACGAGGCTTATCTCGGGAGCTACGAGGTCACGCGCGAGGAGGTGATCGAGTTCGCGCGCAAGTTCGATCCGCAGCCCTTCCACCTTTCGGACGAAGCGGCGGCGAAGACTCATTTCGGACGGCTGGCGGCGAGCGGCTGGCATACCTGCGCAATGACCATGGCGGTGATCGCGCGCAGCGTGGTCGAAAGCGAGCAGGCGGGGCTCGGCTCGCCGGGCGTCGACGATCTGCGCTGGCTGAAGCCGGTTTTTCCGGGCGACACGCTCCACGTGCGCACCAAGATCATTGAAACGAAGCCGTCCCGCTCCAAGCCGGACATCGGCTCCTTCCGCTCTGAATGCACCGTCACCAATCAGGACGACGTGCCGGTGCTGACCTTCACCTCCATCGTCCTGATGCGCCGGCGCCCGGCGGCCGGCTGAGCCTCAATCCCGGCGGTCGCGGCGGTTTTCGCGGCGGAGGCTGCGGCCGTCCTGGCGCTGCTCGCGGCGATAGTCGCGGCGGTCTTCGCGCCGGTCCTGGCGGAACTGCTCGGGCGTCACTTCGCCGCGGCGGAAGGCGCCGCGATCGTCGCGCCGCTCCTGACGGAATTCGCGGTCGTCGTCGCGCCGGTCGCGGCGATAGTCGCGGTAATTGCCGCGCATCTCGCGCCGGTCCTCGCGCCATTCGCCCCGGTCGTCGCGCCATTCGCGGCGATCGCTGCGGTCCCATCCGTCCCAGCGCTCCCAACGCCGGTCGTTCCAGTTGCGCCCGGCATAGCGGCCGCGGCGGCCTTCCCAATAATGGCGCTGATGGTCGTTCCAGCGGTACGGCCGACGATAGGTGTCGTAGACGTAGATGCCGTAGCCCGGATAATAATAATTGTCGTACCAGCCGTACCACGGGTCGCTATATCCGTAGCCGCTGCCGTAGCAATCGTCATAGTACGGGTCGCAATAGCCCCCGCCGTAGCCCCCGCCGTAGCCGACTCCCACCGAAACGCCCCCATAGCCGTAGCCGTCGCCATAGGCGCAGGCGCCCAACGGCAGCGAGGAGGCGATGGCGAGGGCGGCGATGCGGAGGCGGCGGAAGGACATCGCGAACAGGCTCCCGAGAACGCGTGAAAGGCGAAACCGGCTGAAAACGGACGAGCTTGTGCCGGGTTCCTCGGGCGTAATGAGTGGGGGCGCCGTGGTGCGAGCGGCTCAGGGCTGGCGGGGCAACGCACGTCGTCCCGGCGGAGGCCGGGACCTCAGGGGGTGAAAAGCGCAGCGGGAGTGCAGCGCTCCGGCAAGGTGCCCTGCATGTGCCCGGCACTTTTCACCCGCTGAGATCCCGGCCTTCGCCGGGATGACGTCTCGCTCATCTACCCCTCCCACATCGAACGGGAGGCCCCGATTACCCCGCAATCCCCGCGTCGCGCTTCGCCGCGTCGCTTTTGGCCATGTTCTCGGGATCGAGCGGGCCCGCCACGCGGACGGTGCGCTTCGCCGTCGACCAGACGTTCTTGTAGGCGAGGTAGGAGAGGATGGAGGCGAAGATCAGGAAGATGGTGATCGCAAGACCGGCGCGGTGGCGGCGCTGGAGGTTCGGCTCGGCCGTCCAGGTCAAGAAGGCGGAAACGTCGTTCGCCATCTGCTCGATCGTCGCCGGCGTGCCGTCGGCATATTCGACCTGGCCGTTGCGCGTGATCGGCGGCGGCATGGCGATGTTCAAATTCGGGAAATAGGGGTTGAAGTGCAGCCCCTGCCCCGGCCGGGCTTCTTCGGGAAGCGCTTCGCCGTCATGGTTCCGGTAGGTCTGGGGGTTGCGGTAGCCGGTCAGCAGCGAGGAGATATATTCCGCCCCGCCGTGGCGCGCCTTGACGATCAGCGACAGATCGGGCGGCAGCGCATTGTTGTTGGCGGCGCGCGCGGCGACGTCGTTCGGATAGGCGAGCGGGAAGCGGTCGGCGGGAAGGCCGGGGCGGGTCGCCGCCTCGCCGGTCTCCGGATTGACGTCCGGCACCTGGAATTCGGACGCGATCTTGCGGACTTCGGCTTCGTTGTAGCCGATCTCGCTCAGGTTGCGGAACGCGACGTAGTTGATGCTGTGGCAGCTCGCGCAGACTTCGCGGTAGACCTGGAAGCCGCGCTGAAGCTGCTGGTTGTCGAACTTGCCGAACGGCCCGTCCGTCGAGAAGGAGATGTTGCGCGGATGCTCGTGGAACGCGTGCTCGGGCGTCTCATGATGCTCCGTGGTCATATAGGCGTACGTGTCCCAGAACAGCGACACCGTCGCCACCAGGACGAAGCCGAACCCGACCAGGATGCCCAACAAACGAACCATGTCCGAAACTATCCCTTAATGCGCCGGCTGCGGCTGGGAGCCGCCGCCGTCTGTCGTCGTCGTCCCCGTCGTCCCCGTCCCCGCCGCCGGGCGCGTGCCGTAGGGCGCCGATTCCCCGGCCTCGCCATGAAGCACGCTGGCCGAAATCGAGCTCGGCAGCGGCAGCGTCCTTTCGGTTTTCGACAGGATCGGCAAAATTATTAGAAAATGGGCAAAGTAATAGATCGTGCCGAGCTGGCTGATCATCACATAGGGCTGCTCGGCCGGCTTGCCGCCGACATAGCCCAGGATCAGGATGTCCACGACCAGCACCCAGAAGAAGATCCGGAACGTCGGCCGGTAATTGCCCGAGCGCACCGGCGACGGATCGAGCCAGGAGAGGAAGAAGAGGAGGATGATGGCGCCGAACATGGCGATCACGCCCCACAGCTTCGCCGGCAGGATGAAGTCCACCGTGAAGGCGCGAAGAATCGCGTAGAAGGGCCAGAAATACCATTCCGGAACGATCTCGGCCGGAGTCGCGAGCGGGTTCGCCGGGATGTAGTTGTCGGCGTGGCCCAGATAATTGGGCGCGTAGAAGATGACGAGCGCGAGCAGCAGCATGAAGATCGCGATGCCGAAGCCGTCCTTCGCCGTATAGTACGGATGGAAGGGGAGCGTATCCTGCGGCGTCTTGACGTCGACGCCGGTGGGGTTGCCCGAGCCCGGAATGTGCAGCGCCCAGATGTGGAGGATGATCACGCCCGCGATCACGAAGGGCAGCAGATAATGGAGTGAGAAGAAGCGCGTCAGCGTCGACTGGTCCGGCGCGAAGCTGCCCAGCAGCCAGGTCTGGAGCGACTCGCCGACGAGCGGAATGGCGCCGAACAGGCCGGTGATGACCTTTGCGCCCCAGAAGCTCATCTGCCCCCAGGGAAGGACGTAGCCCATGAACGCCGTCGCCATCATCAGGAGGAAGATGACGAGGCCGAGCAGCCACACCATCTCGCGCGGCGCCTTGTAGGAGCCGTAATAAAGGCCGCGGAAGATGTGGATGTAGGTGACGATGAAGAAGAAGCTCGCCCCGTTGGCATGGGCATAGCGCAGGAACCAGCCCTGGTTCACGTTGCGCATGATGTGCTCGACCGACTGGAAGGCCGTGTCCGCATTCGCATTGTAATGCATGGCGAGCACGATGCCGGTGACGATCTGCAGCGTCAGCGCGATCCCGGCGAGGACTCCGAAATTCCAGAAGTGATTGAGGTTGCGCGGCACCGGATAGCCGCCGCCCACCGCCCCGTAGACGAGGCGCGGCAGCGGCAGCCGCTGATCGATCCAGCGCATGAAGCCGGACTTGGGTTCGTATGCTTGCGCCCAGTGAAACGCCATCGTCTGCTACCTCAACCGATCCGGACCGTGGTGTCCGTCGTGAATTCGTATTCCGGCACTTCCAGATTGGTCGGCGCCGGGCCGCGGCGGATGCGGCCCGCCGTATCGTAATGCGATCCGTGGCAGGGGCAGAAATAGCCCTGATAGTCGCCGCGATTCTCGCCCTCGGCCGTGCCCAGCGGCACGCAGCCCAAGTGGGTGCAGACGCCGAGCGTGATCAGCCACTGCGGCTTGCCTTCGGCGGTGCGGTCGGCGAGCGACTGCGGATCGCGAAGCCCGCCCACGTCCACCTGGTTCGCGGCCTGGATCTCGGCCGCAGTCAGATGGCGGATGAAGATCGGCTGCTTGCGCCAGATCGTCTTGATCGCCTGGCCCGGCTGAATCGCGGACACGTCGACGTCGATCGAGGCCAAAGCCAGCACGTCCGCCGACGGGTTCATCTGGTTGACGAGCGGATAAGCGACCGCCGCCACGCCCATGCCGCCCGCGGCGACCGCGGCGATGTTGAGGAAGTCGCGGCGGCGCACGCCGCCTTCCGCGTGGTGGTCTGCCGGGGCAGGCCCGCCATGTGGAGCCGCGAGCTCCGTCTTGTGATCATCCGTCGCCATAGAAACCTTCAGCGATCCAAACAGGAGTGCGTGACATCGCCCCGCCAAGGGAAAAGCGCGAAAAAACGCCACACGTGCCGCGCCGGGTGCGGGAGAAACTCCCACCCCCTGGCGGCTCGCGGCGCCTGATAGCCGCGTGGCGCGCCATTTGCCAACAGCATTTTCCGCCAGCGGGCGGGGCGCGTTGTTGGGGGCTTGCGGAGGGGGCGGCGCGGTGGCTGGAGGGGCGGCCTTGGCACGGAGGCGGAGGGGTGGGCAACGGTGCGGATCAGGTGACGGCGGAGCGGTGCTGGTCCTCCCGTTTGTTCGCGCGGAGGCGCGGAGACGCGGAGGGCCCGGTGCGGAAAGCGGGCGCTGAATGTTTCCGGCTTGCTCCGCGCTTCCCCGTCCTTCCCGCGAAAGCGGGAATCCAGTTCAGCGTTCCTGCCCTCGCCGCCTTCAACGAACGCCCGCTGGATTCCCGCTTTCGCGGGAATGAGGATTGAGCGAGGTGAGATCTTCAAACGCGCGCTGACGAGTCAGACTGGATTGCTTCGTCGCCTCGCTCCTCGCAATGACGGCGGGATGCGACTTGCGCTTTATCAGCCCGACCAGGCCGGCAATGTCGGCACCATCCTGCGCCTCGCCGCCTGCTTCGGCGTGCCGGTGGACATCATAGAGCCCTGCGGCTTCCCCTTCTCCGACCGCGCCCTGAAACGCGCCGGCATGGACTATGCCGCCATGGCCGAAGTGAAGCGCCACCCCGACTGGACCGCCTTCGAAGCGGGCGTCGAAGCCCGCCTCATCCTCTTCACCACCGCCCCCGACGCCCTCCCCCTCCCCGAAGCGCGCTTCGACCCCACCGACACCCTCCTCTTCGGCTCCGAAAGCCGCGGCGCCCCGGCCGAGGTGCATGCGCGCGCGGACCTGAGGGTGCGAATCCCGCAGGTGGAGGGCACACGGTCGTTGAACCTGGCGGTGGCGGCGGGGATCGGAGTGGCGGAGGCGTTAAGGCAGGTGGGTCTGGGCGGTGACTGACGCGTTGCCTCCGGCTGCCAGGAGCAGCGAACGCGTCGCACTGGTTACTCTGCCGCCACGGCTAACTAACTCTCAGCGCAATTTGAATGCGTGCGACGCAGTGGGGTGCCGCGGCACCTTTCCTACGAATGCGTGGTATGGTGCGTAGTCTATATTGACCATACATCGCTTTGGGGGGGGGTAGCGCCGTGAACCGCAACCTAAAGTTTTTTGCAGAGATCGCGTCGGCAGCGGCTGCAACGAGCTTCCTTGCTTCTGCCGTGATACAGATAGGCCTGTTTGCCTTGTGGGGGCTCGATTACGCCGCGATTGCATCCGTGGAGGACGTCGTACTCGGCGGAGCGAGACTCTTCGCGGCAGTGGTCATTTCAGGGTTTATACTTCTTACCCCACCCGTGACTATGATGCTAACCAACGTCGCCTCCGCGACAGACCCGCTATTCGTTGGACAGCTGCGAAAGGGATTTCTGTTCGCGCTGTTGGCTGTTGCCCCTAGCGCCACTTTATTGTTTTATTTTCCCGGGATTGTGAGACAAAGCAATGCTAAATACGCAGTTGCTTTGATCGTGATAGCATCGTCGGTTTTGCAGTACTACGTTGCTTTAGCCGCCTCGAAGGCCAAGTTACGGATGATTATCCCGTATATGCGGCCCATGACCGCACTACTCCCATTTTACGCCTGCTTGTGCGCGGCAGGTGTGTCAGCTTGGACGGTATCAGGCTATAAAAGCCTTGAATTTACGAACACAAGCGTTCTGCCGACGAATTGCCGCGAAACCTATGCGATCCTATGGGTGGGACGGGGCGGCTTTGTACTCTCCTGTCGCGACGGGCGCCATGTCCTGCTCAGGAATGACGACCCACCTCCGTTACTTCGTCCGCGCTGATGGCGCATCTGCGGGACACGGGCGCAATGGGCACCAACCCGTATTCACGGCAGTCACGGCGAGTGCCGCCGACGCTAGCGGCGTGGGCTAAAATTTCTTATCGCCAAGCATCCGTGTCGGGCGTCTCAAAGCGCGTCGGATTCTCTCTGCTCCCGTTCCTCGAAACGCCTCGCCACCCGGGGCTGTGTCGGCCACAACGTAGAGCAAAGGCCCGGAGCGGCTTGGTTCAGGAAAATTGAACGAGCAAGGTTCTGGTGAATGTGCATCAGGTGACAAATTGGTGTTATCAGTGCTCGCGATGAGGCTCGTGGAATAGAGCTATTTGCTCCAAAGCCCCTTCATCACGAGCCGCCTTATCGCCTCCGGCCTCGTAGGCAGGTCCGGCTCCTCCTTCCGCCATTCGTCGATCTGCTTGAGCAAATCCGGCTGAACGCGGGTGCCGATGAACGTGCCGGTTTGCGCCGGACGCCTTTTTCGGAGGTTCGTGTTATCGCGACTTGTATCGTTCACCTGCCAGTGTTATCGACGCCGCGAGCCGAGAGGAAGCGCCAACTTCCTCCCGGCTCTGACCATGACCACCTTATGTGGAGGTGACGATGGCTGCGCCTGTGTCTAGCATCAGCCGGAGGCGCGTCCTAGGCGCCGCGGCGGCGGTTCCCGTGCTGCTTGGCGCAGGCGCGGCGGCTGCGGCCGTTCCCGATCATCCTTCCCCTGCTCACCCCTCCCCTGCCCGGCGGCTGTGGGAGTGCAGGCTTGCGCGGTACCGGCGGATCGCGGCCGAGGCCGAGGCGGCGGCGGAGACGGGGTGGTTCCGGGCGGCGAACGCGCGGTACGGGCGGGAGACGGAGGCGCTGGCGGCGCGGTTCGGGAGCTGGAAGGCGGCGCGGGTTTCCGCGGAGGGCGGTGCGGAGGCGGAGGCGGCCTGGCGGCGGATGGACGAGGCCGAGGAGGCTTATTGGGCGCGGTGTACGGACCCGATGCAGGATGCGGCGGTGGCGGTGGCGCTGACTCCGGCGCCGGGGATCGAGGCGGTTCGGGAGAAGATCGGGATCATGCGCGCGGCGGGGCTGCAGGAGCTGGGGCGGATGAAGCGGGATTGTCTCGAGGTGTTGATGGAGGATCTGGTTCGGCTGGGTGGGTAGGTGCGGAGCGCTGCATGGCGGCTTTTGCTTTTCACCCGCTGAGGTCCGGGCCTTCGCCCGGACCACGTGTGTTACTCCCCTGCCCCTTCAATCCCGCGCGTCGATTGCCGGCGGCACCGGCCTGTCGGTGCGCAGGCCCAGCGCGCGGAGTTTTTTGTCGAGTTCCTTGATGGCCTGGTCGAAGGTGCGGGCCTGGCGCCGGCCGCCGGGCTTGAAGCCGCGCTCGACGCGGCGGGGCTTGCGGTCGTGGCGGGCGAGGAGCTTCATGATGCGGTCGAACTCGGCGCCCGCATCCGCTTCGACTTGGGGCACGGCGCGCTCGCCGGAGGCTTCGATCGCGGCGCGCAGCTTCGCCTGGGCGGCGATGCGCTGGCGGACGACTTCGGCTTCGAGATTGGCATAGCCCAGAGCGAGCGCGTCGCGGTACGCTTCGGCGAAGGCTGGGTCTTTGCGGACATGGTAGCTGACCGTCGAGACCGACACGCCCGCGGCCGCGGCGGCGGCGGCGGTGTCGCAATCGGTCGCGAAGTGGGTGAGGAAGGTTTCGCGGCGCACCTCAGTGAAGCGGACGTTGCGGCGGCGGCGGCGCTGGTAGAGGCGGCGGTTGGCCGAGGCGATGCGGACTTCGCCGCGGGCTTGCGCGGCGGCGGCGGCATCGCGGGCTTCGTAGGCCTGGGTGCGCCGGTCGGCGGCGGGCGGGAGGGCGAGCGCTTCGGCCCAGGCGGCGGCGAAGGCGGGATCGCGGCTGCGGGCGTTGTAGAAGCCCATGAGGCTGAAGCCGGCTTCGTCGGCCGCGTCCTCGCGGCGGGCGCCGCGGACGAGGACGGCGATGAAGGTCGCCTTCGCGGCGGCGTCGATGAAGCGCTGCGGGCGCTTGGGGGTGGGCGGCGTGCTCATGCTTAGCAGCAGGAACATATCTGGTACAAATTTGAAAGCGCTTTTTTCCTGAAACGATCGGAAGGTGGCGCGGCGTCGCTGCCCACCCCCGCCTTCGGGCCATGCGTGGTTCCCGCAGGTCGCCAGTGACGAAGGGTTAACGGCGGCCTTCTACATCGCATCATGGCATAAGGCGCCATCCGACCGGGGGGTTGGTTTTCGTGCTTCAGATCCCGAATTCGACGTTTCTCGCCTCGATCCTCGATGCCGTGCCGCAGATCGTGTGGACTTCGGCGCCGGACCGGGCGTGCACCTTTCTCAACAAGGCCTGGTACGAGTTCACCGGCGGGCCACCGGGCGGGGACATCGGGGCGGGCTGGGCGGCGGCGGTGCATCCGGAGGATTGGGACAGGATCGTCGCGTCGTGGTTCCGGTCGGCGGCTTCGGGGGAGCCGTTTCGCGACGAATACAGGCTGAGGAGCGCTTCGGGCGAGTATCGCTGGATGCTGGCGGAGGCCGCGGCGGAGGTGGCCGGCGGCGCGGTCATCGGCTGGTGCGGGACGTGCACCGACATTCACGACCGGGTCGGCGCCGAGGAGAAGCTGCTCCAGGCGGAAGCGGGGCTGCGCAAGACGATCGACCACATCCCGCAGATGATCTGGTCGACGCTCCCGGACGGCCACCACGATTATTACAGCCCCTCCTGGTACAAATTCACCGGCGCCGAGGAAGGAACCACCGACGGCGACGGCTGGAACGACATGTTCCACGAGGACGACCGGGAGCGGGCCTGGGCGCTGTGGCGCCATTCGCTGGAGACCGGCGCGCCCTACGAGATCCGGTACCGGCTGAAATCGGCCGGCGGCGGCTATCGCTGGGTGCTTGCGCGGGCCTTGCCGGAGCGGGATGCGGCGGGGGAGATCGTGCGCTGGTACGGGACGTGCACCGACATTCACGCGCAGGTGCTCTCGGAGGAGGCGCGGCGGGACAGCGAGGCGCTGCACCGCTCGATCCTCGAGGCGAGCGTGGACTGCATCAAGATCGTCAGCACGGACGGGCACCTCCAGCTCATGAACGCGCCGGGGGTGCGGGCGCTGGAGCTTGCCGGCTTCGAAGCGGTGCGGGCGCGCAACTGGGCGGCGCTCTGGCCCGAGGCGAGCCGGGCGACGGTGGCGCATGCGGTGGCGGAAGGCGCGGCGGGGCGGACGTCGCGGTTCACCGGCTTCTGCCCGACCGCCAAGGGGAGCCCGCGCTGGTGGGACGTGCTGGTCAGCCCGATGTTCGACGAGGACGGGAAGGTGGTGCGGCTGCTTTCGATCTCGCGGGACATCACGGCGCAGCGGGAGGCTTCGGAGCAGTTCAGGTGGGCGAGCGAGCATGACGCGCTGACCTCGCTCCCCAACCGCCGTTCCTTCCAGGCGCATCTCCAGGCGGCCACCATCCGCGCGATGGAATCGGGCGAGGCGCTTGGGCTGCTCCTCATCGATCTCGACCATTTCAAGCACGTCAACGACACGCTCGGCCACGCGGCGGGCGACCAGCTTTTGAAGACGTTCGGGCAGCGGCTGAAGAGTTCGGTCAGGGGGAGCGATCTCGTGGCGCGGCTCGGCGGCGACGAGTTCGCGGTGATCCTCCACGGCGTCACCAGCCATGCGGACCTGCTGACGGCGGGCGAATCGATCCTGAAGCGGCTCGGCGCGCCGATCAGCTTCGAAGGGCGGGCATTGAGCGCCGGCGCAAGCATCGGCGGGGCGATGTTCCCCGAAGACGGGCAGAGCGCGCACGAACTCTTCAAGAATGCCGACACGGCGCTCTACGCGCTGAAGGGCTCGGGGCGCGGGGGGACGCGGATGTTCCACAGCCATATGCGCGCCGAAGCGCAGAAGGTCGCTTCGCAGCTCAGCCTGGCGCGGATCTTCGTCAACGAAAAGTCGGTGGTTCCGCACTTCCAGCAGAAGGTGGACCTCGCCAGCGGGCGGGTGCGCGGCTTCGAGGCGTTGCTGCGGCTCAGGCATCCGGCGCGCGGCATCCTTCCGCCCGACACGGTGGCGGAAGCGTTCAAGGATTACGAGCTCGCCTCCAAGATCGGCGAGCTGATGCAGGAAAGCGTGTTCGCCGAGATGCAGGGCTGGCGGCGCGGCGGGCTCGATTTCGGGACGGTCTCGATCAACGCGGCGCCGGCCGAGTTCCTGCGCGACGATTTCGCGGAGCGCTTTCTCGGCCGCGTCGAGCGGCACGGCCTTCCGCCCGAGCTCCTCGAAGTGGAAGTGACGGAGCACGTCTTCCTCGACCGCGGCACGGAATATGTGAGCCGCGCGCTCCGCCAGCTCAACCAGGCGGGGGTGCGCATCTCGCTCGACGATTTCGGTACCGGCTATTCCTCGCTCTCGCACCTGCGCGATTTTCCGGTCGACGTGGTCAAGATCGACCGCTCCTTCGTCTCCAAGATGCTGGACGAGCCGGAGATCGGCGCCATCGTCACCGCCGTCATCGACCTTGCCGGGAGCCTTGCCATCGACGTCATCGCCGAAGGCGTGGAAACGGAAGCGCAGAAGCTGTTCCTGTGCGGCAAGGGCTGCACGCTCGGCCAGGGCTTCCTGTTCGGGCGCGCCGTCGAGGGCATGGAGGTGCCGCACCTCGTCCGCCGCTGAACCTGACGCGCTTCCGGATGTTGGAGCGTCCGTAGGCAGCAGGAGGATCAGCATGCAGGACACCGGGAAGAACGGCGGCGAGAGCCGGCCGCAGCAGGGCGGCGAAGGCGGAACCACACGCTTCGGCATGGAAGACGGCGACAATACGGACATTCCGGCGACCGGCGGTCCCGACGCCGGCGAGGACGAGACGGACGCCGGCTAAAGCTTGCCAGCGGCGGCCGGGCGCGGCAACGGCGTCGGCATGCACGAGCTCGATCACGAACAGCAGGCGGCGCGAACCTGGTTCGAGGCCTTGCGCGACCGCATCTGCGCCGAATTCGAAGCGATCGAAGCGGAAGCCGGCTCGGACGGACGCTTCGCCTTTCTCCCCTGGGAGCGCGCCGACGATGCGGGCGGCCCGGGCGGCGGCGGCGTGCGCGGCGTGATGAAGGGCAAGGTGTTCGAAAAGGTGGGCGTGAACGTTTCCACCGTCTTCGGCCGCTTCAACCCGGATTTCGCCAAGTCGATCATGGGCGCGGAGGACGACCCCCGCTTCTTCGCCACCGGAATCAGCCTCGTCGCCCACATGGCGAACCCGCACGTGCCCGCCGTCCACATGAACACCCGATTCCTCGCCACGACGAAGCGCTGGTTCGGCGGCGGCGCGGACTTGAACCCGCCCATCCCCTATGAGGAAGACACGGCGGACTTCCACGCGCGCCTGCGCGCCGCCTGCGCCGCCCACGACCAGACCTATTACGAGCGCTTCTCGAAATGGGCGGAGGAGTATTTCTTCATCCCGCACCGCGGCGTCCACCGCGGCGTCGGCGGCATCTTCTACGACCATCTCGAGTGCAAGGCGCCCGGCGAGGGCGGCACGTTCGACGAGCATTTCGGCTTCACCCGCGACGTCGGCGAAGCGTTCCTCGACGTCTACCCCCGCATCGTCCGCCGCCGGATGGGAAGCGATTTCACCGAAGCCGACAAGGCGAGGCAGCTCGAATGGCGCGGCCGCTACGCCGAGTTCAACCTGATCTACGACCGCGGCACCCTGTTCGGCCTCAAGACCGGCGGTAACGTCGACGCCATCCTGATGAGCCTCCCCCCGCTCGCCACCTGGGGGTGACCGCCAGGGTCGGGACAAAGCGTCTCGCCGCTCCGGAGGTCAGGAGCGACACGCCGGGCCGGACTCAAGCTGCCCCACGCCACCAGTTCGTCACCACGGCGAGGTCCGTCGCGCGCAGGAACGCCGCCTTCGGCTCGTCCTCCGCCCCGCAGACGACGACGATCTGGCTCCAGCCCGCCTTGCGGCCAAGCGCGCGGGCTTCGGCCAGAAGCGCACCGCCGACCGCCATCCAGTCCTCGGGGTGCTTCACACAGAAATCGTCGACGATCGCGGTCGGCCCGCCCGGACTGTACACCGGCGGCGTGCGAACGCGCCTCGCGATCAGGAAGCCGAGCAGGCCACCGTCCCGGTCGGCGACCAGAACGAGCTTGTGCCGCGCGAGGATGAGTAGCGACGTGTAGAACCACCGCGTCGTCGAAGCCGAACGGGCGGCGCGCTTCCAGAAAACCGGCTGAACCCGCTCATATTGTTCTCGGCGCTGCTCGATGAGCGTTGTCATCGCGCGTACATCGTCGATGCGGGCAGGGCGTATGAGGAACGAAATCGAGAGCCTCCGGCGCTGGTTCGCCAAGCCTGCGCCGTTTCCCCGATGGGAGCAACCCGCCGGCCCGCCACCGCGGAGCCGCGACGAGGTCGCTGCGGGCCTCGATGCCTCCGTTCCCGCGACCGGTGTACGGCGCGGCTAGGGCAGTTCAGGCAAAGGCTTCGTGCCGTTCGATCGGCAGACATAGAGGCGTTCGGCGCAATGCTCGCTGGCCCAGGCCAGGCCGGCGGACTCGGCATCCTCGTAGCTTTCATACGTTTCGCCGCCGATCAGCGAGACGGACTCGGCGACTTCGGAATCGCCGCACCTGAAAAGGACGGATCCGTTCAGGCTGAAGGCGCCGGTCGGCAGCTCCTGGATGCGGATGCAGTCGCTTTCATCGGAGGCGATTTCGCCTCTCGGCAGATTGACGATGTCCATGGTATCTCCATCTCCTCCTCTCGCCTCAACGCCTGGCGGCGCTCTTGTTTCGCGCAGCGGCGGCGAAATGCGGCCCGCCGCTTCTTGCGGAGGCGGCGCCGCTCGGCGAAAGAACGCGCCTTCTCCGGCCGGCGCTCAGCCCCGGCCGACCCGCAGGAGAGAGAGGCATGCCGCTCATCGACATCCCCCCAGGCCATGTCGGCGCCGTCGTCACCTTTCTCGAGATGACCGAGCGGCCGAAGCCCGCGCCGGTGCCGGACGCGCCGCTCCGGATGGCGCGGTGGCGCGAGGTGGATGCGGCCAAGTACCGGCTGCTGTTCGAGCGGGTGGGGGCGAACTGGCTCTGGTATTCGCGGCTCGCAATAAGCGAGGCGGCCTTGCTCGCCGAAGTGGCGGAGGTTCATGCGGCGGTCGACCGGCGCGGGATCGAGGTCGGCATGCTGGAGCTCGATTTCCGGCGCGAGGGCGAGTGCCTGATCCGTTTCCTCGGGCTGGTGCCGGAGCTGGCGGGGCGCGGGCTCGGGCGCTGGCTGTTCGCGCAGGCGCTGGCGCTCGCATGGCGCCCGGGCGTGGGGCGAGTCCACGTCAACACCTGCTCGCTCGACCATCCGGCCGCCCTCCCCTCCTATCTCAAGGCAGGGTTCAGGCCTTACCGCCGCGCGTTCGAAAGCTTTCCCGATCCGCGCCTCGCGGGACTCCTGCCGCGCGAAACGGCGCCGCAGATCCCGCTGGCCGGCGGTTGAGCCCTTATTCGAACACGGCAGCCGAAGCGTCGACGTCCGGCTGCACCGCGCGGTAGATCCCCGCCGGCACCAGCACCGACACATAGGCCATCAGGATCCCCATCGCGACCGTGAGGAGCATCGTTCCGATCCCCATGCTCGGCACGCCCCCGCTCGCGAGCGTGACGCCGACGGCGGCCGCCAGGATGCCGGCGAAGATCAGATAAACGAGCCCGAAGAGAAGGCCGACCAGAGCGAGATAGAGCATGATCCGCCCCTGCCGCGGCGCCGTCGCGTGCCAGGATTCGCGAACCGCCTCCAGGAAGTTGAGGCTCCCCCGGCTCGACATGGCGGGCGTCGCACAGCAGAAGCGCGCCGCGAGCCAGAGGAAGAGCAGCCCCAGCGGCACCATGATGATCGCGCCGACGCCGGCGAATCCGGCGCCCATGGATCCCATTTCCGAGTTCATGCCTCCGGCCGCCGCGCCGAACAGGAGCATGAACAGGCCCATCACCACCATGGCGATGCCCATCATTGCGAACAGGACCGAGTAGAAAGCGATGAACAACGGCAGGATGATCAGCGCGAGCAGCAATCCGCCGACCCAGCCCAGGACCTGGACCAGGGCGAAGCCTATGAGGCCGATGGCGAAGAAGACGCCGACGACCGCGAGCCCCGCGACCAGCCCGTAAGTCGCCGAGCGGCCGACATCCGCGTCGCGGCCGAGGCCGAGCCGCCAGGAGCCGAAGTAGCCGCCGGTCGTCAGCACATATGTGGCGATCACCGCCGCGATCATTGCGATGCCGCCGCCGATCAGCGCGGCGGCGCCCGCGCCGCTTTGAAACGCGGCGGGGCTCATCATGGACGTCGCGCCGCCGATCAGCGCGAACTGGATCAGCGCCGGCGCGACCGAAGCCATCAGGATCAGCAGGATCGCATGGCCCGCCGGCGATCTCCTGATGAATTGAATGCCGAGCGCCCACGCCCGCCCGATGGTGAAATCGCCCATGTCCATAGCCCCCTATGCCGTTCGGCGTGCAACCTGACGCGCCCCGCGCCCGCTGTCCAGAGGGATGCCGCGCGCGGGGCGGCCTCAGGCAGGCGTCAGGCGAACACGTCGGCGTTCGGCCGCCCGGCGAGGCGCAGATAGATGCGCGCCACCATGGTGGTCAGGTACACCGTCACCACCGTGGCGATCGCCGCGCCGACGAGGAGGAGGAGGACCTGGCTGATCCCCCCTTCCCGGGGGGGCCCGGCGACGAGAAGGATCGGAATGCCCACGATCGCGGTCCCGACCCTCTGGACGACGAGCGACAGGACGGTGGTGAGGATCAGGAAGCCGAGCAGCGGCCAGAAGACGGGCCTGGTCAGGGCAAGACTGCGCTTCAGGATGGCGATCGGGCCGCCTTCCTCGGCCGCGGCGACCGGCGCCGCCATCATCAGGCGCACGGAAAGGACGAGCAGAGCGGGGACCATCACCAGGAGAAGAAGGAGACCGAGCCCGGCGAGCGCGCCGGGGCTGGGCGACTGCGGGTCGAGGCCCGAGAAGAGCAGGCCCGCGATCGCCGCCACGATCAGGAACAGGAGGCCCGTCGCCAGGCCGACGAGAAGGTAAAGGGCGAAAAGCGGCAGGAAGCGCGCAACCCCGCGCTTCAGCCCCTCGCCGACGCTGCGGCCGGAGCTCATCGCCAGCCAGCAGATCGCGACGTTGCCGACGATGCCGATGAAGGCGGCGACCGGGATGGCGAGGAGCCAGAGGCCGGGCTGGAATGGGCTCTGCGGCGAGATCGACGGCATGAGCGCCGTCGCAAAGGCCATGGGCAGCGCGTTGAGGAGCAGCGCGATGGGCACGAGCAGCCGCCATTCCCGTTTCACGAATGCCGCCGTGTCGTTCCACGCGTCGTTCAATGATAGCTTCGCCAATGTCGCCTCCCGGTTCGCGCCGATCTATGCGCGATGGAAGGAAGCGGCGCAACGCGGCCCTTGCCGGCGCGCCCGCAGCGGGCCTAACGGCGCTGGGGATGGAGCAGGGCGAAGCGATCGAGTGGCGCGAAACGCCGGGGCGCAGCGCCTATCCCGAGGCGCTTACTGCGATGGAAGCGCGCGCCGAGGCGATCCGCGCCGGCGAAGCGAGCGAGCTCGTCTGGCTGCTCGAGCATCCCCCGCTCTACACCGCGGGCACGAGCGCGGACCCGGCGGAATTGTTCAACCCGCAAGGCTTTCCAGTCTACGATGCGGGCCGCGGCGGGCGCTACACCTATCACGGCCCCGGCCAGCGCGTCGGCTACGTCCTCCTCGATCTCGGGCGCAGGGGCCGCGACGTGCGCCGCTACGTCCACAGCCTCGAAGGCTGGGTGATCGACAGCCTGGCGGACCTCGGCGTCGAGGCGGAGCGGCTGGAGGGGAGGATCGGCATCTGGGTGCGCCGCGGCGGCACCTTCGCCAAGGTCGGCGCGATCGGCGTGCGGGTCCGCCGCTGGGTGACGATGCACGGCTTCTCGATCAACGTGAGCCCTGAACTTTCGCACTTCTCAGGGATCGTTCCATGCGGTATTGGCGACCTCCCGGTGACCAGCCTCGACGAAATGGGAGTGCCCGACGGGCAGACGCGTTTCGACCTGGCACTGAGGCGCAGGCTCGGTGGTTTTCTGTCTTCTCTCGAGGGGAGGACAGGCAAGGCTTGAGGGCCGTATCCTTTCCGTATAAGTGTGCAATCCGATTTGGCAAAAACGGGGGCACCCCAACCAAATCTCAATCTAGGGAGTTTCAGGAAATGCGTGACATCCTTTCGAAAGTTATGACCGGCTCGATGATCGCCGGCGCTGCCCTCCTCGTCTCCGCCTGCGGCGGCGGCGGCGAGACCAACAACATGAGCGACGCGAATGCCATGGGCACCGACGTGTTCAACGCCACCGACATGAACGGCACGACCGACATGAACGGCGGCATGGGCACCGACATGAACGGCGGCATGACCGGCGGCATGAACGGCTCGAGCGACATGAACTCGACCGGCGGCACCACCGGCACCGACGCCGGCATGACGGGCGGCAACTCCGCCGGCGGCATGACGGGCGGCAACACCACGAACGGCATGTAATTGCCAGGAACCGCCGCTTCTAGCGGCGGTTTTCGTGTATCTGGAAGGGCCGCGGGGGAAACCCGGCGGCCCTTCCTCGTTTCAGGCGCCGCCGTCCGCGGCGCCGGGCGGCGTGCATCGGCCCTTCCCGCTTCACCTCATCCCGCCATGTGCCGGACGGCCGTGCCCGCCGGCCGAGCCAACAGGAGAAACCCCCATGCGCCGCTCGAAGCCACGTGCCGCCCTTGCCCTTGCCGCCGGCGCGGTCCTTGCCCTCTCCGCCTGCGGCGGCGGCGGCGGCGAAGAGAACAATATGGCGATGAACGCGGCCGAAAGCGGCTTCGGCAACGCCGCCGATCCGAGCGCGGTCGAGACGATGGGCAATGGCGCGGAACCGGTGAACGCCGGCAACGACGTGAACGGCACCGGCGAGACCGGCAACGGCGCCGGCACGAAGGCCGGCGGTGACGCGGGCGGCAATGCGGCGGGCGGCACGTCGAACGGCATGTGAGAGCCCAGCCGCGCCGGCCCCGGAAAAGTCCGCGCGGGCCCGTTTGACGCGCGGCCTTTTTCTTGTAAGCCAGCAGCTTAGCCGGTGAACCGTGCCGCCGCCGCGACGGGCGGCGCGCGGCAACTGGATAAGCCCTCGGTGTTGGTTAATGATGTGTCCGAGTAGCAGCGCGTAGAAGGGGGTGGCATGAAAAGATCCTGTTTGAAGATCGCGGCGAGGTCCGCGCTCGCGGCGCTTGCCGCCGCAGCGTTCGCGCAGCCCGCTTCCGCGCAGATCTACCTCTACGAGCCCGACCTGCGGCGCGGCCCGATCGAGGGCAGCGATCCGCTGGTCGGCGTGGCGATACCGGGCGCGACGCCCGCCGAATATCGCGCCTCGCTGCTCTGGAACCTGCGCTCGGGGCTGAACGTCGCCGCGCTCCAGTGCCAGTTCTCGGCCTATCTGCGCGCGGTGCCGAACTACAATGCCTTCATCGCCCATCATTCGGTCGAGCTCGCAAGCGCCTATACGACGCTGACCGGCTACTTCCGCCGGGTCCACGGCGCCGTCGCCGGCCCGCGGCAGTTCGACGATTATTCGACGCAGACCTACAACAATTTCTCGACGCTGCAGGCCCAGCTCATCTTCTGCCAGACGGCGACCAACATCACCAAGGAAGCGCTGGCGCTGCCCAAGGGCGAACTCGCGCCGTTCGCGGCGGCCCGGATGCGGGAGCTTCGGCACGCGCTCGTCCCCTTCCCCGACGTGCCCCGCTCCGCCATGGCGCGGGCGGTGCTGCCCGCCGCCCTTCCGGTCCTGAACCTCACCGATCCGTGCGCGGGCCTGCGCGGCAAGCGCCTGCGCCGCTGCACCGGCACCCTGCCGGCGAGCTGAGGGGCGGGGCTGCGTTCAGCTTCGTAACGGACTGGTTGCAGAACAGCGTTCGGACTGAGCTTGTCGAAGCCCTGCCCTTCCTAGCGCCCGGAAAGAACAAGGACAGGGCTTCGACAGGCTCAGCCCGAACGGGTGTGCGGGTATCGGACCAATGTGGGTCTTGGATCCGGGCGTGTCGGTCCCGGAAGGCCGGTTCGCTTCAAGCGCCTCAGCGCAGGCCCGCCGCCTTGTGCGCCTGGAGGGTGAGGCGCCAGCGCGGGTTCGCCATGACGAAGGCGATCGAGGCTTCGAGGGCCGCCGTGCGCTCCGCGCAGTCCATCGGCTGGATGAGGAAATGCTCGAAATCGAGCGCGGCGAGCGCGTGCGGGTCGATCCCGGGCTGCGGCCAGACGAGCTTCAGTTCATTGCCCGAGCGCTGGACGATTTCGGTCCCCGCCTTGGGGCTGACGCAGATCCAGTCGAGCCCGGGGGGCGCCGCCCGGGTGCCGTTGGTTTCCACCGCGATCTCGAAGCCCGCGCCGTGCAGCGCGGCGATCAGCGCCGCGTCGACCTGGAGCAGGGGCTCGCCGCCGGTCAGCACCGCGAGCGGCCGCGCGCCCTCGGCACCGCCCCACAGGGCCAGCGCCTGGGCCGCGAGCGCCTCCGCCTCGTAGCGGCCGCCGTCCGTTCCGTTCGTGCCGACGAAATCGGTGTCGCAGAAGCGGCACTGCGCCGCCGCCCGGTCGCGCTCGCGTCCCGACCACAGATTGCATCCGGCGAAACGGACGAAGACCGCGCGGCGCCCGGCCTGCATCCCCTCTCCCTGGAGGGTGAGGAACATCTCCTTGACGGCGTAGCTCATGGCGCGGCGGCGTAGAGCGTCGGGTCCGCCAGCCCGGCTTCCGCGAAGCCCTTTGAGCGAAGCCGGCAGGCGTCGCACAGGCCGCAATGCCGCCCGTCCGCCGACGGATCGTAGCAGGACCAGCTCATGCCGGCGTCGAGCCCGAGCCGTGCCGCCTCGCGCGCGATGTCGGCCTTCGACATGTCGAGGAGCGGCGCGTGGATGCGGAATCGATCGCCCTCGGCGCCTGCCTTTGTGGCGAGGGCGGCGAGGGTCTCAAAGCCGGCGATGAAGTCTGGACGGCAATCGGGATAGCCTGAATAATCGAGCGCGTTGACCCCGATGAACATGTCCCGCGCGCCCGCCGCTTCCGCCCAGCCCAGCGCCAGCGACAGGAAGATGGTGTTGCGGGCCGGCACGTAGGTGACCGGGATGTCGTCGCCGACGCCGCTTTTGGGCACGGCGATGTCGGCTGTGAGCGCGGAGCCTCCGAAGGCGCTCAAGTCGAGCGGCAGCACGACGTGGCGCACCGCGCCGAGGGCTGCCACGATGCGCCGGGCTGCTTCGAGCTCGATCCGGTGGCGCTGATTGTAATCGATGGTGAGCGCATGGACGGCGAAGCCCCGCTCCCGCGCAATGGCGGCGCAGACCATGGAGTCGAGCCCTCCCGAAAGGAGGACGATCGCGGCAGGCATTCGGGAAGACATTGCGCGGGGGGCGCTAGTGGGTTGAGGTGCCGGGCGCAAGCGGGGCTGTGGGCGTGGGGCCGCGGCCGAGCGCTGCAACCCGCCCTTCGACAGGCTCAGGGCCAGCGGTGTTCTGAGCCAGCACGAGTCTGGATACTTTCCCCCAGCCAGGCTGAGCTTGTCGAAGCCCGGTTCGCCCAAGCTGCGCCTGCAGCCTCATCCGAGCGCATCCACCCGCACCAAAAAAGCGCGCGGCCGCTGCCGCAAAAAAATGGGCCGCTCCGGGGAGCGGCCCAGTTCAGGCTTTGTTGCAAGCCTGCTAGGGAGGAAAGCGTGCCAAAACGTCGGCACGCACCCCTTATAGCAAACCTATGTTATACATTGCGTTAACGATGTTGTCGGCGCGCGTTCAAGCTCAGCGGCGCCTCGGCGCGAGGCAGCGGCCGACGCGGCGCGCTTCGAGGCGGAAGCCGAAGGGGACGCCATTGTCGACGCCTTCGCTTTCGACCTGGGCAAGGCGCGCGCCTTCGACGCGGATGGTGGTCTGGCCGAATGCGCCG
The DNA here is from genome assembly GCA_035645215.1 of Allosphingosinicella sp. Taxonomy (GTDB): domain Bacteria; phylum Pseudomonadota; class Alphaproteobacteria; order Sphingomonadales; family Sphingomonadaceae; genus Allosphingosinicella. The sequence goes on from DASQND010000137.1 coordinate 39,251, forward strand.
GCGCAGGCGTAGCGCACTTCCACCCGGTCCCGCCCCTGGGCGACGACCGAGCGCGTGCAGCCGGCGCGGCGATGCTGGAGCTGCACCAGAACGGCCGGATCGCCGAGGCAGACGGGCGCGAACTGCGCCCGTCCCCCGATGTTGCGCAGCTCCCAAAGCCCGGGCTCGAGCCGGCCGAGAACCGGCAGGGCCGCGCCCGCCTGCGCCGCGGCGGCGGCGGCCGCCGACAGCATGAGGATGCCTGCGCCCGCCGCGGCGGCGCTTCTCTTCGCGAAAACCATATCCCCCACCTTCAAACCCGCGCATCGCGCAAGACTGGTGCCGGGGCCCATCCCCTGACCCGGCGATCACTGTCTTAGCAGAGAAACACGCCGCCGAAAACCACCGGTCCGAAACCCACCGGCGCCGCCGGCCGCCCTCAGGCGTCGAAGTCGCTCAGCTTGATCGGGAACAGCCGCGAGCAGAATTCGCAATCGACGCCGATGAAGCCGTGCTCGTCGACCATCTGCTCCCGCTCGGTGGCGGGGAACCGGCCGAGCACGCTCATGATATGCTCGATATTGCAGCGGCAGCCCCTGGAAAGCGGCACGCCGTCAAGCACATGCACCTCCTCCTCGTTGAACAGGCGCCAGAGGAGCGTCTCCAGCGGGAGGGTGCTCCCGGATAGTTCATTTGCGCGCGTGGTCTCGGCGAGGATGCGGACATGCTCCCATTCCGGATGGTCGAGGCGGGTGTGGATGCGCTCGCGCCCTTCCTCGCCTTCGGGAAGGTGCTGGACGATGAGGCCGCCGGCGACATGGCCGGTATCGTCCACCGCGAGGCGCACCAGGCTCGGCACCTGCTCGGACTGGGTGAAATAATGCTCGGCGGCTTCGGCGAGCGAATCCCCTTCGAGCGGCACGATCCCCTGGTAGCGCTCGCCCGCGACCGGCAGATCGAAGGTGATGGCGAGATAGCCCTTGCCGAACAGGGCGCCGAGATCGCGGTGCGTGGGGAGCGCCGCCAGCCGCTCCTTGTCGAAGCGGATATAGCCCCGAAGCTCGCCGCCGCGATAATCGCAGACGAGGAGATCGACGATGCCGCTCTCCGTCTGCGCCTGGACGGTCAATTGCCCGCCTTCCTCCTTGAGGAGCGCGCCGAGGAGGGCGGTGAGGACGAGCGCTTCCGACAGGGTGCGCGCGATCGGGGCGGGATAATCGTGGGCGGAGAGGATCTCGCCCATGAGCGGCCCGAGCCGCACCAGCCGGCCGCGGACGTGGCGCGCGGGGATGGTGAAGCTCAGCGCCTCGTCGAGATTGAGCGCGGCATCGGCCTCGCGGTCATGTTGGAAAGCCATAGGGGGCCATGTGGCGATGCAAAGCGGAGGTTCAAGCGTGAAGCTCCTCCCTGCGCCGAAGGCGTGGGGAGGGGGACCACCCGAAGGGTGGTGGAGGGGTAGGGGTCGAGGCCTCGCCATCTACCCCTCCACCATGCTTCGCATGGTCCCCCTCCCCATCGCGCTGCGATGGGGAGGATTTAGGCCGCCGGCATCTCATATTGCCGCGCGGCTTCGCTCAGCCGCTCGACGAACTCGGTGACGTGCGCGTCCTCGATGACGAGCGGCGGGAGGACGCGCATGACGTTGTCGCCCGCGGCGACCGTGAGGATGCCGTGATCGCGCAGATATGTGACAAAGGCGCGGCTGTCGGTCTTCATCCTGACGCCGAGCATCAGGCCGAGGCCGCGCACGCCTTCGAAGAGGTGGTCGTGGTTGGGGATCATCTGCTCGAGCGCGCCGCGGAGGCGCTCGCCCATGCGCGCGACGTGTTCGAGGAATTTCTCGTTCGCGACGACGTCGAGCACCGCCCCGCCCGCGGCCATGGCGAGCGGGTTGCCGCCATAGGTCGAACCATGCGTGCCGACGACCATGCCCGCCGCCGCTTTCTCGGTCGCGAGGCAGGCGCCCATCGGAAAGCCGCCGCCGATGCCCTTGGCGCTCGCCAGAATGTCCGGCTCGATGCCGTAATGCTCGTAGGCGTAGAGCCGGCCGGTGCGCGCGACCCCGCACTGCACTTCGTCGAGGACCAGCATGAGATCGTGCTCGTCGCAAAGGGCGCGGAGGCCCTTCATGAATTCCGGCGAGGCGGGGCGGACCCCGCCCTCCCCCTGCACCGGCTCGACCAGGAAGCCGGCGACGTTCTCGGCGGTCGCCGCCGCTTTGGCCGCCTCCAGATTGTCGAACTCGAGCACTTGGAAGCCCGGCAGCAAAGGCTCGAAGCCTTCGCGCAGCTTCACCTGGTCGGTCGCGCTGATCGTCCCGATGGTGCGCCCGTGGAACGCGTTGCGGAAGGTCAGCAGCACGTTCTTGTGCGCATTGCCCTTGGCATAATGGTAGCGCCGCGCGGTCTTGATCGCGGCTTCCACCGCTTCGGCGCCCGAATTGGTGAAAAACACCGTGTCGGCGAAGGTCAGGTCGACGAGCCGCTGCGCCAGCGCCTCGCCCTGCGGAGAACCGTAGAGGTTCGAGACATGGATCAGCGTCGCCGCCTGCTCCTGGATCGCCCTGGTGAGTTGCGGATGCCCGTGACCGAGCAGATTGACCGCGATCCCGCTCGCGAAATCGAGATACTGCCGGCCGTCCTCGCCATAGAGATACACACCCTCCCCTCGAACCGGCCGCACCGGCGAGCGCGGATAGACGGGCATGAGCGGCGTGATGGCCATGGTGGGAGGCTCCGGTGAAAAGAGAAAGGCGGCCCCGCGAGGAGCCGCCTTCCCTTAGTCAGCCGGCGAATGCGCCGTCAACTTGAGCGCGCTTACCAGCGGCGGTTGTCGCCGTCGCGGCGCTCTTCGCGCAGGTGGTGCTGCAGGCGCTGCACGCGCTCGCGCAGGGCGAAGAATTCGCGCTGCGAAAGGCCGTCGCGGCCGGCATTGTAGATGCGCTGGCGAACGGTCTGCGCTTCGCGGCTCAGGCGCTGCGCTTCGCGGCCGCTGATCGCGCGGCGCTGGTAGGAGCGCTGGATGCGCTGCTCGATCCGCTCCACCTGGTTCAGAAGCATCTGGACCTGCTGGCGATCGGCGCGATCCTGGCCGTAGCCGTAGCCGCGCCGGTTGTCGTAGCCGCCGCGCTGGTCGTAGCCGCGCTGGTCGTAGCCGCCGCGCTGGTCGTAGCCGCCACGCTGGTCGTAGCCGCGCTGGCTGAACTGCGCGGACGCGGGCGAGGCGATGGCGAGCGTCGCTGCGGCGGCGACGGCGGCGGGAATCAGGAACTTACGCATGACACTTCTCCTTTTCGAGATCGTGCCGCCTTTCTACGACAGGCCGAATGTTACGGCGCTGAACGGACCTGACAGCGGGCGTTCAGTTTAGCCTGCTGCCCTCACCTCAGCGGCCGCGCCGGGGGCGGCCGGGCCGCGCCTGCGCCGCGTAGACCTGCGAGCGCAGCGCGAGGAGCTGCGCCGTCACCGCGCGGGCCGCACCCGCCGAAAGGCTTCCGCCCGAGCGGCCGATCGCGCGCGCCTCGCGCGTCATGCGCCGCGCTTCGCGGCGGGAGAGGGCGCCCGAATCGCGAAGGTCCCTGATGTCGCCGCGCAGCGCCCGCGCCTCGCGCGCCGCGCTCGGTCCGGGCACCCGCCCGTCGTGGCCGAGCCGTTCGGGCGCGCGGACGTCGCCATAATCGTGCCGCCCGGCGATCTGCGCGGATGCGGGCGCGGCGAGGCCGAGGGCGAGGAGAAGGACGGCGAAACGGCGCATCTTTTCGGCTCCTGGATGTGCTGCGAGAAACCGCAGCTTTCGTTCCGGAAGCTGAACGTTTCCCGAACGGCGGCTCAGCTCTTGAGCTTCCAGCCGCTCCTCAGCAGGAGGTAGACGACCACCGCGAAGACGACGTTGATCGCGAGGAGCAGGAGCGCGCCGAAGACGACCGGCGAATCCGAGGTGCCGAGAAAGCCGTAGCGGAAGCCCGAAATGACGTAAAAGAAGGGGTTGGCGTGGCTCACCGCGCGGAAGGCGGGCGAGAGGCTTTCGATCGAATAGAATGTGCCGGACAGGAGCGACAAGGGCGCGACGACGAAGTTTGAAACCGCCGCGGCATGATCGAACTTCTCCGCCCAGATCGACGTCAGGAGGCCGAGCAAGGCGAGCATCACGGCGCCCATCAGGCCGAACCAGAACACCGCCCAGAGATGGTCCGGCGAAACCGACACGCCCGGCCAGAGCAGCATCGCCGCCCAGACCGCGAGGCCGACCATGAAGGCGCGAGTCACCGCCGCGCCGATCAGGGCGACCATCAGCTCGCCGGTCGAAAGCGGCGGCATCAGATAATCGACGATCGTCCCCTGGATCTTGCCGACGAGGAGCGAGAAGGAGGAATTGGCGAAGCTGTTCTGGAGCATCCCCATGACGATGAGGCCGGGCGCGATGAAGTCCGCGAAGGGCGCGCCGAGCACCGTCCTCCCCTCGCGCCCCAGCGCGACGGTGAAGATGACGAGGAACAGCATGGTGGTAACGGCGGGCGCCCAGATCGTCTGGAGCTGCACCTTGAAGAAGCGTCGCACCTCCTTGACGTAAAGGGTGCGAAGCCCGCCCCAGTTGACGTTGCGGATGACGGGAACGCCCGGCGCGCTGCGTACCCAGGAGGAAGGCTGTTGGTCGCTCACAGGCGGGGCGCTAGAGGCTGCGGGCACGGCGGGCAAGTGCGGCGAAAGCTTCCGAGTCTGCACCACGCACAATCGCCGTTCGGGCTGAGCTTGTCGAAGCCCTGCCTTCTTCGGGCGTCGGAAAGAAAGTGCAGGCCTTCGACAGGCTCAGGCCGAACGGGGGGGCGCCCTCGCCTCCGTCCTCAGCGCGCCGCCGCCTCCCGCACCAGTTCGCGTTCCATGGCGGTGCCGATCCGCGCCATCCGCTGCCCGGCCGCGACGTTCCAATTGCCCTGGTAAAGCGCGCGCAGATAGGCGCGGTCCCATTCGGTGAGGCCGCCGGTCGCGACTTCGCCGCGGCGCGCGTCGCGGAACAGGCCGAGGATCGAGACGCTGCCGTCCACCTGCCGATCCGAGCCGGACTCCGGCCGGACGTTCCCGAGCACCACCATGGCGAGATAGGCGGCGAGCGACCCGTAGGAGACGCCGGCGAGGCGCCGCGCGTCCACCAGCACGACCATCGCCTGCACGTCCATCCGCGCCGCCGTCTCCAGCCGCGAGGGGACGGACCGGATCGAAGGCAATGTGCGCTCCGTCCCGCCCTTGCCGAGATCGACGGTGAAGCCCGCCGGGCGCTCGCCCCCGGCGCCGCGGAGCTGCGCGAAGGAGAGCCAGCGCACCGGCGCTGCCGGGCCGCGCAAGCCTTGCCGCATCTCGGGCGGGATGCCGCCGAAGAAATAAGGCCGCCTCTTGCCGAGCCGCGCGAGCAGGGCGTCGGGATCGGCGCTGAAGATGATGAAGGCGGAAGGCTCGCAGCGCCGGCCGGCCTCCACGTCGAGCCCGAGCGCGCGCCCTTCCGCGGCGATCGTATTGCCAAGGAACGCCCGTTGCGCTTGCGTGACGCCTTCGACGTCGAGGCACAGCCGCCGGTCCCAGCGCGCGACCTGGCCGTTGCCGGTCTCGGCCGTGACGGCCGTCACGAAGCGGTCGATCCGTTCGCCAAGGGCGCTGCGCTCCCCTGTCACGACGATGTCGGCCGGCGGCGTGCCGGGCTCGCCGGGCGCGTCCTGCGCGGCGAGCGAGAGCAAAGCGGCCAAGGCTCGAACGGCAATCACAACGCGTCCCCCTTCGCAGCCAGCCTAGCACGGCCGTTTCCGGGCGCCAGCCGCCGCATCGCGCGCCGCTCCACCTTGAAGAAAGGGCTTCGGTCCTTCACATAGGGGCGGCAAAGGCCGCTCCGCCTGCGCTCCGCCCGCCGGAGCGCCGGGCCGGCCTTCGAATAAAGGCCGCACGTTCAAGGCGCCGTTGCCGACGCCCCGACACCCGCACGCCGCAACGAATAGGAACACGAATGTCCTGGACCGAAGAACGGATCGAGCGCCTCAGGGAATATTGGACTCGCGGGATGACGGCGAGCCAGATCGCCGACGAGCTCGGCGGCGTCAGCCGCAACGCCGTGATCGGCAAGGCGCACCGCCTCGGCCTCCAGGCCCGCCCGTCGCCGGTCAAGGCGAACGACCATGAGGAGGCCGCCGCCGCTCCGGCCGCGCTCACCCCGGACGCCGATCCCGCTCCGCCCGAGCCGCAGTCGATCGCGCCCGGCGACGCGCCGGTCGTCGGCACCACGGACGAACCCGCGCCCTGGGAGATGGAAGCGATCGAGGCCGAGCCCGTCGAGGAGGAAGACGAGGCCGCCGAAGCGCCCGCTGCCGCCGAAGCCAAGCCCGCCGCGCCGCCGCCGCCGCAGATCCGGTCGATCGGACCGGGCGGGTTCCTGCGCCAGGGTCCCGGCGACCAGCAGCCGCCGATCCCGCCCGCCCCGCCGCGCCGCCTCGTCCCCGCCAAGCCGGCGCCCGAGATCGCCGACAAGACGAGCCTGCTCGATCTCAATGAGCGCATCTGCAAGTGGCCGCTCGGCCACCCGGGCGAGCCCGATTTCCACTTCTGCGGCAAGGCGTCCAACCCGGGCTTCCCGTACTGCGTCGACCATTGCGGCGTCGCCTATCAGGCCCAGCTCCCCCGCCGCGACCGCCGCCCGCCCCCGCCGCTTCCGTTCGGCGGCCCGCGGATTCGGTAAGCGTTGTCCTCATCCTCCCTATTCGCGGAACGCGCATCGGGAGGGGGACCACCCGATGGGTGGTGGAGGGGTAAAAGGCAGAGGGACCTGCCGTTTCGCGCGCGAACCTCCGAAGCCACCGCCATCTACCCCTCCACCATGCTCCGCCCCGCGGCTGCTACGCAGCCGGTTCCGGCTCTCGGCACGCCCCCGGCATGCCGACCCGCCTACACCCCCCTCCCCATCCTGCGGATGGGGAGGATCTCCGGCGACCCAAGCCGTTACGGCGGCAATCTAGGTTAGCGACATTTTCAGGAACGCGCGCAGCGGCTTAGACGTTCTTGCGGGCACGGATTCAGGACTTCCAAGTCATGGATCGGCGTATCCGAGTTCAGGAGTCACAAGCCAGAAATGTCGCCCGAAGAAGTGGCATATTACGAAAGCCGCGCCGAAGCCGAAATCACCCTCGCGCAGCAGGCGCATCATGCCCGCGTCGTGAGAGCGCATTACGAACTGGCCTCGGCTTATCTCGACCGCATCCACGGCGACTCGCCCCAAGCCGGTCCGAACCTCCTCACCGCCTGACGGGCGCCGGCCCGGCACGAGGTTTCTATCGATGAGTGCCAGAACGACCCTCAAGGCCGCCGCCTGCGGCCTGCTCCTCGGCCTCGCCTCCTGCGGGGCCGGCGGCGCGGCTCCGACGCCGCCCGGCCCGGCGCCCGCCGCGTCCGCGCCGCGCGCATCTTCGCCCGCGCCCAGCGCCGCCGCCGCCGACGCGGTCCGCGCCGCCGCCCGTCCGATCGCCGGAACCGACGCCGACTATCCCGACGTCATGGCGGCGGCGCGCGAGTCCACCCGCATCCTGCTCGGCGAGTCCACCCACGGCACGCACGAATATTATGTCGAACGCGCGCGCCTTTCCGAGCGGCTGATCCGCGAGCACGGCATCGTCGCCATCGCCATCGAGGGCGACTGGACGCCGACCTACCGCGTCAACCTCTACGTCCGCGGCCTCGGCAGCGACCGAACGGCGGAGCAGGCGCTTTCCGGCTTCGAGCGATTCCCCGAATGGATGTGGCCCAATTCCGAGTTCCGCGACTTCATCGAGCGCCTGCGCAGCTGGAACATGGCGCGGCCCGCCGAGAGCCGCGTCGGCGTCTACGGCATGGATGTGTACGACATGTTCGAAGCCGCCGACGCCGTCCTCGCCTGGCTGCGCGAGACCGATCCCGCCGCCGCGCGCGAAGCGGAGAGCCACTATCGCTGCCTGCGCCCCTATGGCCGCGACACCGGCCGCTACGGCCAGGCGACGCTCGGAGGCCGCGTCTCCTGCAAGGACGAAGCCGAGGCCGCAGAGGCCCTCGTCCGCCGTATCCCGCGTCCGGCCGAGCCGCTCGCCGCCGAGCGCCATTTCGCCGCGCGCCGAGCCGCCGCGTCGGTGGTGAACGCCGAAGCCTATTTCCGCACCGCTTATGGCGGCTCCCTCGCCTGGAACGTCCGCGACGAGGCGATGGCGGAAAATGTCGAGGAGATCGCCGCGCACCTGACGGCGCAGGGCGGGCGCCCCGCCAAGGTCGTGATGTGGAGCCACAACACCCATTCGGGCGACGCCCGCGCCACCTTCGCGGCGAACCGCGGCGAACTGAACCTCGGCCAGCTCATGCGCCAGCGCCACGGTCAGCGCGCCTTCCTGGTCGGCTTCTTCAGCCACGGCGGCACCGTCTTCGCCGCGCCCGAATGGGACGCGCGCGGCCGGGTCTACGATATGCGGCCGGCGCTCCCCGGAAGCTGGTCCGGCCTGTTCCACGACACGGGCCTCCCCGCTTTCTCCCTGCTCCTGCGCGGAAACCCGGCCTTGCGAAGCGCCCTGGCCTCGACGCGCCTCGAGCGCGCCATCGGCGTCGTCTACAGCCCGACGACCGAGCGCCAGAGCCACTATTTCGAAGCCGAGCTCCCGCAGCAGTTCGACGCGGCGATCTATTTCGACCGCACCAAGGCGGTGACGCCGCTGAGGCGGTGACGCGGGCGGCGGGTGGGTAGGGTGAGCGATGGAGCCCCCTCCAGCCGTTCGGGCTGAGCTTGTCGAAGCCCTGCCCTTCTTTCCAGCGCCCCAAGAAAGGGCAGGGCTTCGACAGGCTCAGCCCGAACGGAGTTTCCGGTGTACGTTCTTCAATGTCCCTGAGGACTTTTTCCAAACGAAAAGGCCCCGGCGCACGGGTGGCGCCGGAGCCCAGGCTTCAAGCCATCGTCCCCTTACGCGGCGTCGCGTCCTGCGGCGTTGTCGTTGCCGCTCTCGCGCTCGCCGATCCGCTGCGGCTGGGCCGAAGACCCGCCGCCGATCGCGACCTTGCGCGGCTTCATCTCTTCCGGAATCTCGCGGACGAGCTGGACCGAGAGGATGCCGTCCGAAAGGTCCGCGCTCCGCACCTGCACATAGTCGGCGAGGCCGAAGCGCCGCTCGAAGGCGCGCGTCGCGATGCCGCGGTGGATATACTGCCGCTCCTCGTCCTCGCGCCGCCGGCCCGAGACGATGAGCAGGTTCTGCTGCGCCGTGATGTCGATCTCGTCCGGCCGGAAGCCGGCAACGGCGAGCGTGATGCGATATTCGTCGTCGCTGACGCGTTCCAGATCGAAGGGCGGATAATTGTCCGCCGCGCCGGCGCCGCCGCCGCTTTCGAGCATGTCGAACAGCCGGTCGAAGCCGACGGTGGAGCGGCGATAGGGGGAAAAGTCGAAACTGGTCCTCATCATGTCCTCCATTGAGCAACAGGTGAAGGCCATGGGCGGTACGCCGAGGGAGCGAACGCCCAGGGCCGCCGGACCCAAAAGCGGCATCCGGCGCGGCCTATATGGTTCGTGGGTGCGGGAGTTCAAGGCTATCTGGTTCTAAAAAGGTACAAGGCACGTCATCCCGGCGAAGGCCAGGGTCTCAGCGGGTGAAGGGCGCCGGCGGCCCTGCAACGCACCCATTGTCTGCCAGAAGCGCCGCGATTTCTGGTCCTGAGATTACGGCATTCGCCGGGATGACGGTCTCGGTCGATCCCCTCCCCACATCCCCGCGCGCAGTGGACGCCCCGCCTCCCGCCCGCTAACCCGCTGCCGAACAAAGCAAAAAGGAGCCGCCTCGTGCTGCGCCCCGTCTCCATCCTCCTCGCCGTCCTCGCCGTCCTCGCTTCCGCGGCCTGCGCGGACGCCTCCCCCTCCCGAGACGCGCCCGCCCAAGACCGCGCCGCCGACGAGCGCCCGTTCACCTCCCTCGTCGTCTTCGGCGACAGCCTGGTCGACGCGGGCAACGTCCACCTCGCCTCGTCCGGCACCCGCGCCGCCGCGTCGCAGGGCTATGTCGCGGGCCGCTTCACCAACGGCTATTCCTATGCCGACCGCATCGCGATGAGCATCGAAGGCCGGGTGACGACACCGTCCCGTGCCGGCGGCAACAACTTTGCCTGGGGCGGGGCCCGCGCGCTTGCCAACGAGGACGGCCTCCCCGACGCCGCGGCGCAGGTCGCGGCGTGGCGCGCCGCATCGCCCGGACGCCCGGACCCGCGCACGCTCTTCCTCCTCACCTTCGGCGGCAACGACCTGCGCCGTGGCGGCGCCACGGACGCTTCCCACCGCGAAGTCGCCCGCAGCTACGCCGATGCTGTCCGCGCTCTGCTCGCGGCCGGCGCACGGACGATCCTGGTCACCGGCGCCCCGATCCCGAGCGATGCCGGCCTCGCCCTCCAGCGTACCTTGAACGCGGAGCTCGACCGCATTCCGGTGGCCAACGGGCAGCGCATCCTGCGCTACGACTTCCTCCCCCTCTGGCAGCGCCTGCTGACCGACGCCCGAAGCCTCGGCTTCCGCCCATGGACTCCGGAGGCCGCCGCATCCGCCGCCATGCCCGGCGCGCGGCGCAACGCCGGCGACGACTGCCTCGCCGACCGCGCTCAGGCGCAGGGCTGCCCCGGCTACGTCCTGTTCGACCGGGTCCACCCCACCGCCGCCGTCCACGCCCTCATCGCCCGCGACATGTCCGCGCGGCTCGGCGTGCCGGTCGCTGATCCCCCCGCGCGCTGAGGCACCGCCGGAGGCCAACGCTCCGGCCCTGGATGGAGAGCAATGAAGTCGGGTTGCGTTTATCCGATGGCGAACCATCGCTAGCGGAAAAGCCCCGTGCCCACCCCCGCCCCAACTAAGCGCGCGGCCGCTGCCGCCCATCCACAGCTTCCTTGGGGGAGCGCTTGGCGGGGGAATCGGGGCGCCCTATAGCTGATCCATGACAGATTTGTTCGCGTCCCCTGCCGGGCCGTCCGGCGATTACGATGCAAGCTCGATCGAGGTGCTCGAAGGGCTGGAGCCGGTGCGCCGCCGCCCGGGCATGTATATCGGCGGGACGGACGAGCGGGCGCTCCACCATCTCGCCGCCGAAGTGCTCGACAATAGTATGGACGAGGCGGTCGCCGGCCATGCGACGCGGATCGAAGTGACGCTGGAGGCCGGCAACAAGCTCACGATCAGCGACAACGGCCGCGGCATCCCGACCGACGAGCATCCCAAATATCCGGGCAAGTCGGCGCTCGAAGTGATCCTGACCATGCTCCATTCGGGCGGCAAGTTCTCCGACAAGGCCTATGCGACGTCGGGCGGCCTCCACGGCGTCGGCGTCAGCGTCGTCAACGCGCTTTCCACCGACACGGTCGTCGAGGTGGCGCGCAACAAGAAGCTCTACCGCCAGCGTTTCTCGCGAGGCGTGCCGGTGACTGCGCTTGAGGATGCCGGCGCGGCGCCGAACCGGCGCGGCACCACTTTGTCCTTCGTGCCCGACACCGACATCTTCGGCGCCGACGCCCTCTTCAAGCCGGCGCGGCTGTACCGGCTGGCGCGGTCCAAGGCCTATCTCTTCGCCGGCGTCGAGATCCGCTGGAAGTGCGACCCCTCGCTCATCTCCGACGAAACGCCTTCCGAGGCCGTGTTCCAGTTCCCGGGCGGCCTGTCCGATCATTTGAAGGAGCAGGTCGGCGCCCGCGAATGCGCCACGTCCGAATTCTTCTCCGGGCGGCAGGACTTTCCGAACGGCCAGGGCTCGGTCGAATGGGCGGTCGCCTGGCCGCTGTGGAGCGAGGGCGGCTCATCCTATTATTGCAACACCATCCCGACGCCCGACGGCGGCACGCACGAGCAGGGCTTCCGAACCGGCCTCACCCGGGGCCTGCGCGCCTTTGCCGAGCTCGCCGGCCAGAAAAAGGCGAAGGACATCCAGGCCGAGGACGTGGCCGGCGGCGCGGAGATCATGCTCTCCGTCTTCATCCGCGAGCCGCAGTTCCAGAGCCAGACCAAGGACCGCCTGACCAGCCCCGACGCCGCCCGCCTCGTCGAGGCGGCGGTGCGCGACCATTTCGACCATTATCTCGCCGACCATATGGACCGGGGCCGCGCCCTCCTCGGCTTCATCCTCGATCGGATGGACGAGCGCCTGAAGCGCCGCGCCGAGCGCGAGGTGAAGCGCAAGACCGCGACCTCGGCGAGGAAGCTCCGGCTGCCGGGCAAGCTTACCGACTGCGCGAACGACGATCCGGCGGGGACCGAGCTGTTCATCGTCGAGGGCGACAGCGCCGGCGGTTCGGCCAAGCAGGCGCGCGACAGGAAGACGCAGGCCATCCTCCCCATCCGCGGCAAGATATTGAACGTCGCTTCCGCCACCGCCGACAAGATCCGCGCCAATTCGGAAATCGCCGATCTCATCCAGGCGATGGGCTGCGGCTCGCGCGATCGCTATCAGGGCGAGGAGCTGCGCTACGAGCGGATCGTGATCATGACCGACGCCGACGTCGACGGCGCCCATATCGCGACCCTGCTCATGACCTTCTTCTTCCAGGAAATGCCCGAGCTCGTCCGCTCCGGCCACCTGTTCCTCGCCCAGCCGCCGCTCTACCGCCTCTCGGCCGGCGGCACCGTCGCCTATGCCCGCGACGATGCGCACAAGGCGGAGCTGGAGCGCACGACCTTCAAGAACCGCAAGGTGGACGTGTCGCGCTTCAAGGGCCTCGGTGAAATGAACCCGGGCCAGCTTCGCGAAACCACGATGGACCCGAAGACTCGCTCGCTGATCCGGATCAACCTGCCGGAGGACCCGGAAGGCCGCTATCTGGTGAAAGGGCTCGTCGAGCGGCTGATGGGCCGCAATCCCGAGCACCGCTTCCAATTCATCCAGAGCCGCGCCGCCGAAGTGGACGAAGAAGCGATCGACGCATGACGAAGCGCCGCCAGCCGACCCACCCGGTCCGCCCCGGCTGGACGGTGAAGCGGGCGACCGGCACCGGCGTCGTCGCCGGCCTCGCCGCCCTGGTGCTGAGCCTCTTCTACCCCGCCTGGCCAGGCACCCTGCGCATCCCCTTTCTCGTCGCGGCGAGCGTGGCGGCGGCCTGCGGCCTCTCCATCCTCTGGATCACCGCGGTCGACGCCTTTCGCTACCACCGCCGCCGCATGATCCAGCTCCGCGTCTTCGACATCGTGCTGGCGCTGCTGCTGGCGCTGCCGTCGCTCTGGGCGCTCAGCGGGCTGCTGGCGGAGGGGTAGCGGGGGGCGGGCATAGGAACCGCCTCCTCTCTAAACCCGATCGCTTCGAGCAGAGTCGAGAAGCCCACGCGAATGGGCACCCAACGCACTCACCCGTTCGGTTCGAGCGAAGTCGAGAACCGCCTTCAAGCGCAGCGAGAACCAGGCTCTGGCGGAAAAGAAGAAGATGCCTCGGCTTCGCTCGGCAGCGGTCCTCGACTTCGCTCGGACCGAACGGGCGGCGAGGCTCAGGCTAGTTTGCAAAGACTGGAGCGAATCCGCGCCTTACCGCCCCGCATCCTCGCCCGCCTCGGCGAGCGCCGCCTCGATCATGCGCTGCCACGTCGCGGTGTCGCCGGCCGCGGCCATGGCGGGATCGGGCTCGCGAAGAGTCTTGAGGATCGACACCGCATCGTCGCGGTAGTCGCGCCAGATGGCATCGACGCGGTCGCCCGCGGAAGGGTCGCTGCCGTCGGCGTTGATGCTGACGACGCGGCCCGCAATGACTCGCGCGATGCGCTCGACCAGACTGGTGTTGGCAACCGGCATTGGGCCCTCCCTTTCAAGCTTTCGTCCCCCAACGATGCAGGGACGAAACGGTTTCGGGCCCCGTTAACGGCTTCTTTGCCGGCACCCGCTAGTCGAGGCTCACCGGTTGCTGGGGGAAAGGCGAAATGGCAAGTCAGTTCGGGCGCAAGCCGATGGCGATCACGCACGGGGCGGCGGTCTCCGATCTCGAGGCGCGACGCGCCGCCTTTGTCGCCGCCGAGCGCCGGCGCCGGATCGACGAGGGCGAGGTGCGGCTTTCCGCCCAGCCCGCAAGCGGCGCGCGCGAAATCCCGACCGGTCCCTTCTTCGTGCGCGAGGAGAAGTCGATTCCGATCGCCTATCTCCTCTGGTTCCTGCTCGGCGGCTTCAGCGCCCACCGCTTCTACGTCGGCGCGACGGCGAGCGCATGCGTCCAGCTCTTCCTCAACGTCGGCGGCATCTTCATGCTGCTGAGCGGCGCCGCGTCGAACGATGTCGGCGGCATGGGCTTCGGCTTCCTGATGATGGCGTCGGCCGGCATCTGGCTGATCGCCGACATCTTCCTGATCCCGGGCCTCTGCCGCCGCGCCGGCGCCGACCGCGCCGGATCCGCGGCGGCGCACGTCTTCAGCTGAGGCGGAGGCGCGCGCCTTCTAGCCTGTGCGGCGGGCGCAGAAGGCGGCTTCCGCCGGGATATGATCGTCCGGGTTTCCGCAAAGCCAGCGCCGCCCACGGCGCCCGATCATGTCGGGCGGCAGGAGCGAAGCATCGCGCCGCGCGACGACCCTGCGGATGTTCGAGAAGTAGCGCATCAGGGCGCGCCGCTGCTCCTTCGCTTCCCCATCCTCCAGGTCGCCGCGCACCGCAGGCGACAGCGGTGCCCGGAAGCGTTCGAGCGGCGTTGCGGCAAAAAGCGCCCGGGCCTCGTCGAACCGGCCCAGCTCGCGCAGTGCGTTGATCCCGCGCGCCCGGATCACCAGCGCATGGAGGGTGGCAGGCGCGGGGAGCGCCGACGCGCCGGACGCGAGCTCCTCGAGATAGCGCCGCCGCAAGGCGGGATTGTCGTCCGCTTCCCACGTGGCTTCGACCAGCATCGCCAGCACCGCTTCCTCGCCGGCGCCCATCCGGCGCATCAGCCACGCGGCGCGATAATATTGCCCGTGCCCCGCCCGCAGCGCCTGATAGTCCGGCGATGCAACCAGCGCCCGCAGCCGCTCGACCTCCGCGGCGTCGAATGCCTCATTGTACAGGACAAGGCCGTTGTCCGGACATTCAGGGAGTTGGACCGGCATGCCCCAGCTTGCGAAAGGCTTGCCGTCCGGCCGCTCCCCGAAGGTGGTGAGCGCGGTCGTCGTGGTGAAATCGAACGGTGCGCCGCCGATCGGACAGGTCATCCGCGTTGTGATCGGGAAGCCGGCATCGGCACTTCCCGGGAAAGCGGCGGCGGCGGCGGCCAAAGCGAGAGCGAAGCCGCGCATCCGCCCGCCTCAGCTCGAAACGGTCGGGGCGACCAGGGGGAAGCGGGGGATTTCGATCGCGAAGCGGGCGCCGTCGGCACCGACCATGTTGTAATGGCCTTCCATCGATCCCGTCGGCGTGGTGAGCGGGCAGCCCGAGACATAGTCGAACGATCCGCCCGGCTCGATCAGCGGCTGCTCGCCGACGACGCCGTCGCCCTGGACGACGTGGCTGGCGCCGCGCGCGTCGGAGATCGTCCATTCGCGGCTGACGAGCTGGACCGGCCGGGCGCCGCCATTCTCGATCCGGATATGATAGGCCCAGAACCAGCGGCTCTTGCCCGGCTCCGACTGCTCCGGAAGGTAGGAGACGGCGACGCGGACGGTGATGCCGTTGGTGGTGGCGGCGTGGGGGAAGAATTCTTTCACGCGGCTTTTCCTCTACATCTCCGCCGGATAGGTCAACTCCC
>DASQND010000138.1:0-6662 GCA_035645215.1 Allosphingosinicella sp.
GAGCTTGTAGTCGTCCGCGCTGTTCAGGCGGAAGTCGGCGCCGAGATCGACGAAGGCGAGGCCGCGCTCGAGGATTTCCGGCGCCACGCGCTGGCTGTGGCCGTGGGGGAGGGCGGCGAAGACGAGGTCGATGCCGTCGAGGGCGGCGGGTTCGTAGCGTTCGACCTGAGCGCAGGGGTAGGCGAGGGCGAGGTGCGGGTGGACGTCGGCGAGCGCCTGGCCGGCCTGGCTGTCGCCGAACAGCCGGCTTGCATGGATATGCGGGTGAAGGTCGAGCAGCCGAAGCAGCTCCGCCCCCACGAAGCCCGAGGCACCAAGGATCGCAGCGTTGATCATCGTGGGCGTATGCAAAGAAGTGCATAGTTATGCAAGAGGGGATTTGTGGGAGAGCGGGCCTCCAAGTTTCCTGCGCCGGCCCCCTTACCCGTTCGCGTCGAGCGAAGTCGAGACGCCCTGTCGAGCGAAGTCGAGACATTCACGTGCGCCAAAGTGCCTCGGCTTCGCTCGGCAGCGGTCCTCGACTTCGCTCGGACCGAACGGGTGGAGGGCTCGGTGCGCGCCTGCAGGCGTTCGCGGGCGGCTAGCCCTGCCGCGCGACCCAGTCGTTCACCACCGTGCCGAGCACCTCGAGCGGCATGTCGCCGTTGAGCAGCACCGCATCGTGGAAGCCCTTGATGTCGAAGCGGGCGCCGAGGCGCCGACGCGCATCTTCGCGCAGGCGCACGAACTCGTTGTGGCCGAGCTTGTAGCTCGCCGCCTGGCCAGGCCAGACGATGTAGCGGTCGATCTCGCTTTCCGCGGCGATCGGGTTCAGGCCGACATTCTCGGCGAAGTAGCGGATCGCCTCGGCGCGGCTCCAGCCCTTGGCGTGCATGCCGGTGTCGACCACGATCCGGGCCGCCCGGTAGAGGAAGGACTGGAGCATGCCGATCCGGCCCTGCGGGAAGTCCTGGTACATGCCGATCTCGTCCGCGAGCTGCTCGGAATAGAGGCCCCAGCCTTCGCCGTAGGCGGGAATGCCGATGTTGCGGTGGAGGAGGGGGATCGACTGATTCTCGATGACCAACGAGCCCTGCCAGAGGTGGCCGGGGATGGATTCGTGATAGGTGAGCGTCGGAAGCGCCCAGCGCGGCCAGGTGCGGGTATCGACGAGATTGATATAGTAAGCGCCGGCGCGGGAGCCGTCGAGGCTCGGGCCTTCGGCATAGCCGCGGGGCGCGCCGAGCTGGATCGCTTCGGGGACTCGCTTCACCTCCATCGGCGAGCGCGGAATGGTGTTGAAGAACTCCGGCATGCGGGCGCGGATCGCGGCCATCTGGCGGTTGAGATCGCCCATGAGCTGCTGCCGGCCGGCGTCGGTGTTGGGATACAGGAAGCGCTCGACCTGGCCGAGCTGGGTGAGCCGGGCGCCGACCGTGCCGCTCGTCAGGCCCTCGGCGCGGAGCAGGGGATCGGCTTCGGCGCTGAGCTCGGCGACCTGGCGGACGCCGATGGCGTGCGCCTGGTCCGGCGTCAGGCTGGTCGAAGTGTGGAAGCGAAGGGCGTTGGCGTAGAAGCTTTCGCCGCCCGGCAGGCGGCCGACGCCCGGCACGATGCCGGCGCCGCGGCGCAGCTCGGTCAAGAGCGCGATCTGGCGGTCGAGCGCGGGGAAGACCCGGCCTTCGACGAGCGCCGTCGCCATGACTTCCCAATTGCCGGGGATGTTCTTCTCGCGCGTGCGGCGGACGAGGGAGGAGACGAGCGATGAATCGCGGGCGTTGGCGACGTGGAGGGAGCGGGTCTGCGCCAGCGCCTTGTCGATGACGTAGGCGGGCGGGACGACGCCGCGCCCGGCGTCGGCGCGGGCGTGGTCGACTTCGAAATCGATGTTGCGCCCGAAGTCGCGGAGGCGCGAGAGATAGGCTTCGGCGTCCTCGGCCGTCTCGATCTTGTGCTGGCTTTCGAGAAAGTCGGGGACGTCCTGGTAGGAGCCGGTGAGCTGGGAGAGGACATAAGGGACGGGATAATTGTAGCCGCCGATCGAGCCGTATTCGAAGCCCTGGAAGCTCTGGATCCGCTCGGCGACCCAGATGGCGGTGTCGAGCCAGGCGCGCTCGCGCGTGTCCATTGCGGCGCGGTTGATGGCCCGCAGGCGTGGCAGCGCGTCGATCATCGGCTTGTAGGAGCCGAAGCGGCCGGCGCGCGACGCATCGGAGAGGCGGTGCTTGAGCGGGGCGCGGGCGCCGGTGTCGAGGCCGAGGCCGGTGGCGAGCTCGGGCGCGGCCTGGAGCATTCGTTCGAAGATGTCGTCGTAGATCGCGCGGGCGCGCTGCTGCGCGGCGCCTCGGCCGGCGGTGGTGGTGCAGCCGGAGAAGGCAAAGGCGCCCGCGGCGGCGGAGCCGAGCAGGAACTGGCGGCGGTCGAGGTTCAGCATTTGGGCTCCTTCTCCTATGTTACCGTCATTGCGAGCGTAGCGAAGCAATCCAGAGCGGCTTCGGAGGCCCGCTGGATTGCTTCGTCGCTACGCTCCTCGCAATGACGTTGGGGGGGTGAATGCCGCTCACCTGTTCTCCCTCATCACCCGCCCCGCGCGCATGACGAAGCGCATGTCGCGCAGGATGCCGACGTCCTGGAGCGGGTCGCCCGCGACGGCGACGATGTCCGCAGCCTTGCCGGCTTCGATGGTGCCGATCTCGGCGGTGAGGCCGAGGAGGTCGGCGGCGTTGACGGTGGCCGCCACGATGGCCTGCATCGGGGTCATGCCGTGCTGGACCATGAGCAGGAATTCGTCGGCGTTGCGGCCGTGCATCGAGACGCCGGCGTCGGTGCCGAAGGCGATCCTGACGCCCGCGGGGACGGCGCGGCGGACGTTCTGGCCGGTGATCGAGATGCGCCACTCGATCTTCTGCCGGACCTCGCCCGTATAGGCGTTGGGGTTGGTGCGAAGCCGTTCGAGATAGCCGTTCACGGTGGAGAGCGTCGGCACGAGATAGGCGCCGCTGGAGCGGAACAGGCGGATCGACTCGTCGTCGATCAGCGTGGCGTGCTCGATCGAGTTCGCGCCGGCACGAAGCGCGAGGTTGATGCCGTCGGCGCCGTGGGCGTGGACGGCGACCCGCTTGCCGTAGAGCTGCGCGGTCTGGACGAGAGCGCGCACTTCGTCCTCGAACATCTGGGCGCCGAGGCCGAGGCCGATGCGGCTGTTGACGCCGCCGGTGGTGGCGATCTTGATGACGTCGGCGCCTCGCGCGATCTGGCGGCGGACGGCACGGCGGCAATCCTCGGCGCCGTCGCAGGTGGTGGCGCTCGCGCTCAAAGCCTCGTGGAATTCCTCGCGCATGCCGAGGGTCGGATCCATGTGCCCTGTCGTCGCCGAAATGCCGGAGCCCGCGTCGACGATCCTGGGCCCGGTCGTCCAGCCGCGGGCGATAGCGTCGCGCAAGGCCAGAGTAACGCCGCCTTCGGAGCCGAGGTTGCGGACCGTGGTGAAGCCCGCCTGCAGCGTCTTTTGCGCGTTCCACTGCGCTTCGAAGGCGCGCAGCGGCGTCGATTCGGTGACGCCCGCGAGCTGGCCTTCGACGCCGGCGCGGTCGGAGGTGAGGTGGACGTGGCTGTCGATGAGGCCGGGGAGGACGAAGTGACCCCGAAGATCGATGAGGCGGGCACCGGCGGGGACGGCGGAGAAGCCGTCCTCCACCCGCTCGATCCGGCCGCCGCGCACGACGATCGTGGCGTTACGGCGGGGCGGGCGGCCGGGGCGGTCGAGCAGCATGCCGGCGTGGATCACCGTCACCTGCTCCTGCTGCGCGGGGCCGGGCACGCCGGTGGGCGGCGGCGGGGCGGGCGGCTGGGTCGCGGAAGGCTGGGCGGTGGAGGCGGCGGCGCCGGCGAGGCAGAGAGCGAGGGCGGCGGCGACGGTCGGGGTGCGCATCGGCTTCGGTCTCCTCGAGCGGGAACGGCGCCGTTCCCATAGCCCAAGAGCCGGGGCGGGGAAGTGGGAAAGTGGCGAGTGCATTGCGGGCCGCCGGTGCAGGACCGTCATCCTCGGCGAAGGCCGGGATCTCAGGACCAGAAGCCGCCGACGCCTGTGCAGCGCGGCGCTGCACAGCCGGCGGTGCTCTTCACCCCCTGAGATCCCGGCCTCCGCCGGGATGACGTGGGTGGCACCAACGCAAAGCAGCGCCGCACCGGGGTGCGACGCTGCCTTTCACCTTGGGAGGTGTGTGCGGCGGTTACGCCGTGGTGCTGGACGCGCCCTGCATCGAATGCTTGAGCGCGCTCGCCTTGTCGTGGCCGGCGCGGACCGACTGGTAGGCCTGCTGGATGACGGCCATGCTCTCGGGCGAAAGCTGGGTGTCGGCGAGGGCGGTGTCGTACTTGCCCTTGAGGTAATCCTCGCCGCGCTCGACTTCCTCGATGATCTCCTGGTCGCCGCCCTTGGAGATGGCGTCGCGCAGGTCCACCCAGCGGCGGTGGAGATCGGCCTTCAGGGAACCGTCGTCGTTCGGCGTGCCGCCGAGCTTACGGACATGCTCCTGGAGCATGCCGACGACCTGGCGGCGCTCGCCGGCGAAGGAGCGGAACATCTCGACGAACTGCGGCACGTCCGCGTCCTCGGCCGAGCGCTCGAAGCCGTTCGCGCTGTCGATCGTGGTGGTGATCAGGGAATTGACGACGCCGATGTCGTGCTCGTTGCTCTGCATCATAAGAGATACGCTCCGTTGGACTGAGGTAGGGGGTGCCGGGAGAACGTACCGGAGCCGATAAGGTTCAGGGCTTCGCGGCCACATGGCCTAAAGGAGGTGGGGCCAGGGAGACGGGGAACGAGGCGGGCGGAGCGCCGTTCGTTCGGCGACACTTTTTTTCGCGGAGCCCGACAACCATGCAGCTCAAGCCGCTTTCCGAGCAGACCATCGTCATCACCGGCGCTTCGAGCGGCATCGGCCTCGCCACCGCGCGCGCCGCCACGGCCGCCGGCGCCAACGTCGTCCTCGCCGCCCGCACCCGCGAGGCGCTGACCAAGGCGGTGGACCAGGCCAAGCAGGCGGGGATCACCAGCGGCGGCAATGCGCTGTTCGTGGTCGCCGACGTCACGAAGCGCGAGGATCTGGAAGCGGTCGCCCAGGCGGCGATCGAGCGGTTCGGCGGCTTCGACACCTGGGTCAACAATGCGGGCGTCGGCATCTGGGGCCGCATCGACGAAGTGCCCGAAGCCGACAAGCGCCAGCTTTTCGAGACGAACTTCTGGGGGATGGTCTGCGGGTCGGAGATCGCGGTCGAGCATATGCGGCTTGAAGGCGGCGCACTGATCAACGTCGGCTCGGTGACCTCCGATTACGCGCTGCCGCTGCAGGGTATCTATTCGGCCTCCAAGCATGCGGTGAAGGGCTTCACCGAAGCACTGCGCATGGAGCTGGAGGCGGTCGGAGCCCCCGTCTCGGTGACCCTCATCAAGCCCGCCTCGATCGGCACGCCGATGCCGCAGCACGTCAGGAACTATTCGGGCGGCGAGGCGAAGTTCCCGCCGCCCGTCTACGCACCGGAGGAGGTCGCGGCCGCCATCCTCCACGCCGCCGCTTTTCCCTCGCGCAACCTGTTCGTCGGAGGCGCCGCGGTGACGATGAGCGCGCTCAACCGCCGCCTGCCGCGGCTGATGGACATGGTCGGCGAGAAGCTCGTCTACCCGATGCAGATCGGGAAGGAGGCGCCGACGCCGACCGACAATCTCTTCAGCGGGCAGTCGGAAGGCGAAGTGACCGGCGATCACCAGGGAAGCTGGATCCGGCCGAGCGGCTATACCCGAGCACGGACCAATCCGGGCGTGACGCTTGCCGCGGCGGGCGCCGTTGCTGCGGGCGTCGGGCTGTTCCTGTGGAGCCGGCGCGCGAACGCCGGAATTGGAAAGGCGGTCGCCGAGCAAAGCACCGCCGCCGAAGTCGAGGCCCATCCGAGCTGAAATCCTCTCCGCAAGCGGGCTAGGATCAGATTACGCCGTCATTGCGAGCGAAGCGAAGCAATCCAGTGGGCGGCGGTGCGGGTCTCCGGCGCCCGCTGGATTGCTTCGTCGCTTCGCTCCTCGCAATGACGGTGGAGAGGTAGGTGAAATCCGTCCGCGAGAGCGGAGGATTAGAGCGGGAAATACTCTCTCAGCGCTTCGATGCTCTCCCGAGCGCTCGTGTGCTGGATGAAGACGCCGCCGATTTCCTCCCAGCGGTCCCGGTGCCGGACCTGGTCGTCGACCAGGACGTCGCCCGATTTGGCGTGATTGCGCTTGTCCTTGGCCATGGTCGTGATGATGCGCACGCCCGGGAAGTGCTGCGCGGCCCAGCGCACCTTCTGGTCCGCCGCCCAATTGCCGCGGGGAAGGCCGGTTAGGATCACCGGGTTGAGGTGCTTCACGGCGTCGTAAAGCTCCATCGCGTCCGCCATCAGCGGCAGCGAGAAGTAGAAATCGGGGGCGCTTGCCAGCTTGGCCCAGAAGCGGCCGAGCCCGTGGCGCTTTTCGAAGGCGCGGGGCGGCAGGCCGAGGATCGCCTGCGCGCCCTTGTCGAAATCGGCGAGGACGCCGTCGCAGTCGAGATAAAGCTGCCGGCTCATCGCGGCCACCGCCCCGGCGCGAGCTGCACAGGCATGGGAAGCTCGATCGGATCCCAGCCCTTTGCCTTGAGCACGTCGTTCGACTC
>DASQND010000139.1:0-14268 GCA_035645215.1 Allosphingosinicella sp.
GGCCTCCGAGACCCGCTGGATTGCTTCGTCGCTACGCTCCTCGCAATGACGGCGGTGTGTGGCGGACGGTGCGCCGGACGAGGCCATGGCCGGAGGGGCGATCGGAGCGGTTTTCGGGATCGAGAAGGCGGAAGGACGCGGCGTCCGCTCGGGTTGACGGGTATCGCTCGGCCGTCATTGCGAGCGTAGCGAAGCAATCCAGCGGCCTCCGAGACCCGCTGGATTGCTTCGTCGCTACGCTCCTCCCAATGACGGCGGTATGTGGCGGACGGTGCGCCGGACGAGGTCATGGCCGGAGGCGCGATCGGCGAGGTGTTCGGGATCGAGCAGGCGGAAGGACGCTGGCGTCCGCTCGGGTGACGGTGATGGTGCGGCTCCGGAGACCACTACCCCGTCATTGCGAGGAGCGTGGCGACGAAGCAATCCAGCGGGCGGTGGAGACCCGCGCCGACTCCCGCTGGATTGCTTCGCTTCGCTCGCAATGACGGTGGAGTCTGACTGTCGGACGATCCGCGGAACTGCGCTCGGCCGCCCCTTACCCCTTCGGCGGATCCGCGATCATCGCGGTGAAGTTCGCTTCCGCCGCGAGCTTGTCGCCAAGCATCGCGCGGCCCGCGAACTTGCAGACGCTGGCGCGCTTCTGGACGAAGGACACTTCGAGGCGGAGCAGAACGCCCGGCTCGACCGGCGTGCGGAACTTCGCGCCGTCGATCGCCATGAAATAGACGAGCTTGCCCGAGCCGGCGAGGCCGAGGGATTCGACCGCGAGCACGCCGGCGGCCTGCGCCAGCGCTTCGACGATCAGCACGCCCGGCATGATCGGGCGGCCCGGGAAATGACCCTGGAAGAAGGGCTCGTTGATCGTCACCGCCTTGATCGCGACGATCCGCTCGTCGGGAACCAGCTCCTCGACCCGGTCGACGAGGAGCATGGGGTAACGATGCGGCAGCGCCGCCAGGACCCGCCGGATATCGAAGGGGCCGGCGGCGCTGCGCGTCTCGTTCATTTAGCGGCCCGGCTGCGCCGGCGCCGGCTGCTGGCCCGCCGGAAGCGGCGCGACGGTGACGCTGGGAAGCGCGGCATTGAGCTGCTGCAGCACCTGGTCGGTGACGTTGAGCGCGCCGGAATGGGCGAGCGTCGCGTTGACGTCCACGGCGACGTTGGCGCCGCGCGCGGTCATCACCTGGTTGATGATCGGGTTGAGGCGCGCGTTGATCTGCTGGAGCACGTTCGCCTGGGTGGATCGCAGATTCTGCTCGATGCGGGCGAGCTCCTGCTGCGCCGTGGTGCGCTGCTGGTCGAGCCGCTGCGCGCGCTGCTGCAGCGCCGTCTCGGCGGCGGTGCGGTTGGCGCCGCTCTGGCTGCGGGCGGCGTTGGCGGCCGCCTGGATCGACTGGAGCTCGGTCTCGATCGGCTGGCCGAGGGCCTGGGCGCGCTGCTGGAACTGCGTGCCGAGCGTCTGGAGCTGGGTCTGCGCGGTGCGGCAGGCGTTGCAGTCGCGGTAGATGCGGTCGGTGTCGACAACGACCACGGTGGCGGCCGGGGTGCGCTGCGCGAGCGCGGCGCCCGGCAGGCCAAGCGAAAGCGCCACGGCGGCGCCCAAAAGCATGTTCTTCATTAGAATGCAGTCCCTACGTTGAAGCTGAAGAGCTTGGTGTCGTCACCTTCCTCACTAAGAAGGGCGTGAGCTATATCGACCCTGAACGGGCCGAAGGGCGAATTCCAGTTGACTCCGACGCCGATCGACAGGCGCGGACGCGGCGTGTTGCCGAGGAAGCGCTCCTCGAACGGCGCGATGGCGCCGCGCGCCACGTTGGTGCCTTCCGGGCAATTGGTCTGCGGCATGGTCGGCGTCGGATAATCGAGAAGGAAGGTCGATCCGTCGGCGTTGCGGCACTGGATGCGGGAAAGGTCGTCGCCCGGCGCGACGGTGATCGTGCCGGGACGGCGGACGCCGAACAGCGCACCGACGTCCATGAAGACCGACGGGCGCAGGCCGAGCTCGCGTGCGCTGTCGCCGAGCGGGATCTGCACTTCCGCGCGGCCGAGATAATAAGCGCGCCCGCCGATCGCGTCGTCGACGACCTGCCGCCGGTCCGAAACCGGCACCGCCTTGCCGTCCGCGTCGCGGAACGGCTCGAAGGGCGTGCGCTGGATGCGCGGGCCGACGCCGCGAATGTCGAAGCCGCGGATCTGCGGATCGCCGAGGAAGAAGCGGTCGATGAGGCGGACCGGGTCGCGCGTCGCGGTTCCCCGGTCGAAGCTGTGGATGTAGCCGCCCTCGACGCTCAGCGAGGCGATGAAGTTGCGGCCCAGATTCCAGTAGCGCGCCGCATTGACGCGCGTCCTGAGGTAATGGACGTCGCCGCCGAGGCCCGCGAAATCCTGGCTGATGAGAGCGCGCATGCCCGCCGTCGGCCGCAGCCGGTTGTTGAGCGCGTCATAGACCAGTGAATAGCCGACGGTCGACGTCAGGCGGTTGCCGATCGCGTCGCAAAGATAGCGGCCGGCGACCAGCGGGTCGCACTCGCGCGTGCCGTCCGGGTTGGTCCGGAAGAACAGGTCTTCCGACAGGGTCACTTCGTCGTAGCTGAGGCCGTAGCGCAGCGCGAGCGACATGCGCTCGGTGAGCGGCACGCCGGCGCGCAGCTGGCCGCCCGAGCTGACCTGCTGGTAGGTCGTCTGGCGCTGGTTGCCGAAGAAGTTGAAGCTGTTGAAGTCGCGCCGGTAGACGTCGAAGCCGACGGCGATGTTGCGGTCGAAGAGATAGGGCTCGGTGAAGCCGATCTCCGCGGACTTCGAATAGCTCGAATAGTTGACCGACGCGCGCAGCTCCTGGCCGAGGCCGCGGAAGTTGCGCTGGCGGATCGAGAGGTTGACGAGGAAGCGCTCGAGGCTCGAGAAGCCGGCCGAGACCTGGAGTTCGCCGGTGGAGCGCTCCTCGACGTCGACGCCGAGGACGACGCGGTCGGGCGCCGAGCCCTGCTCCTGCGTGATCTCCAGATTTTCCTGGAAGAAGCCGAGCGACTGGATGCGGTCGCGCGAGCGGCGGACCCGGACCGAGTTGAACGGATCGCCTTCGGCCAGGCGGAATTCGCGGCGGATGACCTCGTCGGCCGTGCCGGTGTTGCCGTTGACGTTGATCCGCTCGACATAGACGCGCGGCGCCTCGGCGACCTGGAAGGTCACCGACATGGTGCGGTTCTCGGCGTTGCGCTCGTAGCGGGGACGCACGTCGGCGAAGGCGTATCCGAACAGGCCCGCCGTTTCGTTGAGGCGGGTGATCGTGTCCTCGACCAGGCGGGCATTGTAGGCGTCGCCGGTTTTCATTGGAAGGCCGCGCTCGAGGTCCGCGGAGCGGAAGTCGCGGATGTTCGATTCGACGTTCACTTCGCCGAACGTATAGCGCGGGCCTTCGTCGACGACGTAGGTGATGATGAAGTCGCGCCGGTCGGGCGTCAGTTCGGCGACGGCCGAGACGACGCGGAAATCGGCATAGCCTTCGGTCAGGTAGAATTGCCTGAGCTTCTGCTGGTCGTAGGCGAGCCGGTCGGGATCGTAGGTGTCGGCCGAGGAGAAGATGCGGTAGAAAGCCGCTTCCTGCGTCGCCATCTCGCCGCGGAGCCGTCCGTCGCCGAACTGCTCGTTGCCGATGATGTTGATGCGCCGCACCTTGGACCGCGGCCCCTCGTTCACTTCGAAGACGACGTCGACGCGGTTCTGGTCGAGCTGGATGATCTGCGGCTCGACGGTCGCGGCGAAGCGGCCCTGGCGGCGGTACAGCTCGATGATGCGGGCGACGTCGGCGCGGGCGCGCGAACGGGTGAAGATCTGGCGCGGGGCGAGCCGGATTTCCGGGGCGATCTTGTCGTCCTTGATGCGGCGGTTGCCCTCGAGGACGATGCGGTTGATGACCGGGTTTTCGCGGATCTGGAGCTCGATGTCGCCGGTGCCGGCGCCGGCGATCTGCACGTCGGCGAACAGCTCGGTCCCGAGCATGGCGCGCAGCGCGTCGTCGAGCGTCTCGCCCGTATAGGTCTGGCCCGGCACGAGGCCGCTGTAGGAGACGACGGTTTCGGGCTCCAGGCGCTGGCTCCCCGTGACCCGGATGGAGCGGATCGTCTGCCCGCCCTGCGCGGGCGCCGCGGCGGGCGCCGCGACGGCTCCGGCGGGCTGGGCGGTCGCGGACTGCGCGAAGGCAGGCGCCGAGAAGCCGCCGAGCACGGTGCCGACGAGGAGCGCGGCATGCAGCCGGCGCCGGTTTGATATTGCCATGTTCGCTTTCACGCGTCCCCGCTAATGTCTTTGAGCCGCCCCTGTCCGCGGCCGTGTCCCTGATAGTCAGCCCTGCCCCAACACGGTCAGCCGATCAACCCGCCAAGCCTCTGGAAGAGGCCAAAAGACGCCAGGTCGTTGAATGTCACGAAGATCATCAACGCGAGCAGGGCGGCAAGGCCGGTCCTGAACGCCCATTCCTGGGTCTCCGGCTTGAGCGGTTTCCGCCTCACTCCCTCGATCGTGTAGAATAGCAGGTGCCCGCCATCCAGCAGGGGGATTGGCAACAAGTTGATGAACCCCAAGTTAATTGAGACCAAAGCCATGAAGCCGAAGAAGGCGATCAGGCCGAGCGTCGCCTGCTGGCCGGAGAATTGCGCGATCTTGAGCGGCCCGCCCAATTCCTTGACCGAGCGCCGCCCGGTGATCACCTGGCCGAGCGTTTCGACCATCATGACGACGGTATCGACCGTGTGTCCGGCGGCGGCGCCGGGAAGCCGGTACCAGGGGACCGTCTCGATGACCGGGGCGGGCCGCTCGACGCCGAGGAGGCCGCGCCTGAATTCGTTTCCGAACCGGTCGCGCTGAACGTCGGGCTGCGGGGTCGCGGTGACGGTGAATGTCCGATTGTTGCGGACCAGGTCGATCTCGAGCGGCTGGTTCGGACGGATCATGACGATGCTCGAAATGTCTTCGAAGCGCCTGACCTCGCGTCCCGCGATCCGCGCGATCCGGTCGCCCACCTGAATGCCGGCGGCGGCGGCGGCGGATCGCTCCTGCACCGCGCCGATCACGGGCGGAGTCATGGGCCGGCCCATCATCGCGAACAGGGCCATGAAAATGAGGATTGCGAACAGGAAGTTGATCGCCGGCCCGGCGAAGACGATCAGGAAGCGCTGCCAGACGGGCTTGGCCTGAAAGGTCTGGTTGCGCTCCTCGGGTGGAAGGTTCAGCCAGTCCGGATCGGGCACGCTTGCCGGGTTCATGTCGCCAGCGAACTTCACATAGCCGCCGAGCGGCATCCAGCCCACTTTCCAGCGCGTGCCCCGCTTGTCGGTCCACCCGCCGATCTCGCGGCCGAAGCCGATCGAGAATGTCTCGGCCTTCACGCCGAACCAGCGGCCGACGAGATAATGGCCCATTTCATGGACGAATATCAGCGGCCCGATCACCAGCAGGAACGCGATCAAAGTATAGGGGACGGAGACGGACTGCATCAGCGTGCGAACTTTCCTAGCGTAGCTGCGGCGACCCTGCGCGCCTCGGCATCGACCTCCAGCACCTCGTCGATCGAACGCGGCACCGGGGGAGCATAACCGGCCAGCGTTTCGCTGGCTACGGACGCTATATCGAGGAAACCGATCCCGTCTTCAAGGAAGGAAGCGACCGCTATCTCATTGGCGGCATTGAGGATTGCCGGCTTCGCCCCGCCGTCCGCCAAAGCCTCGCGGGCAAGGCGCAGGGCCGGGAAGCGCTCGAGGTCCGGCGCTTCGAAGTCGAAGCGCGCGAGCGCGACGAGATCGAGCCGCTGGCACGGCGTCTCCATCCGCTCGGGGAAGGCGAGCGTATAGGCGATCGGGATGCGCATGTCGGGCGCGCCGAGCTGCGCCAGCACCGAACCGTCGACATATTCGACGAGGCTGTGGATGACCGACTGCGGGTGGATGACGACGTCGATCCGCTCCTGCGGCAGGCCGAACAGGTGAAAGGCCTCGATGAGTTCGAGGCCCTTGTTCATCAGCGTCGCGGAGTCGACGGAAATCTTGGCGCCCATCGACCAGTTCGGATGCGCGACCGCCTCGGCCGCCGTCGCGCGGCGCATCTCGTCCAGGCTCTTCGTCCGGAACGGGCCGCCGCTTCCCGTCAGGATGATGCGGCTGACGCTCTCCGGCCGCGCCCGATCGAGACATTGGAAGATGGCATTGTGCTCGCTGTCGACCGGCAGCAGGGTCGCGCCGTGCGCGGCCGCGGCCTCGGTCATGAGGTGCCCGGCCGAAACCAGCGGTTCCTTGTTGGCGAGCGCCACCGTGCCCCCGCCTTCCAGCGCCCGCATCAGCGGTTTCAGGCCCGCGCAGCCCATGATCGCGCCCATCGTCCAGTCGGCGCCCGCCCCCGCCGCCTCGTCGATCGCGCCCGCTCCGGCACGCGCCTCGACGCCGCTCCCGTCCAGCGCCTCGCGCAACGCGCCGAGCAGGCTCTCGTCGGCGATAACGGCGAGGCGCGCCTTTACCCCGCGCGCGGCCTCGGCGAGCCCGGCGACGTCGCGATTGGCGGTGAGCGCGACGACCTCGAAGCGCTCGGGCTCCCGCGCGACGAGGTCGAGCGTCGAGCGGCCGACCGAGCCGGTCGCGCCGAGGATGGTGACGGTCTTCACAGATATCCGAGCGACAGTGCCCAGAGCAGAGCATAAGTGGCGAGCGCGGCGGGAAGCAGCCCGTCGAGCCGGTCGAGCACGCCGCCATGGCCGGGGAGCAGCGTTCCGCTGTCCTTGACGCCGCGCCGGCGCTTCACCGAGCTTTCGTAAAGGTCGCCGAGCTGGGCGAGGAGTGCCATCGGCCCGCCGACGAACATGAAGACGGGCTCGAGCTGCATGTACCAGGCCGCGATGCCGCCGATCACGGCCGCGCCGACGATGCCGCCGGCGAGCCCGGCCCAGGTCTTGTTGGGGCTGATCCGGGCCGCGAGCTTCGGCCCGCCGATCGCCCGGCCGGCGAAATAGGCGAAGATGTCGGTCGCCCAGACGATGAAGAAGAGCCAGAGGACGAGCTCCGACCAGGCCCAGTTCAAAGCGACGAGCGCGAAGGCCGGGATGCCGATGTAGAGCACGCCCCAGCCCATGGCGAGCCGCCGGCTGAGCAGGCCCACGACCGCCGCCGCCGCCGCGACGGCGGCAAAGCCGATCCAGATAGCGCCGATGTCGTCCGCGTCGAGCAAAGCCGGGTTGTTCTCCGCGACCGGGTAGAGATATTCCGCAAAGGCGATGAGCGTGCCCGCGACGAGCGCGACGGCGAGCCAGGTCCAGATCTTCGGCACCCGGTGCATCGCCGCCCATTCGAGCAGCATCATAGCGGCGGCGAGGGCGGCGAGGATTCGGAACGGCCAGCCGCTCAGATAGGTGACGACAAGCGCGACGGCGATCATCACGACGCCGGCCGCGAAGCGCGTCGGCAGGTCCGAATTCTTGCCGGCGGGCGCCTTGGGCGGCGGCGGTGCGGTGTCGCTCATAATCCTCCGTAGCGCCGCTCGCGGGCGGCGAATTGCGCCAGCGCGGTCCTCAAGGTGTCGCCGTCGAAGTCCGGCCAGTGGGTGTCGACGAACAGCAGTTCGGAATAGGCCGCCTGCCAGAGCAGGAAGTTCGACAGGCGCTGCTCGCCCGACGTTCGGATGAGAAGGTCGAGCGGCGGCAGGTCGGCCGTGTCGAGCGCCGCTTCCACCGCCGCCTCGTCGATCGCGTCGGGCGCCAGTTCCCCGGCCGCGGCCCGCACCGCGATCCCGCGCACCGCATTCACGATCTCGCTGCGCGACCCGTAATTGAGCGCGACGGCCAGCGTCATCCGCGTGTTCGCGGCGGTCCGAGCGACGGCGGCGTCCACCATCCGCGCCGTGTCGGGCGAAAAGGCGCGGTGGTCGCCGATGATCTTCACCCGGATGCCCTCGCGGTGGAGGGAGTCGAGCTCGCGTCCGATGTAGAGCCGGAGCAGCCCCATGAGGTCGTTGACCTCGGTCTCCGGCCGCCGCCAGTTCTCCGACGAGAAAGCGTAGAGCGTCAGGCATTCGACGCCCGCCTCGCCGGCGGCGCGCAAAACCTTGCGCGCGGCTTCGGCGCCCTGCCGGTGGCCGGCGGCGCGGGGCAGCCCCCTCGCCTTCGCCCAGCGGCCGTTCCCGTCCATGATGATCGCGACGTGGCGCGGCACGGCGGAGCCGCCGCCGCTGCTCCCCGCCACCTTGGCGCCCACCGCCGCCTGGACGTCGCTCGCCGGGCCGGCGCTCACTTCTGGAGGATTTCCTTTTCCTTGGCGGCCGTCGCGGCGTCGATGTCCTTGACCGTGTCGTCGGTCAGCTTCTGGACTTCGATTTCGAGCCGCTTGCGCTCGTCCTCGGCGATTTCGTGCTTCTTCTCGTCCTGCTTCAGCGAGTCCATCGCATCGCGGCGGACGTTGCGGACCGCGATCCGCGCCTTCTCCGCATATTGATGGGTGAGCTTGGCGAGCTCCTTGCGCCGCTCCTCGGTCAGGTCCGGGATCGGCAGGCGCAGGGTCTGGCCCTCGCTGATCGGGTTGAGGCCGATGCCGGACGAGCGGATCGCCTTTTCGACCGCGCCGACGTTGGACCGGTCCCAGACCTGCACGGCGAGCATGCGCGGCTCGGGCACGGAGATGGTCGCGACCTGCATGAGCGGCATGTGGGACCCATAGACTTCGACGGTGATCGGCTCGAGCAGGGCCGTCGAGGCCCTCCCGGTCCGAAGGCCGCCGAGATCGTGCTTCAGCACTTCCACCGCGCCCTGCATCCGGCGCTGCACGTCCGCCTTGTCATAAGCCGGCATTGTCTTCTCCCTCGTTCCTGACGATCGTCGCCGTGCCTTCACCGGCGAGAACCCGGGCGAGATTGCCCTGCTCGCGGATGTTGAAGACGACGATCGGAATATCGTTGTCGCGGCAGAGCGCCACCGCGCTCGCGTCCATGACCTTCAGATTGTCCGCCAGCACCCGCTGGAAGGACAGGCTTTCGTAGCGCCGTGCGCCCGTCTTCTTCTTGGGGTCGGCGTCGTAGATGCCGTCCACCGACGTCCCCTTGAAGAGCGCGTCGCAATTCATCTCGGCGGCGCGCAGGGCCGCGGCCGTGTCCGTCGTGAAATAAGGATTGCCGGTGCCCGCGGCGAAGATCACCACCCGGCCCTTCTCCATGTGCCGGACCGCGCGGCGGCGGATATAGGGTTCGGAGACCGTCGCCATCGGAATCGCCGAAAGCACCCGCGTGTCGACGCCGATCTTCTCCAGCGCATTCTGCATGGCGAGCGCGTTCATCACCGTCGCGAGCATGCCCATATAGTCGGCGGTCGAGCGGTCGAAGCCGCGCGCCGCGCCGGCGAGGCCGCGAAAGATGTTGCCGCCTCCGACCACCAGGCAGACTTCATGGCCGGCTTCGCGCGCATGCCTGATTTCCTCGGCCATGCGGGCGGTGGTGTCGGGATCGATCCCGAACGCCCCGTCCCCCATGAGCGCCTCCCCCGAAAGCTTCAGGAGGATCCGGTTGAAGCGCGGGCGCGTCATAGGGTTTGCAAAGTCCGTTCTTGTTCGAAGCGAAAGGGGCGGAGCGCCGGCACCTTATCGGCGACCGCCGGGACTGCCAAGCGCGCAGGCGCTCTCCAACGAGTTTACCCTCCGTCATTGCGAGGAGCGAAGCGTCGAAGCAATCCAGTGGGCGGCTGTGCGGGTCTCCGAGGCCCACCGGATTGCTTCGCTCCGCTCGCAATGACGCGGAGGGGAAACAGCCGCTTCCCGAAAAGCACCGCCGTCATTGCGAGGAGCGAAGCGACGAAGCAATCCAGCGGAAGTCTGAGCCGGACACCGTCGCTTACCGGATTGCTTCGCTGCGCTCGCAATGACGGCGGGATCAACAGATGCTGGCGAACAGGTCCTTCCACTCCGGGTTCATCGCTTCGATGAGCGCCAGCTTGCGCTTCCGGTTGCCCGCCTTCAGCTGCTTCTCTCGCGCGATGGCGCTGCGCATGTCGTCATACACCTCGTACCACACGAGAATCGCGCACCCGTGATGCCCCGCGAACCCGCGGCCAAGCTCGCGGTGCTGCCACGTCCGCTGAACGAGGTTCGAAGTGACGCCCGTATAGATGGTGCCGTTCCGCCGGCTCGCCATGATGTACACCGCGGGCTGTTTCATGACCGCCTCGACCGTTCGCCGGGGGCAGTCTGCAGCGAGGCGCCGCCCTCCGCAACCTCTCTCTCCGTCATTGCGAGGAGCGAAGCGACGAAGCAATCCAGTGGGCGGCGGAGACCCGCACCGCGGTCGTCTGGATTGCTTCGCTGCGCTCGCAATGACGGCAAGGATGCCGCGCACGAAAAGAGCCGCGGAGCTTTGCCCCGCGGCTCTGTTTCGTTTCAGCGATTCGGCGGCGCGGTGCCTACTGCACCGGCTCCGGCTTGGCGCCGACGCCCGAGACGGCGGCGACTTCGGCGGCGAAGTCGCTCTGCGCCTTTTCGATGCCTTCGCCGAGCTGGAAGCGCACATAGGCGTTCAAGGAGATCGGCGTGCCGAGCGCCTTGGCTTCGGCGGCGACGACGTCCTCGATCTTCGTCTTGTTGTCCATGACGAAGAGCTGGCTCATCAGCGCATTCTCCTTGCGGTACTTGGCGATCGCGCCGTCGACCATCCGGGAGACGATCTCGGCCGGCTTGCCGCTCTCGTTCGCCTTTTCGGTCGCGATGGCGCGCTCGCGCTCGATCGTCGCCGGGTCCAGCTCCTCGCCGGTCAGCGCCAGCGGGTTGGCCGCGGCGATGTGCATGGCGAGCTGCTTGCCGAGCGCGGTGAGGCGCTCCTTGTCGCCGGCGCTTTCGAGCGCGACGAGGACGCCGATCTTGCCGAGGCCCGGCGCGGCGGCGTTGTGCACGTAGGAGACGACGACGCCTTCCGGCACCTGGAGCACGGACGAGCGGCGAAGCGACTGGTTCTCGCCGATCGTGGCGATGTTCGCGGTCAGCTTCTCCTCGACGGTGCCGCCCGAGGGCCAGCTCGCGGTGAGCAGGCTCTCGACGGTGCCGATGCCGGAGACGGCGAGCTCGGAGACGGTGCGGACGAACTCCTGGAACGTCTCGTTCTTGGCGACGAAGTCGGTTTCCGAGTTGACCTCGACAACCGCGCCGCGATTGCCCTGGACGGCGACGCCGACCAGGCCTTCGGCGGCGGTGCGGCCGGCCTTCTTGGCGGCGGCGGCGAGGCCCTTGGTGCGCAGCCAGTCGATGGCGGCTTCCATGTCGCCGCTCGTCTCGCCAAGCGCCTTCTTGCAGTCCATCATGCCGGCGCCGGTGCGCTCGCGCAGTTCCTTGACGGTCGCGGCCGTGATCTCAGCCATGTTCGTTTCCTTCGTGTGTCGCGAAAAATCGCGGAATGGGTGACAGGCTCCGTTCGCCCTGAGCCTGTCGAAGGGCTGTCCTTCTTCCGGGAAGAAGAAGAGGACAGGGCTTCGACAAGCTCAGCCGGAACGGGAGAGGGCCCTGCCCTCCCCCACTTCGTTCTTACGCGTCGGCGAGCGCGGCTTCGGCCGGCGGCTCGGCCATCGCGCCGATGTCCTCGCCGCGCGACGAAGCGCCGCCCGACTTGCCGGCGAGCACCGCGTCGGCGATCGAATCGCAGTAGAGGCGGATCGCGCGGCTGGCGTCGTCATTGCCCGGAACCGGGAAGGCGATGCCCTGCGGCGACGCGTTCGAATCGAGGATCGCGATCACGGGGATGCCGAGAACGTTGGCTTCCTTGATCGCCAGCTCTTCCTTGTTCGCGTCGACGATGAAGATGATGTCGGGAAGGCCGCCCATGTCGCGGATGCCGCCGAGCGACATTTCGAACTTGTCGCGCTCGCGGGTGAGCTGGAGGACTTCCTTCTTGGTGAGGCCCGCCGTGTCGCCCGAAAGCTGCTCTTCGAGGCTCTTGAAGCGCTTGATCGAGCCCGAAATCGTCTTCCAGTTGGTGAGCATGCCGCCCAGCCAGCGGTGATTGACGAAATGCTGGCCGGAGCGGCGCGCGGCCTCGGCGATCGGATCCTGCGCCTGGCGCTTGGTGCCGACGTAGAGGACCTTGCCGCCGTGCGACACGGTCTGGCGGACGAAATCGAGCGCGCGCGCGAAGAGCGGCACGGTCTGCGAAAGATCGATGATGTGGACCCCGTTGCGCTCGCCGAAGATGTACGGCTTCATCTTGGGGTTCCAGCGGTGGGTCTGGTGACCGAAATGGGCGCCTGCTTCGAGCAGGGCCTGCATGCTGACGCCATTCGACGTCGAGGCGTTGGACGCCATGGTGGATTCTCCTAGCCGGTTATACCTCTGCGTGGCCGTGAGACCGGGCGAACCCGGCCACCGGTATGATGGCCACGCATGTGGAATGGGCGCGCATCTAGCCGCCGCCGCCGCCGAAATCAAGCCGCCCGCTATGCCGTGCCTCGGGCGCTTTCCCGCGAACGCACTGCGAACATGCAGTTATTTCAAAAAGCTGTGGATCGTTTTCGAAAGTTCGGTCGTTTAAGCGGCGATACGGCAGGGAATGACAACATGGTTCACCTTCTCGCCTTTTTGTTTTTCGCCGGCATCCTCGCCGGTCTGGCGGTCCTTCTTCAATATACCCTCCGCGACAACTGGGCGGACATGGTGGCGGCCTTCATGGGCCGTCCGATGCCGAGTCGCGTCAGGCCGCAGGCGGCTGCGACTGCGACGGTAAAGGCGCGGCCTGCGCCGATGCGGCGCGCCGCCGCCTGACCCGGGCATAGCTCCAGACGCTGACCGGGATCATCGCGAGATAGAGAATCGCGAGGACGCTCAGCGTCTCGAACGGCGCGGTGATCAGCGCCCCTCCCAAGAGAGCAATGACCACGATCGCTTCGAAGCGGACGTGCCTGCGCAGGCGCAGCGAGCCCCAGGAAAAGGTGGCGAGGCTCGAAATCGCCAGGAATGCGATCAACGCCGCCCAGGGCGCCACCAGCCGGTAATCCGCCAGAACCGTCCACTGCCGGTCGCTCGCGATCCAGAGGATGAGCGGCAGCATCATCAGCCCCGCCCCCGCAGGCGCCGGAACGCCCGTCATGAAGCCCGCCGACTTGTGCGGCTGGTCCTCGAGGTCGATCCGCGCATTGAAGCGGGCGAGGCGCAGCGCCATGCAGACGGCATAGGACAAAGCGAACAGCCAGCCGATGCGCGGCCAATGCTGGAGCGCCCAGAGATGCATGATCACCGCCGGCGACACGCCGAAGGCGATGACGTCGGACAGCGAATCGAGCTCGGCCC
This sequence comes from Allosphingosinicella sp., assembly GCA_035645215.1. Lineage (GTDB taxonomy): Bacteria > Pseudomonadota > Alphaproteobacteria > Sphingomonadales > Sphingomonadaceae > Allosphingosinicella. Next base: position 13,284 of record DASQND010000139.1, read on the forward strand.
CGAACTTGCTCTGGCCCTTGAGGGCGCGGGCGATGCGGCCGTCGAGCCCGTCGAGCACGCCGGCCGCCACGACGGCGTAGACGGCATAGGTCCATTCGCCGGCGATGGCGAAGCGGATGCCGGTGAGGCCGGTGCAGAGCGCGAGCGCGGTCACCGCATTGGGGACGATCGCGCGAAGGGGTATGCCGCGCCGGGCCGGCCGCTCGCGGCCCACGGGGCTCACTGGGCGACGCCCTCGATCAGTTCCGACTGGCCGATCCTGGCGATCGGCGTCTCGCCTGCGACGGTGCGTTGGCCGAGGAGAACGAGCGACGAGGTGCCGGCGGGGAGATAGACGTCGACCCGGCTCCCGAAGCGGATGAGGCCGACGCGCTGGCCGGTGCCGACGCGGTCGCCCGCCTTGACCCACGGCACGATCCGCCGCGCGACGAGGCCGGCGATCTGCGTGAAGCCGACCCGCGTCCCGTCGTCCGCCTGGACGAGGAAGTGCTGGCGCTCATTGTCCTCGCTCGCTTTGTCGAGATCGGCGTTCAGGAACTTGCCGGCGATGTAGACGACGCGGTTCACCACGCCGGCAATCGGTGTCCGGTTGATGTGGACGTCGAACACGCTCATGAAAATCGAGACGCGCACCACCGGATCGGGCGGAAGACCGTCTTCGCCGCCCAGCAATTCGCGCGGCGGCGGAACGCTGGTGATCATCGTCACCATGCCGTCCGCGGGCGCGACGATCAGCCCTTCGCCCTTGGGCGTGGTCCGAATGGGATCGCGGAAGAAGGCGGCGACCCAGAGGGTCACCCCCGCCATGATCCATCCGATCCAGTCCCAATCGATCAAGAACCAGAAGATGAGCGCGATGGCCGCGGCGATGACGACGAACTTGCGCCCTTCCGGGTGGACGCTCGGCATGCGGTAGCGGACGTTGGTGGTGACGATGTCCGGCTTTTCGAGTGATGGCATGGCTGCGTTCTTAGGCGGTGCGGCA
>DASQND010000140.1:0-9709 GCA_035645215.1 Allosphingosinicella sp.
GGCGCCGATGTGGCTCGCTTCGAAGCTGCCTTCGAAGACGCTGTAGGGGCGGCCCGACAGGTCGATCAGCACCTGGGCTTCGGTCTCGTCCATGGGCAGCGCGAAGCCGAAGCGGCCGATGCCGCGGCGTTCGCCGAGCGCCCGGGAGAGCGCCGTGCCGAAGGCGATGGCGCAGTCCTCGATCGAGTGATGGCCGTCTATGTCGAGATCGCCCTCGCAGGTGAGGAGGAGGGAGAAGCCGGCGTGCGCTGCGACCTGGTCCAGCATGTGATCGTAGAAGGGAATGCCGGTCTCGATCTTGCGGGGCGACGCGCGATCGAGATCGATGGCGACGGCGATCTTCGTCTCCTTGGTGTCGCGGACGACTTCGGCGCGGCGGGAGGGCGTGCCTTCCGGTGCGGCGCCGAAGGCGACGAGGGCGGCGGCGTTCTCCGCCTCGGTGCCGATGGTGAGGCGCACGCCGCCGGGCGCGGCGTTCGGGCGGAAGCGGACGCGGATGCCGAGGCTGCAGAGCTTCTCCGCAAGGGCCGCGGGATCGTCCACTTCGAGGAAGAGGAAGTTGCCGCCGCCGCTCCGGACGCTGTTCACGATCGGCGAGGCGGCGAGGAGGCCCGCGAGGCGTTCGCGCTCCGCCTTGATGCGGGCAATGCGCTCGGTGTGGAGGGCGCGGCGAGAGGGGGCGAGCGCCGACATCGCCGCTTCGATGGAAAGGCTGGGCAGCGGATAGGGCGGAAGGGCGCGGGCGGCGAGCGATATGGTGTCGGGGTGGCCGATCGCGCAGCCGATGCGGGCGCCGGCGAGGCCGTAGGCCTTGGAAAGGGTGCGGAGGATAACGAGGTTCTCGGTCCGCGCGGCGCGGGCGGCGAGGCTGTCGCTTTCCGAGAACTCGATATAGGCCTCGTCGAGGACGACGATGGTGTCCGGGAGCGCGGCGAGCACCGCTTCGACCGCGGCGGCGGGCACCGGGTTCCCGGTCGGGTTGTTGGGCGCGCAGATGAAGGCGAGCTTGAGGTTCGGCTCGGCCGCCGCGATCAAGGCATCGGCGTCGAAATCGAAATTGCCATCGAGCGGCACTTGGAGGACGCGCGCGCCCTGCAGTGCCGCGAAATGGGCGTAGGCCGAGAAGGTCGGGGTGCAGATGGAGACCGCGTCGGTGCCGGGGCGGCAGAAGGTGCGGACCAATATGTCGATCGCATCGTCGGCGCCGCGGGTGACGATGAGGTTCTCCGGCGCGACTCCGTGGAGCGCGGCCATCGCCCGGGTGAGGCGGGCGGGCTGGGGCTCGGGATAGCGGTTGAGGCCGGCGGCGAGGGCGCCGTCGGAGAGCGGCGGGAACGGGTTTTCGTTGGCGTCGAGCTTGATCGCGTCCGGGCCGAAGGCGTCGTTGGCGTTGGCGGCGATGTCGAACGGCGCGAGCGCCAGGATTTCGGGACGGGCGAGGCGGGCGGCGAGCGAGGTCATGCCGGCACTCCTCCGAGCCGCGCATCGGCGGCGCGGGCGTGCGCTTCGAACCCTTCGAGGCGGGCGAGGAGGGCGGCGGGCGCGGCGATGCGGCGGGCGGCTTCGGGCGTGACGGTCTGCACGCTGATCGCTTTCAGGAAGGTGTAGACGGAGACGCCGCTCCAGGCGCGGGCGGCGCCGTCGGTGGGGAGGACGTGGCTCGAGCCGGCGAGATAGTCGCCGAACGTTTCCGCGGCGAGCCCGCCCGCGAAGATCGCGCCGGCGTTGCGGACGAGCGGGACGAGCGCGTCCGCGTCTTCCACCGCGAGGGAGAGGTGTTCGGGGGCGTAGAGATTGGCGATCCCGACCGCCTCCTCGAGCCCGGCGGCGATCAGGATGCGGCCGTTCGCGAGCGAAGCTTCGGCGAGGGCGGCGCGGGGGAGGGTTCGGACGCGGTCGGCGACTTCCGCCGCGACTTGCTCGGCGAGGGCGCGGGACGGAGTCACCAGGAGGACCTGCGCCGAAGCGTCGTGCTCGGCCTGGCTGAGGAGGTCGGCGGCGACGGTAGAGGGATCGGCGCGCTCGTCCGCGACGACCATGAGCTCGCTCGGGCCGGCGGGCATGTCGATGGCGGGTCCGCCGGGCAGCGAGGAGACACAGGTCTTGGCTTCGGCGACCCAGGCGTTGCCGGGGCCGCAGATCTTGTCCACCCGGGGGAGATCGCCGGATCCGAACGCGAGGGCGGCGATCGCCTGGGCGCCGCCGGCGGTCCACACCGCCTCGATGCCGGCGAGGTCGGCGGCGAGCGCGATCAGCGGGTCGAGCCCGCCTTCGGGCCGCGGCGGGGTAACGGCGACGATCTCGCGCACGCCCGCCGCCCGCGCCGGGATGGCGAGCATGAGGAGGGTCGAAAAGAGCGGAGTCTTGCCGCCCGGAACGTAGAGGCCGACGCGGTCGATCGCGCGCCATATCTTGCGGACGGTGAGGCCCGGCATGGTTTCGACGGCGTGTTCGGCGGGGAGGCTGCCGTCGTGAAAGGCGGCGATGTTGCGGGCGGCGAGTTCGACCGCGGCCACTGCGTCGGGGGGAAGGGTGCGGCGTGCTTCGGCGGCAAGCGGCGCCACGGGGACGAGGCGCGGGGCTTCGCCGTCGAGGCGAACGGCCTGGGCGACGAGGGCGTCCCAGCCGCCGGCGCGTACCTCCTCGACGATGGCGCGGACCGCCGCCTGCAGAGCGGGGTCGCTGCGCCCGGCGGGACGCGCGAGCGCTTCGGCGCGCGCGGCCTCCGTCAGCTCGGACCAGATGAGCGTCTTCACATCATCATCTTTTCGATGGGGAGGACGAGGATCGCCGACGCGCCCGCCGCCTTCAACTTCTGCAGCGTTTCCCAGAAGACCGATTCCTGGCAGACCGCGTGAACGGCGAACCAGCCTGGACGGCCGTGGAGCGGGAGCACCGTCGGCGCTTCGGCGCCGGGGAGGATGCGGGTGATCTCGCGCAAAGCCTCGCCGGGCGCGTTCAGCATGATGTACTTCGATTCCTTGGTCGCGAGCACGCCTTCGATGCGGCTCAGCAGGCGCTCGCCTTGCTCGGCCTTCGCCTCCGCCACCGGCTTTCTCGTGCGGATCATCACCGCTTCGCTGTCGAACACCGTCTCCAGCGCGCGCAGGCCGTTCGCCTCCAGCGTCGCGCCGGTCGAGACGAGGTCGCAGATGAAGCCGGCGATGCCGAGCCGCGGGGCGAGCTCCACGGCACCGTTCATCTTGACGACGTCGGCCTCCACCCCGCTGTCGGCCAGATATTTGGCGACGAGACGCGGGTAGGAGGTGGCGATGCGGGCGCCCTGCAGGCTTTGCGGGCCTTCCCAGGCCGTCGCTTCGGGCGCGGCGAGCTTCAGCGTGCAGCGCCCGAAGCCGAGGGTCGCCACCACTTCGAAGCGCGGCTCCGCTTCGCCAAGCGCGAATTCCTGCAGCACGTTCTCGCCCACCAGGCCGAATTCGCAGACGCCGTCGGCGACGAAGGTCGGGATGTCGTCGTCGCGCACGAACATGAGGTCTGCCGGGAAGTTCGCGACTCGGGCGGTGAGTTCGTTGCGGCCGTTCTGGATGCGGAGGCCCGCGTCTCGCAGGAGCTGGCGGCTGTAATCCGAAAGGCGGCCGGATTTCTGGATGGCGATGTGGAGCCGGTTGTCGTCAGCGCGCATCGCCCGGGCCTCCCTTCACCGCGTCGATGGCGCTTCGATAGCCCCGGTTCGGCTCCTGGCGGAGGAACCGGGCGACTCGCACGATGGTCGTGGTGGAAACGCCGGTCGCGTCGTGGATGTCGCGGTAGCTGAGCTCCGTCTCGTCGAGCAGGCGGGCGACGTGCCAGCGCTCGGCGAGCGTGCGGATCTCGGCGGGGGTGCACAGATCGACGAGGAGGCGGCGCATCTCGCCCGCGTCCCCGGGCGTCAGGAGGGCGCGGCAGAGATCGTCGGTGAGGGCGCCGGCGTCCCTGGTGGGAGCGACCCGGCTGGTGGTGTCGGCAAGCATCGTTGTTCCAGCGTGTTACTACGTTGGAACGCGCTCTAGTGGGGGATTCGTGCCGGATCAAGCCCTTGCGCGCTACGGCTGTCCGTCATTCCCGCGAAAGCGGGAATCGAGCGGGCGTCCGAGGAGGGCGTCGCGGTTCGAGGCTTCGTCTGGATTCCCGCTTTCGCGGGAATGACGAGAGGCCTCCCTAATCCCCCGCCGCCGCCGAGGTTCCGCCGACGACCATTTCCACCAGCCGCGCGAGCGCCCGCGTGTCCGGCACGGTGATCCGCCGCCGCTCCTGCGAAAGGATGCCGCGGTCGGCCAGGTCCCCCATTTCGCGGGTGACGGCCTCGCGGTGGGTGCCGATGCGGGCGGCGAGGTCGGCGTGGGTGGGGGCGGGGTCGATCGTGACGCGGGTCGCCTCGCCGCCCGCCGCTTCGGCGCAGAGGCGCAGGAGCTCGCAGTGGAGGCGGCTGCTGACTCTGAGGGCGTTCAGCTCGAAGACGCGTTCGGTCAAGTCGCGCACCTGCGCGGCGAGGCGCCGGGCGAGCCAGAGGGCCGACTCGGGGTCCGCGGTGACGGCCTCACGAAAGGCCGCGGCGTCGATCCCGGCGAGGGTGCAGCTCGACAAGGCGACGATGGTGGCGGAGCGCGGCTGGCCGTCGATCGCGGCGAGCTCGCCGAACAGGGCGCCTTCGCCGAGGCTGCGCAGGATCACTTCCCGCCCCGCGAGCGAATAAAGGGTGACCCGCACCCGGCCTTTCAGGACGATGTAGACGCTGTCGCTATGGGCGCCGAGCGAGACCAAAGCCTTGCCGCTCCGCGCGCTCGTGGTCGTCGCCGCGGCCCAGAGGCGCTCGGCGAGCCGCTTCGGGAGCGCCGCCATGGCCGGCGGCAGGCCGGACGCCGTCTGGTTCAATGCGAGTTCCCCCCTCTCACGCGGTCATGATGCGCGCGCGCCGCCCGCCATGCAATGCGGGCTCTAACCTGCGGCAGGTTTCCCCTTGTGCGCGGCGCCATTGGCGCAAATGATGGCGAAGCTTCAGGCAAGACCATCGAGGGGGAAGGTCAATGCCGCAACCGCCGCTCGAGGCGTTGCACGTCCATGTCGATAGCGGCGGCGCCCCGCGGCGGCGCACGCTCACCATATTGTTTTCCGATCTTTCCGAATCGACCCGGCTCGCCGGCAGGCTGGAGGCCGAGGACTATTTCGACCTCATCGCGCGGCTGCGCGCCTGCTACCACCAGGCGGTCGAGCGGCACGGCGGCACGGTGGCGCAGATCAGCGGCGACGGCATGCTGGCCGTGTTCGGCTGGCCGGAAGCGCGCGAAGGCGACGGGCGGCGCGCCGTCGAAGCCGCGCTCGATCTCCACCGCTGCGTCGAGGCGATGGGCGGGCCGGCGCCGCTGCGCCTCCACAGCGGCATCCATTCGGGCCTCGTCATCCTCCAGGAGGGCGACGCCTGCCGCGGCCGGTTCGCGCTGCCGGGCCATGCCACCAACATAGCGTCGCGCCTTTGCACCGAAGCGCGGCCGGGCGAGATTCTGGTCAGCGAAGCGACATTGGGGCCGGACCGCGACCGCTTCGCGGCCAGCGCCCGGCGGCGGCTCAGGCTGCGGGGCGCGGACGAGCCGATCCTGACGCTGACGGTCACCGGTCGCGGCGGCAGTGCCGAGCCGGCGCGGTTCGTCGGCCGCGCCTCGGAGCTTGCCGCGCTCGGCGAGCGGCTTTCGGAAGCGGAGACGGCGGCAACGCCCCGCTTCTTGCTGATCGAGGGACCGCCCGGCGTCGGCAAGACCCGGCTCGCCGAGGAGTTCCTGCGCCGCGCGGCGGGGCGCGGGCGAGTTCACCGCGGCGCCTGCGACGCTTCGGCCGAGCCGCTTCGCCCGTTCCTCGAGATCGCGCGCTCCATCCGCGGTGCAGAGGCCGGCGAGCAAGCCTGGGACCCGCCCGCCATCGCGCGGCTGGTCGAGAGTGCAGCGGGCGAGGACCCGCTCATCCTGTTCATGGACGACTGGCACGAGGCGGACGATGCGAGTCGGGAGGCGATGGCGCTGCTCGCCGCTCTGCCGCGCGCCCGCCTCTTCCTCCTCGCGACCGCGCGCCCCGATACCGCCGGCGGCGGCGCACGTGCCGGCATGGACGTTCTGCGCCTCGCGCCCTTCACCGCTGCCGAAACCGGCGCGGCGGTGGCGCGGCTGCTGCCGTCTGCCGACCCCTTCGCCGTCGAGGCGATCGCGGCGGCTTCGGGCGGCAACGCGCTCTTCATCGAGGAGCTGTGCCACGACATGGCGGCGCCCGGCCCGCGCGAGCGGCCCCGCGGCGGCACGCCCTGGCTCGCCAACCTCATCGAATCGCGGGTGGCGCGGCTCGATCCGGAGGCGGCGCGGCTGGTCCGGATCGCCGCAGTGATCGGCAATAACGTTCCCGGCTGGCTGCTGGAGGCGATCGCCGGGCGCGGCGCGGACGATCCGGTGGTCCGCTCGCTGGCCGAGGCGGACTTCCTTTATCCCGGCGAGCGGCCGGGCAGTTTGCGCTTCAAGCACGGCACCACGCGCGAAGTGATCCGCGAGTCGGTCGGCCTGCGCGAGCGCCGGGCGCTCCATGTCGGCATCGCCGAAGCGCTCCTGGCACGCGCCGCAGCCTCGGGCGAGGAAGAGCCGGTCGAAGCGCTCGCCTACCATTATGGCGAGGCGGGCTGGGCCGCGGAGACCGCCGACTTCGCCGAGCGGGCCGGCGACAAGGCGCTCGCCGCCTCTGCGCTCGACCGCGCGCAGGCGCATTACCGCGCCGCGCTGGACGCGCTCGACAGGCTGCCGGCGTGCTCCGAGACAGCGTATCGCTGGAGCCGCATCGCGCAGCGCTTCGGGCGCGCGGGCGTCTACGATCCTTCGCGCGACCAGCTTCCCGTCTTCGAACGGGCAATCGAAAAGGCCCTGGCACGCGGCGACAGGGCGGATTTCGCCTGGGCACAATATTGGCTCGGCTACATCAATTACGGGCTCGGCGAGCCGGCCGCCGCGATCCGGCGCTGGCGAAGCGCGCTCGGGGCCGCGATCGCGGTCCGGGACGCGCCGCTCGAAGCCCAGCTTCGCTCGGCTCTGGGCCAGGGCATGGCCGCGGCCTGTGCCTATGACGAGGCGCTGCCGCTGCTCGACGCGGCGGTCGCGGCCAGATCGAAGCACGGGAACGGGAACAGGCCGCCGGTCGGAATCGCATATGCCTTGTCGTGCAAGGCGTTCGCGCTGGGCGACATGGGACGCTTCGACGAGGCCTTCGCCTGCTTCGAGGAGGCGCGTGCCGCGATCGGCGGCGCGGGGCACGAGATCGAAGTCTCGGTCCTGAACCAGAACAGCGTCGTCTGGCTGTGGCGCGGGCGGGCCGGGGACGCGCTGCCGCTCGCGCTCGAAGGGGCGCGGATCGCCGAGCGGGTGCGGAGCCGCTATTCGAGCGCGATGAGCCGCTCCATCGCCGCTTATGCGCGCTGGCGGCTCGGCGGCGAGCCCGCCGAGATCGACGCGCTCGCCGACGCGACGCGCTGGCTCGACCGGTTCGGGCGGGGCCAGTTCACGTCGCTCAACCATGGCTGGCTCGCCGAAGCGATGGCCGCGGTCGGCCGGGTGGAGGAGGCCCGGCACTATGCCGCAAGGGCGCTCATCCGGGCGCGCAAGCAGGACCGGCTCGGCGAAGCGACGGCGCTCCGGGCGATGGCGCGCTGTGCCGCCGTTCGCGGCCGGGGCGACGCGGCGCTTCGCTACCTGAACCGGGCCGAAGCCGCCGCGTCTCTGCGCCGGTCGCCGCACGAGCATGCGCTGAACCGGCTCTGCCGCGACGAAATCGCCGCGGCCGCGACGGTCGAGATCATGCCTGCGCCCGCGGAGGCGGCGCTGGTTGCGGCGCCGCTGCCTGGGGTTGGCGCCGCTTGAGCTCGACGAGCAAAGGCGCGGGCAGGGCGCGGATGTCGTAGCCGCCCGCTTCCGCCGCGTCGAACAGGGCGCTCAGCATCCCCAGCATCGTCCCCATCGCGAACTTGTAGGCCGGGCAGGCGTGGAGCGGCCCGGGCTCCGGATCACCTTCCGCCTTGCGCCTGCCGCCGAACACAGGGGACACGTCGCTCCGCCCGGCGGCGGCATCCTCGGCCATGGCCGAGACGATGCCGATCAGGACGCGCTCCCCGGCGCGAACCTCGGCATCGCCGATGCGATGGCCGCTGACGGCGGTGCGCCAGAGCATGTCGGGCGACGGGCGCTTCTGCATGGCGGCCTTGAGCGGCGGCGCGATCGCCGCGGCGGCGCGCTGATGCTCGGAGCCTTGGGCGGCGAGATAGTCGCGCTGTACGCGCCAGAAGAGGTCCTCCTCCAGCCATTCGTAGAGCGTCCAGCGCAGGCTCCCGTCGGTCGGCGGGAGGAAGCCGGTCATGACCCCGATCAGGGTGCGCGCCATTTCGGGCTTGTCGCCGTAAAGCTTGTCCATCTCGTGCGCGATCCTGCCCGCGGGCGGGAAGCCGGTGCCGTGCTGGTGGTGAAAGCGTGCGAGCACGGCGTCGAACAGCGCCTTGCCCTGGGCCTGGCCGTAACCCTGAACCGCGGGCGCCGGGTCCGGATAGAAGCAGTAGCGCGAGGTCGCCATATAGTCGCCCGGGCAGCTCGGCTTGCGCTGGCCGACCGGCGCCCACTGCCAGCCGGCAAGCTCCACGAAGTCGCCTTTTCCGAGGTCCTTCGAATCGGGGATGTCGAACCATTTGTTGCAGACGCGGCCGAGCACGGGCGTGATGAAGTGGCGGCGAAGGTCGATCTCGAGCCGGGGCAGTTTCACGCCCGCCTGGATCGTGCGCAGCGTCTCGCCGATCCATTCGAGGGCGAGGCCGCGCGCGGCGGCGAAGGCGTCCTCCTCGGTGATGCGGTAGATGACCGGGTTGATCCGGGCGGCGCGGTCGTAATCGGGGCCGCCGTCCATGCCGAGGAAGATCTCGCCGAAGGATTGCCGCATCCGCGCCATCTGCCCGGACATGGAATAATGGCCCTGCGGGTTCTGGAAGACCTCCATCACCTTTTCCTTGCTGGCGACGAGCACCACGTCCGACACCGCGCCGCCGCGCGCCGAGTCCGGGTAGGGGACGCGGAGCACGCCGCCGTGCCTGTGCCGGATCGCCGCCCAGACGGCGGGCGCGTTCGCCTTCTCCGCCGGGTCCTTGGAGCCGAAATCCTCGAGGCACGCCTTCCAGGTGGCGGCGGCGGCCGTTCGTCCAGCCTCGCCGTCCCCGGCCATGGCGAGGAGCCGGCGGAGGATCGCCTCGCCCCGGTCGGCCTCCTTCGCTTCGGCGGCGCGGCGGGCGGCGGCGGCGCCGTCCTCGAGCCGCGATATGGCGCCGATCGCAGCGATCGACGGGACGAACAGATAGGCGCCCCAGAGGAGTTGAACGAACGGCCGGTCGATCTCGATCGTCACCGTGCGCGCCGGCGCGCCGCAGGCGGTGGCGGGAACGACGAACTGGAAGGTGCGCACCTCGCCCTGCGGCGCGCCCATCAGGGGATCGCTGAGCCACGAGCCCACGCCCGTGCTGTTGCCGCCGTTGATCCAGCGCTGGATGGTCTCGAACTGTTCGGAAAGGCTGCCGCAATAGGCCATGAACATGATGCCGCGGTCGGCGGGCTGCGTCTCGCCCTCGACGTAGCGCGGACCCCACGACATGCCGCGGCGCAGGATGCGCGGCGTCCTGCGGCCGAAATTCTCGGCAGGGTCGGAGCGCGGGTTG
>DASQND010000141.1:0-8796 GCA_035645215.1 Allosphingosinicella sp.
GGTGCGCGGGGCGGCCGTCTTCGCGAGCGGCGACGGCGATCCTTACGACAATGTCGAAAGCGGCTTCGATTCGATCTTCGAGAACCCGATCTTCGCGGGCGCGGACACGAGCTACTGGATCCGCCAGTCGATCCCGTTCGCAGGCGGCGGGCGGGCGATTGCGCTCAGCGGGCGCAACGGCATTTTGAATTCGCTGCGATCCTCCAAGGAGCAGGGGCAGTCGAACTTCGTCAATCCGGGGACGATCCTTTTGGGCGCCGGCGCGGATTTCGACATCACGCCGACCTTTCGGATGTCCGCGAACTTGAACCACCTCTGGTTCGCCCGGACGGGGACAATGGAGGCGCTGCGGATGCAGGGGACGATCCGGAGCGACATCGGCTTCGATGTTTCGGCGGCGGCGATCTGGCGGCCGCGCATGACTCAGAACATCGTTTTCCGCGCCTCGGCGGCGGCGCTGCAGCCCGGCACCGGCTTTCGCGACCTGTTCGCGAACCAGCCGCGGCGTGATCGCTATTATTCCGTGCTCTTGAACGCGATCGTGACCTACTGATGCGGCGGCTCGCAAAGCTCGTCCTGGCGGCGGCGGGGCTGGTCGCGGCGGCGGCGGTCGGCACCAGCGCGGGCGCGTCCGAGAAGGAGAAAGCGGTCGCGCGGGATTACAGCCTCGTGCGCGCCGCGCCCGCGCCGCGGACGCAGGACCCGGCGGCGGCGGAAGCGCAGAGCGCGGGCTGCGTCTCCTGCCATACGGGGAGCGACTCGCACACGATGCACCGGACGCCCGCGGTGGTGCTCGGCTGCGTCGACTGCCACGGCGGCAATCCGCGCATCACCGCGCCGGCGGGCAGACACGCGGCGAACGATCCGGCCTATGTCGCGGCGCGCGACCGGGCGCATGTGCTGCCGCGCTATCCGGGCGCGTGGCACTTCCCGTCGTCGGCGAACCCGCGGCAGAGCTACACATTGCTCAACATCGAATCGCCGGAGTTCGTGCGGTTCAACAACCCGTCCGATTACCGGGCGGCGCGCGAAGCGTGCGGCGCCTGCCATATCGAGATCATCGAAGCGGCCGAGCGCTCCTTGATGGCGACGGGCGCGATGCTGTGGGGCGGCGCGGCCTACAATAACGGCATTGTCCCCTACAAAAACTATCTGTTCGGCGAGGCTTATACGCGTTCGGGACAGCCGGCGCGCATCCAGTCGCCAGGGACGACGCCGGGGGAGATCACGCCGGAGCAGCGCGCGCGCGGCGTCATCGCCGAGCTTTATCCGCTGCCGACCTGGCACGTCATTCCGCCGGGCGACGTGTTCCGCGTCTTCGAGCGCGGCGGGCGGACGATCGGGACGCAGTTTCCCGAAATTGGGCTCCCCTCCCCTTCGGGTTCGATCCAGCGGCTCGAGGAGGCCGGCCGGCCGGACATCCGCCAGTCGAACCGCGGGCCGGGCACAGGCCTGCGCGTCGCCATCCCCGTGCTCAACATCCACAAGACGCGGCTCAACGATCCCTTCATGTGGTTCATGGGGACGAACGACCAGCCGGGCGATTACCGCCATTCCGGCTGCTCGGGCTGCCACGTGGTCTACGCCAACGACCGCGAGCCGCGGCACAGCCTTACTTATGCCGAGCACGGGCGCGACGGGCAGACGGCGACGGTCGATCCGACGATCGCAGGGCTGACCGAGCGAGGAAGCGACGGGCACGGAACGGAGACGGCGCGCGCCGAGCCGCAAAATGCTGCGCAGCATAACGACGCTCCGACGGACACAAATCACGCGGCGCTTCGGGAGCGCGGGCATCCGATCCGCCATGTCTTCACGCGGGCGATCCCGACGTCGCAGTGCATGGTCTGCCACATGCATCAGCCGAACATCTTCCTGAATTCGTATCTCGGCTACACGATGTGGGACTACGAATCCGACGCCGATTTGATGTGGCCGGGACCGGAGAACCGCCTTCCCGCGCGCAATGCGGAGGAGGAAGCGCGCTTCCGGCAGCAGCGCTATCCGACCGCGGCCGAGACACTCGAAGTGCTCAACCGCAACCCGGAAGGCGCGGCGCCGCGCGGACTTTGGGCGGATACGGATTTCCTGCGCGAAGTGTACGACCGGGTGAACCCGCTCGCTCGCCACACCCAGTTCGCCGACTATCACGGCCACGGCTGGAACTTCCGCGCCATCTTCCGCCGCGACCGCGAAGGCAATCTCGTCGATGAAGACGGGCAGCGGATCGCCCCGGGGGACCCGAACACCTTCCGCCGCGATAATGAAGGGCTGTTCGTGCCCGCGGGGACGAATCCGGGCCGGGCGGTGCACATGATGGACATCCATGCCGAGCGCGGCATGCAATGCGCCGACTGCCATTTCTCGCGCGACAGCCACGGCACCGGCTTCATCTACGGCGAAGTCGCGAACGCGATCGAGATCAGTTGCAAGGACTGCCACGGCACCGCGCGCGCCTTCGCGAACCTGCGCACCTCCGGCCCGGCCGCGCCTCCGAACGGCACGAACCTGGAGCTGATCCGCAACGAGGACGGGCGACGGCGCTTCGAGTGGATGCAGGACGATGCCGGGCGCCGCGTGCTGATCCAGCGCTCGATCGTCGATCCGCAGATCGAGTGGGTGGTGAGCCAGGTCCGCGACAGCGTCGACCGGGCGCTTCCGCCCTGCGGGCCCGCGTCGCAGGGGATGGGCACAGGGCCGTGCTTCAACGAGCTCTCGGCGCGCTCCAAGCTCATGTCGCGCGAGGGGGCGGATACCGGCCGGTTCGTCTTTGGGGCGGGCGTCGCGGACGACGCGCTCGCGCATCCGGACGAGGAGATGGCCTGCTTCACCTGCCACCTTAGCTGGACGACGAGCTGCGCCGGCTGCCATCTCCCGATCGAGGCGAACTGGCGGACCACCTCGCACCGCTACGGCGGCGAGGAGACGCGCAACTTCGCGACCTACAATCCGCAGGTCGCGCGCGAGGACATGTTCCAGCTCGGGCGCCACATGACGACGCGCGGCAACATCATCGCGCCGATTCGATCCACCTCGGCGCTGATCCTGTCCTCCACCAACATCAACCGCGAGCGCATCTACGTGCAGCAGCCGCCGATCGCGTCGTCGGGCTTCTCGAGCCAGGCCTTCGCGCCGCACTTCCCGCACACGGTGCGGCGGACCGAGACCAAGCAGTGCAGCGACTGCCATGTGTCGGCGGCGAACGACAACAATGCGATCATGGCGCAGCTCCTCTTGCAGGGCACCAACTTCGTCAACTTCGTCGGCATGCACAGTTGGGTCGGGCTGAACTCCGGCTTCGAGGCGGTGCGGGTGACGGAATGGGACGAGCCGCAGGCGGTGATCGGATCCTACCTCCAGCGGATGACCTATCCGGATTATTACCGGATGCATGTCGAGCGGAACGGGCGCGAGCTCCTGAACTGGACGCGGGGGCGGACGTTCGACCGCAACCGGAGCGGCGAGACCCGGCCGCTGGAGGAGTTCCGCAACGTCGTCCAGGGGACGGACGGCGCGGTCCGCTGCCTCCAGCAGCGCGGCGAATATATGTTCGTGGCGGAGGGGAGCGGCGGCTTCCGGGTCTACGACGTCGCCAACATCGGCAACAAGGGCACGTCCGAGCGGATCGTCACCGCGCCTTTCTCGTCCATGGGACAGGACACGCGGGTCGCCAGCCGCAACGCGACCTGCATGGCGCTCCCCACCAACCAGCCGATCGCGCCGGACCGCAACCGCGCCATGGCCGCGACGCAGCGCCCGCAGGCGGACGGAACGACCACCAGCCTCCTCGCCGAAAACCAGGAGCAGGGCTTTCACCCGATCTACGACTATGCGGTCGTCACCGACGCCGAAGAGGGCCTGATCCTCGTCGACGTCGACACGCTCGCCGACGGCGACCCGCGCAACAATTTCCTGCGCCGCGCGACCTTCACGGCGGGCGGCGCTGCCTGGAACGAGGGCGGTGTGCTCGCCGGGGCGCGGCACATCACGCTGGCGGGCACGGTCGCCTACATCGCCGCCGATGCGGGGCTGGTGGTGGTCGACTTGAACGAGCCGCTGGCGCCGCGGCATGTGATGACGATCCCGCTCCGTAACGCGCGCGCTTCGGCGATCCAGTTCCGCTACCTTTGGGTGACGACGGGTGAGGGCGTGCAGCTCATCGACGTCACGAACCTGCGCGCGCCCCGGCTGATCCCGGAAGCCACCTACCGGATGGCGGACGCGCGGCGGCTCTACCTCGCCCGCACTTACGCCTATGTCGCGGCCGGCCGCGACGGGCTCGTCATCCTCGACATCACCAATCCCGAACGGCCCGCCGCCGGCCCTGCGGTCGCTTGGCCCGGGGGCCAGACACCAGACGCCCAGGACGTGATCGTCGGATCGACCAACGCGTCGCTCTTCGCCTACGTCGCGGACGGACGGAACGGGTTCAAGCTGTTCCAGCTCACCAGCCCGGAGAGCCAGCCCAATTTCTACGGCTTCTCGCCGCGTCCGGTGCCGGAGCTCATCGCCTGGGCGCGCACCCCCTCCCCGGCTCTCGCCCTTTCCAAAGGACTCGACCGCGACCGCGGCGTCGACGAGACCGGCAACCAGATCGCCGTCTTCGGCCGCCTCGGCTCGCGCCCCTTCACGCGCAGCGAAATGGAGCGCCTGTTCCTCAACCGCCGCGGCTTCCCCTATCGGGTGACCGACCGCGGCTCGCTCGCCGACTGGGTGCCGGCGCGTTGAAGGCGTTCGCCCTCGCCGCCGGGGCGATGCTCGCGCTTGCCGCATGCCAGGCGGACCGCAGCCCCGAAAGCCGGAATCCGCCCCAGGCGCCCCGCGAGGCGAGCCGCGTTCGCGACGAAGCGGGGCTGATGTCCCCCCGGCAGGAAGCGGAGCTCGACAGGCGCATCGCGGCGCTGGAGAAAGCGACCGGCCATCAGCTTGGCGTCGCCACGGTGAGGAGCCTCGGCGGGCAAAGCATCGAGGCGTATTCGCTGGCGTTCGCGAACCGCTGGGCGCTCGGCCGGCGCGGACACGACGACGGCGTGGTGCTCCTGGTCGCCCCCACGGAGCGGAAGGTCCGCATCGAGGTCGGCACCGGCCTCGAAAACAGGCTGACCGACGAGATCTGCGG
This sequence comes from Allosphingosinicella sp., assembly GCA_035645215.1. Taxonomy (GTDB): domain Bacteria; phylum Pseudomonadota; class Alphaproteobacteria; order Sphingomonadales; family Sphingomonadaceae; genus Allosphingosinicella. Next base: position 5,120 of record DASQND010000141.1, read on the forward strand.
CGCGATCCTGCGCGAGCACGTCCTGCCGCCGATCGTGTCGGGCGACCTCGCCGGCGGGATTGCGGCGGGCGTGGACGCGATCATCGCCCGGCTCGAGCCGTAACCTTCGCTTAAGCGGCGGCTGCTACGCCAGTGGCCGCGCAGCCAGGGAGCCGAGAGACGTGCCGCTCATCGTCATGAAACGCGGGGGCCAACCCGGAAACATCGCGATCAACACCGAACTGGTCACCTACGTCCGCTCCTCCGCCGGGCCGTTCACCGACATCCATTTCGGCGAGCATCACGTCTCCGTCGAAGGCTCGTTCGAATATGTCGTCGGAAAGCTTTCGGGCGACCCGATGGCCGGCGTGCAGCCCGCCGTCCGAAGCTGGATCAAGACCGGCTGACGCGTCTCAGGCGGGGTTGTTCTTCTCGTCGGTGAGGAGGCGGACGAGCGGCTGGAGCTTGGGGGTGTAGCTGGCGAGGACATTATGGTCCTCGGCCGTGTCGAAATGCGTGACGAGCTGGCGGCCGTTCCAGAGGTGGAGGGCGTAGCAGGGCGCGTCGGCGACGATCATCGCGCGGCCGTCCGGGCGCTCGGGATCGATCGTGTCCAGATCGAGGGCGACCAGCGGCGCCGTCGACGGGCAGACGACGAGCGTCGTCCCCGCCCAGCCGGTGATGACCGGCCGATGAAGGTGGCCGCCGATCATCGCGACGATGTTCGAATGGGCTTCGACGACGCCGCGGAGGCGCCGCACCCAGGGAGCGTCCGGATCCTCGGTCATCCAGCTCAGGCCGGTTTCGATCGGCGGGTGGTGGAGGACGATCAGCGTGGGGCGCTCCGGTGCCTCCTCCAGGCGGGCGCACAGCCAGGCGGCGCGGGTCTCGCAGAAGCCGCCGCCGTGGCGGCCTTCCTCCAGCGTGTCGAGGACGAGGATGCGCAGCGGCGCGCCATCGATGGCGTATTGGATGAAGCCGTCGGCGTGGGGCGTCTCCGGAAATGCTTCCAGGAACGGGGCGCGGCTGTCGTGATTGCCCATCGCCATGTGGACGGGGAAAGGCAGCGGCGCGATCGCCTGCCTGAGGCGGGCGTAGGAGTCGCTGTCGTCGCCTTCTTCCGCGAGATCGCCGGTGATGAGCAGCATGTCGGGGCGCGGCTGCATTTCGGTAAGCGCGCGCAGTGTCCGGTCGAGGCGCTGGCGGTTATATTCGTCGGGATTGCCCTGGTCGAAGCCCAAGTGGACGTCGGTGATCTGGGCGATCAGGAAGCGCTGGTCGGTCAACGCGGGGCCCTCCTCGGGGGCATGCCCGCAGCGGGCTGCGGCGTGACGGGGATGATGGTCGTTTCCCAGCGCCGGCCGCGCACGCGCTGGCGCAGCAGCATGGCGGGCGTGCCTTCGTCCATATGGTACGTGCCTTCGTCCATATGGTAATCGTGGCACATGGCGCAGGTCGACGGCACTTCGCCGGAGCTCTCGCCGCCGTGGCAGGTCTGGCAGGTTTGGAGGCCGGGCAGGAGAAGGTCGTTCGCGGATTGCGAGCCTGCCGCATTGTGGCAGGTTGCGCACTCGGTCTGCTGGTGCGGGCGGTGATCGAACCAGCCGTGCTGCATGTAGCGCGTCGGAAAGGCGACGGGGCGGATGCGGTAGGCGTGCGAATTGCCCGGCGGCGGGAGCTGGACGACGTGGCAATCGTAGCAGGCGCCGTTCGGGGCGAAGACGCTGCGGATCGCCTGGTCGGCCGCGGAGCCGGCGCCCTGCACGGCGCGGGCGTACTGGATCGTGTTGCGGATCTGCATGACGTCGCCGGGGCGGCGGCGCGCGTCGGGGCCGAGGATCGACGGGCGCGGGGGAACGCGGCCGCGGAAATATTCGCGGAGATCCGCCACGACCTGCTCGGGCGAGCCGTGGCGGAGCGTGCGCACGGTGCCGCCGACCTGGTCGAAGGCGAGGTCGTGGCACATGGCGCAGTCGCCCTCCATGTCGACGGGCTGGAAGCGCGTGCCGTCGGGCGTGGGCACGTGGCAATCGGCGCAGACGAGGCTTTCGCCAAAGCCGTGCTGCCGCCCGAGCCGGCGCCCCATTTGGGCAACGCCGCCGGTGCGGGAGAGATGGAGCGCGTGCGGGAAGCGCAGGTTCGAATTTTCGCGCGGGCGGCCGGCGAGTGAGACGCGCTGCATGACCGGCACTTCATTGTCCCAGCGGATGAGGACGGACGGCTGGAATTCGGGGTGGGCGGTGCCGAAGTCGCCGGCATTGCCGAGGCGGGTGTCGGGGAGCCGGTCGGTGAGCGCGGTGTGGCAGTCGCTGCAGAAACGCTGCGGCGTCGGGGCCATCTCCTGCGGGCCTTCATGCTCGGTGTGGCAATCGACGCAGCGGCCCGCCGGCACGCCGAACGTCTCCTGGACTGCAAGCCGAAAGCGGCCCCACCGGTCGAGGTCCGGCCGCGCGCGGGCGAGCCGGTTCTTGTCGGCATGGTCGTGGACGCGGGTGTGGCAGGCCTGGCATTCGGTGTCGCGCACGGCGACGAAGGGCTCGGCGTGGCAGGCGGTGCAATTGTTCTCGAGGCCCTTGTGCACGCCGCTGAGGTGGCCGCTCAGCCACATACGGTCGGGGTTGTAGCCCTTGGCCCCCGCCGCCTGCTCGCGTTCGCGGCGCTGGTAGAATTCGTTGACGGGCCAGGCGAGGAATACGACCAGCACGGCGGCGGCGAGCAGCCAGGCGAGCGGGCGCTTGCCGGGCATGACCGAGACGAGGGAGAAGCGGCGCTCGTCGGCCTTGCCGAGCGCGGCTTCGCCTTCGGTGACGCGCTCGATGTTGACGTCGATGTCGGGCGCGCCGGCTTCGGCCGGCATGAAGCGGAGGATGTGGCTGCCGATCCTGAGGTCGCCGCCCTGGCCGAGGTGGATCGCGCCGCCGCCGACGCTCCGGCCGCTGAGTTCGAGGGTGAGCCCCTCCCCCGCCAGGACATCGAGCCGGGTCGGCGAGGTGCGGGTGACGGTCGCGTGGTGGAGGGCGACGGCGAGGTCGGTCAGGTGGACGTTTGAGGCGGGATCGCGGCCGATCGTCAGCACGTCGCCTTCGTTGCGGGCGGTGCGGACGATCTCGCGACCTTCGGCGCTGTGCGAGACGGTGCGGAGGAGATAGGCCACGCTGCCGCTACCAGTAGAAGAACACGCTGACGATGTGCGCGGCGAGCGCGGCGATCGTCGCGAATGTGATCGGCACGTGGACGTAGAGCCAGACTTCGAGCAGCGCCTTTATGCGCAGGTGCCGCCGGATGCGGCCGAGCGCAGCGGCCTTGCGCTCCATCAGCTCGATCACCCTCAAGGCCGCGTCCTTCTCCTCCCCCGAAGCCGCGGCGGCGCGCAGGCGCATCCGCTTCAGCGCCTTGCCGTTGCGGCAATTGTTATGGTTGCCGCTGAGCCGCCGGTAGAGGCCGCCGCGGAACGGGTCTTCCTTCAGCGACAAGGTGACGAGGCGCGCATCCTCGACGGAGAGCGGCTGGGCGGCGGCCTGGAGCTGCTGGTCGATCTTGGAAACGGCGTCGATCATCTGCGGCCGGGTCATTTCGGCGCGGTTGTCGCTCAGCGCATCCGGAAGCGTCGCATAGACGAAGATGCCGTACACGCCCGAAAGGATCACCAGCATCATCAGCGCGTAGGCGAGCGTGTGGACGTTCCAGCCGAACTGGAA
>DASQND010000142.1:0-8514 GCA_035645215.1 Allosphingosinicella sp.
CGTGATGGAGCGCCTCGGCCTCGGCCCCGAGCTGCTGCTCCAGGGCAATCCGCGGCTCGTCTACGGGCGGCTGACCGGCTGGGGGCAGGACGGGCCGCTGGCCGAGGCTGCCGGGCACGACATCAACTATATCGCGCTGGCTGGCGCGCTCGGCACCTACGGGCGGGCAGGGGAGGGGCCGGTGCCGCCCGCCAACGCCGTCGGGGATTTCGGAGGCGGCGGGATGCTGCTCGCCTTCGGGATGCTCGCCGGCATCCTCTCCGCGCGAACCACCGGCAAGGGCCAGGTGATCGACTGCGCCATGGTGGACGGCGCGGCGCTCCTCTCCGCCCTCACCTGGTCGCTCCGCGCCGCGGGCGTCTGGAAGGATGAGCGCGGCACCAACCTCCTCGACACCGGCGCGCCTTATTACGACGTCTATCGCTGCGCCGACGGCCAGTGGGTCTCGGTCGGCGCGATCGAGCCGCAATTCTTCGCCGTGCTGAAGCAGAAACTCGCCTTGCGCGCCTCGCAGCATGACGGCGAACTCTTGCGCGAAGAACTGCGCGCAACCTTCGCCGCCCGGCCGCGCGCCCATTGGGACGCCCTGCTCCTCGGCACCGAGGCCTGCTACGCCCCCGTCACAAGCCTCGCCGAAGCCCCGGCCCATCCGCACAATGCGGCGCGCGGCACCTTTTCCGACGTGCGCGGCTATCCCGAACCCGCGCCCGCCCCCCGTTTCCGCGCCCTGGAGGATTGATGCTCGACACCGCCCGCCGCTCCTTCTTCACCGACGACCACCATCTCTTCCGCGACCAGGTCCGCCGCTTTCTCGAGCGCGAACTCGTGCCCCACCTCGACCGCTGGGAAGAGGAAGGAATCATCGACCGGAGCTTCTGGAACAAGGCCGGCGAAGCGGGCCTGCTCTGCCCCACCGTGCCGGAAGCCTATGGCGGCCCCGGCCTCGACTTCGGCTTCAACGCCGTCATCGACGAGGAGCTGGCCTATGTCGGCTCAACGGCCGGCATCACCCTCCATTCGGACATCGTCGCCGACTATATCGTCGCCTACGGCTCGGAGGAGCAGAAAAGCCACTGGCTCCCCCGCATGGTCTCCGGCGAGACCGCGACCGCCATCGCCATGACCGAGCCCGGCGCCGGATCCGACCTCCAGGGCATCCGCACCGCCGCCCGCCGCGACGGCGACCATTATGTCCTGCACGGCTCCAAGACCTACATCACCAACGGCCAGCATGCCGATCTGACCATCGTCGTCGCCAAGACCGACGCTTCGGCGGGCGCCAAGGGCGTGTCGCTGATCCTCGTCGAAGCGGACCGGGAGGGCTATGCGCGCGGCCGCAACCTCGACAAGATCGGCTTCCATTCGCAGGACACGTCCGAACTCTTCTTCGAGGACGTCCGCGTGCCCGTCACGAACCTCCTCGGGCAGGAGGGGATGGGCTTCGCCTATCTCATGAACCAGCTTCCCCAGGAGCGGCTGTCGATCGCCTGCGCGGCGCAGGCCGGCGCCCAGCGCGCGTTCGACGAGGCGGTCGGCTTCACCAAGGAGCGCAAGGCCTTCGGCAAGACGGTGTTCGAATTCCAGAACACCAAGTTCACCCTCGCCGACCTCGCGGCCAAGCTCCAGGTCGGCTGGGCGCATCTCGACTGGGCGCTCGCCCGGCATGTCCGGGGCGAGCTCAACGCCGCCGAAGCCTCCGCCGCCAAGCTCTGGCATACCGAGCTCCAGTGGGAAGCCTGCGACGCGTCTCTGCAGCTCCACGGCGGCGCGGGATACATGAACGAATATCTGATCGCCCGGCTGTGGCGCGACGCGCGAGTCACCCGCATCTTCGGCGGCACCAACGAGATCATGAAGGAAGTCGTCAGCCGCTCGATCTGACGGGGCGCGGAAAAGGAATGCATTGATGGCACGGTTCAGGATCGTCGGCAGCTATGCCAGTCCCTATGTCCGCAAGGTCCTCGCCGCGATGGCCGTGAAGGGCCTCTGCGATTACGAGATCGACCCGATCACCGCCTTCTTCGGCAACGACGAGTTCGAGCGCCTGTCCCCGCTACGCCGCATCCCGGTGCTGATCGACGGCGATCTGGCGCTGAGCGACAGCTCCGTCATCTGCGCCTATCTCGACGAGGCCTACCCGGAGCGCCCGCTCCTCCCGGAGGCGCCGCGGGACCGGGCCCGCGCCCGCTGGTTCGAGGAATATGCCGACACGCGCCTCGGCGACGTCTTCATCTGGGGCCTATTCTATCAGAAGATCGTCCACCCGCTCCTTTGGGGCACGCCGGGCGACCAGGCGCGGATCGAGACGTCGCTCGCGGCCGACATCCCGCGCGAATGCGACTATCTGGAGCGGGAGCTGCCGGAGGAGGGCTATCTCTTCGGCGGCCCCATCGGCCTCGCCGACATTTCGATCGCGACCTTCTTCCGCAACGCCGCCTTCGCGGGCTTCGAGCCCGATCCCGCGCGCTGGCCGCGCCTCGCCGCCTACGTGAACCGCGCGCTCGCGGAGGATTGCTTCGAGCGCTTTCTCCCGTTCGAGCAGACGCAGCTCAGCACCAACCCGCAAGGCCGCCGCGCCGCCCTCCTCGCCGCCGGGGCCCCGCTCACCGCCGAGACTCTCGGCACCCGGGAAGCGAAGCCCGGCGTGATGCGGCTCTGAGCGTCAGGCCCCGGCGCGAATCCAGGGCCAGTCGGCGGGCAGGAAGCGCGGCGCCTTGGCCATCGAGGAGCGGATATGCGCCCGGGCACGTTCGGCGAGATCGCGGCGGATGTCCGCCGGCGACTTGCCGAGATGCGGTTCCCGAAAGCAATAATCGCCGTAAGCGAGCTTTTTCGAAGTGCGTGTCGTCATGGCGCAAGTAACCGCCAAGCGCGCGGACGCGTTCCCGCTTATCGTCCTAACCTGGTTTAGCAAAGCCGCGCTTGTTGTTCGATCCTTAACTTGGATCAGCGATTCCGCCGCCCCTCGATCAGCCCGTCCACCAGAGCCGGATCGGCCAACGTCGATGTGTCACCGAGATTCGAGAAATCGTTTTCGGCGATCTTGCGCAGGATGCGGCGCATGATCTTGCCGGAGCGGGTCTTCGGAAGGCCGGGGGTGAAGTGGATGATGTCGGGGCTGGCGATCGGGCTGATTTCGGTGCGGACGTGGGCGCGTATCGCCCTTTCGAGTTCCGGGCAGTCGGCCTCGCCCTCCATCAGCGTGACGTAGCAATAGATGCCCTGGCCTTTGAGATCGTGCGGGTAGCCGACGACGGCCGCTTCGGCGACCGAGGCGTGGGAGACGAGGGCGCTTTCGATCTCGGCGGTGCCGAGCCGGTGGCCGGAGATGTTCAGGACATCGTCGACCCGGCCGGTGATCCAGTAATAGCCGTCCTCGTCGCGGCGGCAGCCGTCGCCGGTGAAGTAGCGGCCGCGGTAGGTGGAGAAATAGGTCTGCTCGAAGCGCTCGTGGTCGCCGTAGACGGTGCGCATCTGGCCCGGCCATGAGGCGGCGATGCAGAGGTTGCCCGATGCGGCGCCGTGCAGGATCGCGCCCTCCGCATCGACGAGCTGCGGCACGATGCCGAAGAAGGGGCGCCCCGCCGAGCCCGGCTTCATTGGATGCGCGCCGGGCAGCGTGGTGATCATGATCCCGCCCGTCTCGGTCTGCCACCAGGTGTCGACGATCGGGCAGCGGCCCTCGCCGACGACCCTGTGGTACCAGAGCCAGGCTTCCGGATTGATCGGCTCGCCGACGCTGCCGAGGAGGCGGATCGACGAGCGGTCGTGCTTCTTCACCGGCCCTTCGCCTTCGCGCATCAGGGCGCGGATGGCGGTCGGCGCGGTGTAGAAGATGTTGACCTTGTGGCGCTCGACGACGTCCCAGAAGCGGGAGAAATCGGGATGGTTGGGGACGCCCTCGAACATGAGCGTCGTCGCGCCGTTCGCGAGCGGGCCGTAGACGAGGTAGGAGTGGCCGGTGACCCAGCCGACGTCGGCGGTGCACCAGAAGACTTCTCCGGGCTTGTAATCGAAGACGTGGGCGAAGGTGGTGGCGGTCCAGACGGCATAGCCGCCCGTCGTGTGGAGCACGCCCTTGGGCTTTCCGGTCGAGCCCGACGTGTAGAGGATGAAGAGCGGGTCCTCGGCGTTCATCGGCTCGGGCGGGCAGGTGTCCGGAACGAGCGCGGCCAGGTCCGCATACCAATGGTCGCGGCCCTCCTGCATGGCGACGTCGCACCCGACGTGGCGGACGACGAGGACGGCATCGACGGCCCCGCCCTTGGCCAGCGCCGCGTCGACGTTCGCCTTCAGGGGCACGAGCCGGCCGCCGCGCATTCCGGCGTCGGCGGTGACGATGAAGCGGCTCGCGCTGTCCTCGAGCCGGCCGTGGATGGCGTCGGGGGAGAATCCGCCGAAGATGACGTTGTGGACGGCACCGATGCGCGCGCACGCCAGCATGGCGATGGCGGCTTCCGGGATCATCGGCATGTAGAGCGTGACGCGGTCGCCCTTGCCGGCACCGAGCGCTTTCAGGCTGTTCGCCATGCGGACGACTTCGCCGTACAGCGCGCCGTAGGTGAGGGTGCGGGTGGCGCCCGGCTCGTCGCCTTCCCAGAGGATCGCCGCGCTGTCGGCCTTGTCGGCGAGGTGCCGGTCGACGCAATTGTGGCAAAGGTTCAGGACGCCGTCCTCGAACCAGCGGATCTCGACCGGATCGAAGGATGCCTTGGCGATGCGCGTCGGCGGCGTCACCCACTCGATCCGCCGCGCTTCCTCTGCCCAGAAGCCGTCCGGATCCTCGACTGAGCGGCGGTAGAGTTCTTCATATTGCTCGGCGGTCACCGAAGCGTTGCGGGCGATCTCTTCGGGCGGGGGGATGCGTTCGGCCATGGAACCTCTCGGGGCTGCGGCACCCGATTAGCGGCTCGGCCGGCGCCGCGCTAGGACCCTCGATGTCCCGCCGTTTCCCGCTTCAGGCCGGATCGATGCCCGCGACGGAGTAGCCGCCCGCGGCACGCTCGAACATGCGCAGGAGACAGGAGCCCGCGCCGTGTTCCGAGTCGAAATGCACATGGAGGAGGCGCTGCGGCGGGTTCGACTTGAGGAGGCCCGGGTGGGGCGTGACCGCGGCGATGCCGGGCAGCGCAGCGACCGCCGCGGCCGCCTCGGCAAGAGTCGCCGCCGCCGCGATCGCTTCGTCCACGCGGTTGCGATCCAGCGCCATCGCCTTTCGCGCCGGAAGCCGCCCGGCCGTCAGGGACAGACCGGAACGACGAGGTCCGCAGGGCTTTTCAGGTCGTAGCCGGCGATGCCCGTCCCGGGATCGCCCTGCTGATAGACCGGCGTGAAGGTGCCGCGATCGTTGCGCAGGATCCAGATGGTGCCGGTTCCCGGCCGGTAGAGGGCGAGATGGTCCTGCCTGCCGCTGCCGTCATAGTCGAAGGCGAATGCGCGGTCCGCCGGACTGCGCAGGTCGTAGCCGCCGATGCCGATCCCCGGCGCCCCTTGCCGGTAGACCGGCGTGAAGGTGCCGCGGTCGTTGCGCAGGATCCAGATCGTGCCGGTTCCCGGCCGGTAGAGCGCGAGGTGATCGAGCTTGCCGCTGCGATTATAATCGAAGGCGAAGGCCTGGTCCGCCGGGCTCCTCAGATCGTAGCCGCCGATGCCGGTGCCGGGGTCGCCCTGCCGGTAGACCGGCGTGAAGGTGCCGCCATTGTTGCGCAGGATCCACATCGTGCCGGTGCCGGGGCGGTACAGCGCCAGGTGGTCGAGCTTGCCGCTGCTCGCATAGTCGAAGGCGAAGGCGCGGTCGGCGCCGCTCCTGAGGTCGTAGCCGCCGATGCCGCTCCCCGGGTCGCCCTGCCGGTAGACCGGCGTGAAGGTGCCGCCGTTGTTGCGCAGGATCCACATGGTGCCGGTGCCGGGGCGGTAGAGCGCCAGGTGGTCGAGCTTGCCGCTGCTCGCATAGTCGAAGGCGAAGGCGCGGTCGGCGCCGCTCCTCAGATCGTAGCCGCCGATGCCATTGCCGGGAGCGCCCTGTTGGTAGACCGGCTTGAAGGTCCCGCCGCGATTGCGAAGGATCCAGATCGTGCCGGTGCCCGGCCGGTAAAGGGCAAGGTGATCAGGCTTGCCGCTGCCCGAATAATCGAACGGGAAGGCGCGGTCGGCCCCGCTTTTCAGGTCATAGCCGCCGATGCCGTTGCCGGGAGCGCCCTGCTGGTAGACCGGCGCGAAACCCGAAACGCCCCTCTTCACGATCCAGATCGTGCCGGTGCCCGGGCGATAGAGCGCAAGATGATCGAGGCGCCCGCTGCCCGGGATCAGGTCGCTGAACTCGGTCGTGCGCGTGCAATCCTCGCCATCGCAGCCGGTGTCCGGACAAACCTGGGAGACGACGCAATCGCCCTGCCGCACGAAATCGGTGTCGCCCCGGACGAGAATGCCTTCGACATCGTGCGTGTCGCTGTTGAAGACGGGCGAGCCGGAATTGCCGCCATAGGTATCGAGATTGGCCACGAAGACTGGGGCCTGCTGGTTGTCGCGCACGGCCGCGCCGCCGGCCAACTTGGCCGGGAGACCGGAGGGGTGGCCGATCACGTGGAGGGCCTGCCGGTCGCGCACCTTGCCGACGCGGCGAACGCTCGCGATCCGGTGGTTCGTCACCGGACGGTCGATGCGCACGAGCGACCAATCGGTATCGTCGAGCGATATTCCGCGGCCGACGAGCTGCGTCCCACGGTAGATCTCGCTGTTGGCGATGCGGGTCGTGGCGGTTGTCGCATCCTTCATGCGGAAGCCGAAGACGAAGCGCGTCGTGGCAAGGTCGCCGACGTCGACGCAATGGCCGGCCGTCGCGATCAAATCGGGGCCGACGAGGAAGCCGGAGCAGAAGGCGCCGACCGGCTGGTCGCGGAACGGCTCGCTGCTGCAGAGCTTTCTGACGGTCCCGAAGCGCCTGGTCGTGAGGGTAGACGTGCCGTCTCCATTGTCGACGACGTCCGAGCTTTTGAACAGGGCGACCACACAGTCGGCATCGTCGCGGTTCGGCCCGGCCGCCAGCGTGTAGACATCGACCCGGTCGTCCGTTCCGTAGATGCCCTTCTGCTTGGCGAGCAAAGTCGCGACGAGGATGTCCTCGCTCGCGTCCGCGAGCTTCGCCGCACCCGCCTCGACACCCTTGGCCAGGGCGGCGCCGACGCGCCGTCCGGCGGAGGCGGCGCCGAGCTTCGCCGCGGCCTTCAAGGCCGCACCCTTGACGCCGGCCGCTACGGACGCCCCGCCGCCGCGCCGCTGCCGGGCGTTCAGCGCCTCGACGATGTCTTCCAGAGCGAGATTTGGAAAATGGTCTTTCCGGCTCATCGAACGACTCCGATTGGCTGCTGGGGCCTTCCTCTTAACCTATGTTGGGGTGCCGGCGGCGGGAGACTGGTCCGAATCGGATGAGCGGCGGCGTAGCACCGTTTCGTTTCGTAGCCGTATTAACCTGGATCAGGCTCTTCTGCCGGAACTCCGCGCTGATTTCGCGGGTTTATTTCGGATCATGTCGCCCCCGAACCAGTCTTCGCCAGTGTCCGCGACCGAAGGGGCTTCCGAGACGAAATCGCACGGGGCGAAAGCGATGTTTTTCCAGAACAAGATCGAAAGCGGCGCGCACCTGATGGAGGCGCCGGCCTCGGTGACCGAGATCTCGGTCTATCGCGGCCCGCATTATTTCAGCCACACGCCGATGGTCCGCATCCAGATCGATCTCGGCCGGCTCGAGGAATGGCCGACGGACCGGATCCCGGGCTTCACCGACGCGCTGCTTGGGATCATCCCGGGCGTCGGGCGGCACGGCTGCTCGCTCAAGAAGCGCGGCGGGTTCGAGCGGAGGCTGCGCGAGGGCACCTGGCTCGGCCATGTCGTCGAGCACGTTGCCTTGGAGCTCCAGACGCTGGCCGGGTCGCGGGCGATCCGGGGCAAGACCCGGTCGGTGAAGAACCGGCCCGGCGTCTACAACGTCATGTTCGCCTATAATGAGGAAAAGGTCGGGCTTGCCGCGGGGCGGGCGGCGATCGAGCTCGTCCAGTCGCTGCTCCCCAATGAGCTTCGCGAGGTGAAGGGGCTCGACCGGGTATGGTCGGAGTTCTCCGGCGAGTTTGATTTCGAGCGGCGGATGGATGCGCTGAAAAGGCTGGTGCGGCGCAACCAGCTCGGGCCGACGACCAAGTCGCTGGTCGACGAAGCGGCGCGGCGCGGCATTCCCGTCATGCGGCTCGACGAGAAGAGCCTGATCCAGCTCGGACACGGCAAGTATCAGCAGCGCATCCGCGCCTCGATCACCGGCAAGACCTCGTTCGTCGCGACCGAGCTCGCGTCCGACAAGAACATGACCAAGAAGCTGCTCGACGAAAGCGGCATTCCGGTGCCGCGCGGAGTCGTCGTGCGCGAGGTGGAGGAAGCGGTGCGCGCGGCGCGGCGGCTTCGCTACCCGCTGGTCACCAAGCCGCTCGACGGCAATCACGGCCGCGGCGTCACCATCCATATCGA
>DASQND010000143.1:0-3105 GCA_035645215.1 Allosphingosinicella sp.
GCCATAGCGTCAGTGACCCACCCGATCCCATCCCGAACTCGGCCGTGAAACCTGACTGCGCCGATGGTACTATCGCTTAAGCGATGGAAGAGTAGGTCGTCGCCAGGCTTTGCGGGCCGCGGATGAAGCAACCCATTCACAACGATACGAAAACGGCGGTACGCGAAAGCGTCCCGCCGTTTTCGTTTGTGCGCTCGGTGGCGCGGGCCGTTCGCTATTGCTCGGCTGATGAGCTTCACCGCCGTCATTGCGAGCGCAGCGAAGCAATCCAGAGCGGCCTCTGACGCCCGCTGGATTGCTTCGTCGCTTCGCTCCTCGCAATGACGATGACTGTCCTTAGCGCCTTGCCGCAGCGGTGCGGGCGCGGATTGCGGCGAACTCCGAGCCTTCGCGCCACGCCGGCCAGGCGCGGCTGTTGGCGAGGCGCCAGCCGATGTCGCGGATGAGGTTCACGTCCTGGACTGCGCCGGCGAGGTCCCAGTTGGCGCTCCACGCGTCGCACGGTTGGTGGTAGCAATTGGTCGTGTAGTCGCTCACCCAGCGTTCGCCGGCTTCGCGGCCGCCTTGGACGAGGTCGTTTCCGCCGGCCAGCGCCATGATCAGGAGCGGGGGGACGCCGCGGCGGGCGAGGGCGAAATGGTCGGCGCGGAAGAAGAGGCCGCGTTCGGGGTGGGACTCCGGAGTCACCGTGCGGCCTTGGGCGCGGGCGGCCTCAGCCATCATATCCTCCATCTCGCTCTGGCCGCGGCCGATCAGGACGACGTCGCGCGCGGCACCGGCGGTCTGGAGGACGTCCATGGTAAGGTTCGCGGCCGTGGTCTCGAGCGGGAAGAGCGGGTTCTGGCTGTAATGCTCGGCGCCGAGCAGGCCGCGCTCCTCCGCCGTCCAGGCGGCGAACACCATCGTGCGCTCCGGCCGCGGCCCGGCGGCGAAGACTCGGCCGAGCTCGATCAGGCCGGCGATTCCGATCGCGTCGTCCACGGCGCCGGGGCGTATGCGGCGGCCTTGCGCGTCGGGCGGGCCAGAGCCGAAGCTGTCCCAATGGCCGGCGAACATCACGCTCTCGTTCGGGCGCGCGTGGCCGGTGAGCTTGCCGATGACGTTGCGGCTCTGGATGCGGGCGAGCTCGACCGTAGCTTCGGCCGAGAAGGTGGCGCGCAGGTCCACCGGCCGGAAGCTGCCGCTCCGTGCCTCGCGCCGGACACGCTCGAAATCGAGGCCTGCGCGGCGAAACAGGGCTTCGGCGGCGGGGCGCTGGATCCAGCCCTGGAGGAGGACGGGCTGCTGCGCGCCTTCGGGGAGGACGATGTTGTAATTCTCGCCGCCGGGCGACTGGACGACGTTCCAGCCATAGCCCGCGCCTTCCGTTTCGTGGACGACCAAAGCGGCGACGGCGCCGCGGCGGGCGGCTTCCTCGAACTTGTACGACCAGCGGCCGTAATAGGTCATGGCCTGGCCGCCGAAGCGATCGTGGGCGGGCTCGCCAACGGCCGCTTCGAAGTCCGGATCGTTGACGAGGAAGACGGCGACCTTACCGCGAAGGTCGGCGCCCCTGAAATCGTCCCAGCCGCGCTCGGGCGCCGAGACGCCGTAGCCGACGAAGACCATCGGGGCCGCTGCGATGCGCGCCGCTTCGATCGGGCGCACCGTCGTCATGTACACGTCTTCGGGGAAGCGGAGCGTCACCGCCCTGCCGCCCTGCGCGATCGAGAAGCGGGCTTGCGGCGCGACCCGGGTGCGGATGAGCGGCACGGTCTGGGTCCAGCCGCCATTCTCGCCGCCGGGCTCCAAGCCTGCGGCGGTGAACTGCTCGATCAGGTAGCGCACGGTGCGCTCCTCGCCTTCCGTGCCCATGGCCCGGCCGCCGAACGGGTCGGAGGCGAGGATGCGGGTGTGTTCGGAGAGGCGTGAGGGGTCGACCTGCGCGGCCGACCCGCCGGCGGGCGCGTTGGTAGACGTGGCGCAGGCGGCGAGCGAGAGTGACAGGGCGGCGGCGAGCAGAGCTTTCATGTGGGGCGATCCCTTCCGTTCCACCTCGCTCAACGCGGAAAGCTCCGGAAAGGTCGCCGGAGCAAATCGCGAGGAGACTCGTTGCGGCTACATACCGACCCTCGATCCCGACTGTGGAATGACCGACAAGCAACTGAACAGGATCGCCGCATCATGTGCGGCATAGCCGGCGAAGTGCGCTTCCGCGGCGGCGTGGCGGATGCGGACGCGGTCGCGAAGATGATGCGCAGCCAGAAGCGGCGGGGCCCGGATTCGTGCGGGCAGCTGATGCGCGGGCGGGTCGGGCTCGGGCACCAGCGGCTCCGGATCATCGATCTTTCGCACCGCTCGGCGCAGCCGATGGTCGATCCGGAGCTGGGGCTGGACCTCGTCTTCAACGGCTGCATCTACAATTACGAGGCCTTGCGCGAGGAGCTCCAGGGCCTTGGCTATCGCTTCTTCTCGGGCGGGGACTCGGAGGTGATCCTCAAGGCGTGGCACGCCTGGGGACCGGCCTGCGTCGACCGCTTCAAGGGCATGTTCGCCTTCGCGATCCACGAGCGGGAGAGCGGGCGCGTGGCGCTCGCGCGCGACCGGTTCGGGATCAAGCCGCTTTATTATTCACAGACGACGGAGCGGCTGCGTTTTGCCTCGACGCTGCCGGGGATCCTCGCGGCGGGCGATGTCGACACGTCGATCGACCGCGCCGCGCTGCAATTTTACATGAGCTGGCATGCGGTGGTGCCGCCGCCCTTCACGATGCTGAGCGGCGTCAGGAAGCTGCCGCCGGCGACGGTGCGGATCTACGAAGAGGACGGCAGCTTTTCCGAGCGCGTCTATTGGGACCCGCCGTTCGGTCCCGCCGAGGGTGACGCCGGGCGCAGCGAAGGCGAGTGGCAGGACATGCTGCTCGATGCGCTTCGGACGGCCGTCGAGCGGCGGATGGTGGCGGACGTGCCGGTGGGCGTGCTGCTCTCGGGCGGGGTGGATTCGAGCCTCATCGTCGGGCTGCTCGCCGAAATGGGGCAGCACGGGCTTTCCACCTTCTCGATCGGCTTCGAGGAAGCGCACGGCGAGAAGGGCGACGAGTTCGTCTATTCGGACCTCATCGCCCGC
>DASQND010000144.1:0-3397 GCA_035645215.1 Allosphingosinicella sp.
CTTCGAAACGGAAGGCTGCGACACGTTCAGCGCCCGCGCCGCCGCGCTCACCGAGCCGTTCACGTAGACGGCGTGGAAGATTTCGATGTGGCGCAGGTTCATGCGCGGACTCTTCCAGCTTTGCCGCAGCTCCGCAATGGAGCGCCGCCGATCCAGGCCGCGGCGAGGGCTGCGAAGGCGGCCGCCGCGAGCGCCAGGCGCGGCGCGGTGGCCGCGGGCGCGGCGGACAGGACGAAGCCGACAAGAAGCGCGCCGGCCGTTTGGCCGGCCAGCCGCGCCGTCGCCTGCATCCCGCCCGCCGCGGCGCTGCGTTCCGCAGGGGCGGAGAGGAACATCGTCCTGTTGTTCGGCACCTGGAAAAGACCGAAGCCGATGCCGCAGAGGATGGCGCAGGCGCCGAGCGGGGCGATGCTGTCTTGGATCGGCCATGAGGCGCCGAGCACGAGACCCGCCGCGAGCACGAGGCCTCCGGCGGCGCAGATCGAGGCTGAGCTGAAGCGCGTCGCCAGCCAGTTGGCGGCGCGGCTCGTCGCCGCGACGGCAAGCGGCCACAGAGCGAGGGTGAGGCCGGTCGCCGCCGCGCTGCGCCCGAGGCCGAGCTGGAGGTAGAACGGGAGAGCCAGAAGCCCGGCCGACTGAGCGGTGAAGAAGAAGATTGAGGCGGCGACCGAGGCGCGGAACGGCCGCAGCCCGAGGAGATCGAAAGGGACGAGCGGCGGCGCCTTGCCGCGTTCGCGGGCGAACAGCCGCCAGGCCGAGGCCGCTGCAACGGCGCCTAGCACTGCCGCCAAAGCGGGTCTTGCCGGCGCGAGCGCGAGCGCGACGACGACGAAACCGGCGGCGGAAGCGTGGAATGCGATGCCGGCAAGGTCGAGCGACCTGCTCGTCGCCGCGACGGGCGGAAGGAAGCGGGCGGCGACCAGCCCGAGCGCAGCGACGGGCGCGGCGGCGACGAAGATCCAGGGCCAGTCGGCGACGGAGAGGAGGAGCGCGCCGACCGCGGGCGCGGCGGCGGAGCAGATGGCGACGGTGAGGGCGTTCCAGGCGATTGCCGCGCCGAGCCGCTCCGGCTCGAGCGCGAAGCGAAGGAGGGCGATGCCCAGCGACATGATCGCGGCGCCGCCGATGCCCTGGAAGAAGCGCGCGGCGACCAGCCATCCGAGGGTGGGCGCGATGGCTGAGAGGATCGACGCGCAGGCGAAGAGGGCAAGCCCGCCGGCGAACAGCCGCCGGTAACCGAACCGCTGCGCGACGTGCGCACAGGGAAGGAGCGCGATGAGCAACGCCGCCTGGTAGGCGGTCACCACGGCGAGCGTGCGCGCCGGCGTCTCGCCAAGCGCGGCGGCGATCGTCGGTAGGGCCACGCCGACCATGCCGGCGTCGAGGACGACGGCCGCCATGGCGGAGAGCACCGCCGCGGTCGCCGCCCTTTGCCTCGGCGCGGCGGCGTTCATTGCGCCGGCACCGTCCAATGGCCATCGCGCTCGACGAAGCGGGTGAGCTTGCGCTCCACCTGGTCTTCCTGGCGCAGGTCGCGTTCGGTGAAGCGGAAGAGGAGCGCTGTTTCCGTGAGGCAGCGCGTGTCGTGGATTTCGCCGGGGAGGTACGCTCTCGCCTCTCCGGCCGCGAGCACATGCGTGTCGCTGAGGACGAGCCGCGGTGCACCTCCGGGGCTGGGCACTTTTTGCCAGGTCCGGACCTCGAGCGCGCCGGACTGGACGCCGTAGACCACCCAGGCGCGGCCATGATCGTGCGGCGGCCGGTACAGGCCTTCATTCTCGCTGTGCGCGAGGAACATGAAGCCGTGCTCCGGGTCGCGGTACAGTTCCCGCGACGCGGGCCGCTCGGCGAGGAGCGAGGCGAGCCAGTCTTCCGATGGCTCGGCCTGCAGCAGCCGCTCCAGCCGCTCCCTGCAGGCGGCGACCGGTGCCGTGCCCGGCGCCCAATCCGAGCGCATCGCTGCAGCAAAGGTGGTGAGTGCATTGGCGGCCATGGTTCGATCCTTCCTTCGTGTTCGACACGTGGAAGGTACGGCGGCGGGCGGTCGTGCGGTAGGCGCATGGATTGCACTTCATCATTGCGTCTGACGCGCTATGTCATTCTAGTGCTATCCTCGCGGACATGCCGCTGCCGGACTTGAACCTCCTCCACACGCTCGACGTGCTGCTCAGCGAGGGCAGCGTCGCCGGCGCCGCCCGCAGGCTCAGGCTCAGCCCCTCCGCCATGAGCCGGGCGCTGGCGCGGCTCCGCACCGCCACGGGGGACCCGTTGCTGGTCCGCGCCGGACGGGCGCTGGTGCCGACTCCCCGCGCGGTCCGGATGCGCGAACAGGTGCGCGAGCTGGTGCAGGAAGCGCACATGCTGCTGCGCCCCGAAGACGGGCTGAACCTGTCGCTGCTCCAGCGCAGCTTCACGCTCCGCACCAGCGACGGCTTCACCGAGACGTTCGGGCCGGCGCTGATCGCGCGGGTCCGCGACGAAGCGCCGGGCGTGCGCCTGCGCTTCATCCGAAAGCTCGACAAAGCGAGCGGCGGCCTTCGCGACGGATCGGTCGACATCGAGACGGGCGTGGTCGCCGGCACCGCAGGGCCGGAAGTGCGGGCGCAGGCCTTGTTCGAGGACCTTTATGTCGGCGTCGTCCGCGCCGATCATCCGCTCGCCGGCCGGACGGTGACGCCCGCGGCTTACGCCGAGTTCGACCACGTCCTCGCCTGGCGGGAGGGGCTGAACACCGGGCGCATCGACGGGGCTCTCGCCGAAGCCGGGCTGAAGCGCGAAGTCGTCACCACCGTCGACGGCTTCGCCGCCGCCCTGGCGCTCGCCCGCGGCTCGGACCTAATCGCCACCGTCCCGGAAAACCACACGATCGGACTGCGCCAGGGCATGCACGCATTCCCGCTGCCGCTCTCCGCCGAGCCCTTCACCATCTCCCTCCTCTGGCACCCGAGGATGGACGGCGATCCGGCGCATCGCTGGCTGCGCGGCTGCGTCCGCGAGGCGTGTCGCAGCGTCCTCGCCTCGTCCCCCGCTCTTGACACGACTCGGTAAGCCGGCGTAACGGCCCGCCCCCCGGCCCTTCGCGGCCACCCTAACGGAGCACGACATGCGAAATTTCGATTTCCATACGACATGTCGCTTCGCCTCCGTCCCAGGCTCGCCAGCGCGCTGACCCGCGCCGCCGGCCTACGGGACCGGCGAAACGACCCACTGAACTGCAAAAACCAAGAACCCGCGCACGTCCGGACTCCGTCCGGCCGCGGCCGAAAAGCAGGTGTGTCATGATCGGCGAGAAGATCCTCGCGGGGCGTCTCATCGAGGCGATCCGCGAAACCAATGCCAGGAACGGGCGCACCGCGCTCACCCTGCTCGACTGGGTGCGCGAGCAGCGCGACTGGCT
>DASQND010000145.1:0-2748 GCA_035645215.1 Allosphingosinicella sp.
TGGCTGATCGGATCGCCGACGAAGGTGTCGGCGCCGTAGGAGCAGATGAGGAGATCCGGCGTGAAGGCGGCGATCGCTTCGAGGGCGCGGGCGAGGGCCGGTTGGTAGGCGGCGAAATCGGAGCCGCGAGGGAGGGGCAGGTTGAGTGTGGCGCCTTCGCCTTCCGCTTCGCCGATCTCGTCGGCCATGCCCCAGAAGAAGGGATAATCCGTGCGGGGATCGGCGTGGATGGAGGCGAAGAAGACGTCGCCGCGGGCGTAGAAGATGTCCTGCGTGCCGTTGCCGTGATGATAATCGACGTCGAGGATGGCGACGCGGCGGCGGCCGGCGGCGATGGCGGCTTCGGCGGCGATAGCGGCCGGGTTCAGGTAGCAATAGCCGCCCATGTAATCGGCGCCGCAATGGTGGCCGGGCGGGCGGCAGAGCGCGAAGGCGGCGCGCTCGCTGGCGAGGACGGCGTCCAGGGCGCCGAGCGCGGTCTGGGCGGACCAATAGGCGCTTTCATAGGTGTGTTCGGCGATGGGGGTGGAGGCGTCATAGCTGAAGCGGCCGAGCTTGGCGTCGATCCGGTCGAGCGCGAGGGCACGGCGACGGACGACCGGCCAGGCATAGCCCGCGGCGTCGCCCGGGCGGCCGGCGGCGCGCCATGCCGTGTAGGCGGCCTTGAGGAAATCGAGATAGTCGCGCGGGTGGACGCGCAGCAGCGGCGCTTCGCCGTGATCGGCGGGCGTCTCGGTTTTGCCGAGGGCGGCGAGCATGGAGTCCACGCGGCCGCCATGCTCCGCGAAGGGGGCGAAGGCGCCGTTGTGGAGCTCGACGGCGGGGGCATGGAGCCGCTGCCGTTCGTCCCAGAAGATTCTCATGCCTCTCCTCCGTCATTGCGAGGAGTGAAACGACGAAGCAATCCAGTGGGGCTCGGAGGCCGCTCTGGATTGCTTCGCTTCGCTCGCAATGACGTGGGGGTCAGGGGGCGCAATGACGGCGGAGATTGCAACCCTGGCCTCCCCGCCTGCCTCGTCACCGGCGCACCGTGAGGTCGCTGGGGAGCGTCGGTTCGGAGAGAATGCGTTCCATCGCGGTCCAGCGGGCGGGCTGGGTGGTGCCCTGGGCTTCGATGTAGTTCGCCACCATCTCGCGGCCGAGGCCGTAATTGATGACGTAGGTGCGGTATTGCTCCGTAAAGGCGAGGCCCTGCTCGGCGCGGGAGGGGGAGACGAGCTGGTAGCGCTGGCTGAGCGCGATCGCCTCGGGGCGGGTGATCCGGCCTTCGAGGAAGTCGCGGGCGATGGTGAAGCGGGCGCCGGAGAGGTCGTTCAGCGCCTTCTGGAGGTCGAGGTAGCGGGCGGCACCTTCGGGAGAGATGCCGGCGAGCGGGTAAAGCACGCGCGTTTCGAAGGCGAGGCGCTCGGCGCCGGGGAAGGCGAGGTCGTAGCCGTAATTGGCCGAGCCTTCGGCGATCAGGGATTGCGGCGAATAGAGCGGGTAGACGGTGTACTCCACCCAGTTCCGGCCGCGGGCGAGGTTGCGCTCCAGGAGCACGTTGTAGACGTGGTGGCCGGGATAGCCTTCGTGGCAGCCGAGATCGACGGCGCGGTTGATGCGGATGGGAAGGTCCGTGTTGATCTGGATGAGGCTGACGTAATTGCCCTGATAATAATTGTAGCCGGACCAGCTCTTGCCGGTGACGAATTCGAGGGTGAAGCGCTCCTCGGGCGGAAGCGGGATGTGTTCGAGGGTGCGGCGGCGGCACTCGGCGGTTGCGGCGCGCATCACGGCGTCGAGCCGGTCGGCGGGGATGGTGAAGCGGGCCTGGAAGGCTTCGACCCGCTCGGCCAGCGTGCCCGGGCCGGGGACGAGGCGGTCGATGCGGGCTATGACGGGATCGTAGGCGGCGAGCGGGCGGATTTCGGGAACGACGGCGAAGAGCCCGCGGGCTTCGTCGGCGAAGGAGAGGCGCTCGCCCTGGAGCATGCGGAGGCGCGTGGCGGCGGCGACGAGCTGGGCCTGGAGGAAGGCGGAGCGGCGCGCCTCGACGGAGCCCGCAATGTAGGAGGTAAAGGCTTCGACGGCGCCGATGCGTGCGATCAGCGCCTGGACGCGGGCGGCGAGCTCGGGGAGGGTCGCGGCGGGGCCTTGCGCGCGGGCGGCTTCGCGCCACGCCGCGGGGCCGTAATATGCGTCGATATAGCCTTCTTCCTTTTCGCCGATGAGAAGCTGGAGCTTCACATAATCCTCGGCGATGCGGTCCATCGTGTCGGCCTGCTGCGCGGGGGGCTCGGCGGCGGGAGCGGGCGCTTCCTCCGCCGGCGTCGTGCAGGCGGCGGCGAGGAGGAGGGCGAGGCAGAGGCTGAAAAGGCTTTTCAAGTCCGGTCTCCGATGCAGTCGACGTCGCCGTCACGGTCGATCTCCTCGCGCTGGGCCAGGTCCTCGGCGGCGTGGAGCGGGTGGAGCGGGGCGAAGCGCAGGATCAGGTAGCCGACGACCGCGCTCCCGAACGATCCGAGGAGGACGCCGAGCTTGGCTTCCTCGATCAGCTCCAGATCGCCCGGAAAGGCGAGGGCGCCGATGAACAGGCTCATCGTGAAGCCGATGCCGCAAAGGGCCGAGACGGCGTAGATCTGGAGCCAGGTGGCGCCCCTCAGCTTCGACGCAATCCCGAAGCGGACGGAAAGCCAGACGGCGGCGAAGATGCCGAGCTGCTTGCCGACGAACAGCCCGGCCGCGATGCCCAGCGGGAGGGGGGCGACG
>DASQND010000146.1:0-4097 GCA_035645215.1 Allosphingosinicella sp.
CTCCCCGAGCCGCCGCCCGCCGCCGTCGAGCAAGGTGGCGGACGAGCCGATCAGGCCGACGGAGGGGCGCTCCCTGAGCGCGGCATGCTGCCGCTCGAACCGGTCGGGCCGCGCGATGTCGTCCGCGTCGAGGCGGGCGAGAATCGGCGCGCGCGCAATATCCGCCGCACGGTTGAGGCTTGCCGCCAGCCGGTTGCGATCCAGCCGCAAGGTCCTGAGCCGCGGTTCGCGTACCGACCAGCGGCCGAGGATGTCCGGCGTCGCATCGGTGCTGGCGTTGTCGGCGACGATGATCTCGAAATCGGCAAAGGTCTGCACGGCGAGGCTCGCCAGTGCCTCCTCCAAATAATTCTCTCCGTTATGGACAGGAATTATCACTGAAATGGATGGGATGTGCACCGGGGGCGCCTAAACGTCTCCACCTGCCGGCGTCAACGGACGAGAAGAACCGTGCCGCTTCCCACCCGCCTTCTTATCTGGAATGGGGTTTCCTCCATGCTTCGGGTCCTCGTCCTTTCCAGCCGCTGGCCCGACGCCGTCCGCCCGCTCGTCGGCAAGGTCATGGAGCGCCAGGCGCTGGAGCTCGCCGCCCGGCCCGGCGTCGAGGTGGAAGTCGCGGCGCCGATCGGCCTGCCCCCCTTCCCCTTCTCCCGCATGCAGCGCCACGCCCGCTTCGACCCTGTCGGCGCGGAGGAGATCCGGAACGGCCTGCGCGTCAGCCGCCCGCGCTACCGCACGATCCCGCGCCTCCACGTCTCCCAGCCTTTCTCCATGGCGCGCACCCTGCTCCCGCACCTCCGCCGCACTCGGGCGCGCTTCCCGTTCGACGTCATCGCCGCCCAGTTCTTCTGGCCCGAAGGCCCCGCCGCCGTGCGCCTCGCCGAGGCCCTCCAGGTCCCCGTATCGATCAAGGGCCGCGGGCCGGACGTCGCCCTTTGGGCCGAGCGGCGCGGACCCGGCCGAATGATCGTCGACGCCGGCCGCCGCGCCGACGGCATGCTCGCGATCAGCGCCGATCTTCGCCGTCACATGGCCGCGCTCGGCATGCCGGAGGAGCGGATCGAGGTCCATTATACGGGCGTCGACCGCAGCCGCTTCCACCCGCTCGGCCGCGCGGCCGAAAAGGCGAAGCTCGGCGTCTCCGGCCCCCTCCTCCTCAGCGTCGGCAACCTCATTCCCCGCAAAGGACACGAACGCGTGGTCGAGGCGCTGAGCCACCTTCCCGGCGCGACCTTGATCGTCGCCGGCAGCGGGCCCGGCCTCGAAGCGCTCAGCAACAGGGTCCGGGCGCTCGGCCTGGAAGACCGCGTACGGCTTGTCGGGTCCGTCCCGCACGAAGCAATGCCGGCGCTCTATTCGGCGGCGGACGTCACCGTCCACGCCGCCAGTCTTGAAGGGTTCGCCAATGTGCGGGTGGAGTCGCTCGCCTGCGGCACGCCGGTGGTCTCGACCCCGGCGGGCGGCGCGGACGAACTCATCCGCTCGGCCGAAGCCGGGCGCATCGTCCCGCCGGACGCGCGCGCAATCGCCGCCGCGGCGGCTGAATTGATCGAAAACCCGCCTCTGCCGGAGGCGGTCGCGCGCGCGATCGACGCCTTCACCTGGGCGCGCAACGCGGCCCGGCTCGAAGCGCATCTTCGCACGCTCGCACAGCGGGGACGACGCCCCGCCTGACGCGGATCAGGAAATCGTGCCGGTCTCGTCGGGCGGCTGGCCGCCGGTCTCGGCGGAGCCGGCTTCGAGCCGGGTCACGACGGGAGGCTTCCACTCGGAGCGGACGGGCCGCGCATCGGCGGGGTTCTTCTCGGTCAGCATCTTTCCTCCACAACCAATCGGCGCACTCGTTGAACGGGCGCCGTCCCCTCCATCCATGCCCGACGCAAAGCCGAAAAGCCAATCCTTTCGCGCGTTTCCCGCGCGTGACAGCGCCCGCGGCCCGGTTTACCGCTTCGCCCCGGACCGACGGGCAAGGACAGAAGCAGGAATGACGGCGCTGGCCGGCTATTGGCATTTCGGGCGCGGCGGCGACCCCGCCGGCGCCTGCGCCCGCATGCTGCGCGGCCAGTCCATCTACGGCCGCGAGGATGCGGTCTGGAGCGGGGACGGGATCGCGATCGGTCGGCGGATCTTCCGCCGCCTGCCTGAGGACGTGCACGACCGCGCCCCGGCCGCCGGGGCGGGCGGGCGGCTCGCGCTCGTCGCGGACCTGCGCATCGACAATCGCGGCGAGATCGCCTCCGCCCTCGGCCTCTCCCCCGCCGACGCCGCCCGCCTCAGCGACGCCGCCCTTCTTCTCCGCGCCTGGGAGCGGTGGGAGGAGGACACGCTTCAGCGCCTCCACGGCGATTATGCCTTCGCCTTGTGGGACGCGGGCCGCCGCACGCTCACCCTCGCGCGCGACGCGATGGGCCGCCAGCCGCTCTTCTGGCACCGCGGCGACGGCTTCTTCGCCTTCGCCTCGATGCCCAAGGGGCTCCACGCTCTGCCCGAAATCCCGATGGAAGCGGATGGGGAGCGGGTCGCCGACTTCCTCGGCGTCATCCACAATATCGGCCCGGGCAGCTTTTTCCGCGGCATCGACCGGGTCGAGATGGGCCATGTCCTGACCGTCACGCCGGACGGCGAGCGCACCCGCAAATACTGGCAGCCCGATCTTTCCCCGCTCGGCTTCCGGAAGAGCGAAGACTATGTCGAAGGCCTTCGCGAGCAGTTCGACCGCGCCGTCGCAGCGCGCCTGCGCGGCGCCGAGAAGGGCGTGGCCAGCCACCTCAGCGCCGGCCTGGACAGCGCCGGCGTCGCCGCCACCGCGGCGCGCCTCCTCGCGCCGGCGCGCCTCGTCGCCTACACCGCCGCGCCCGCGCCCGGCGCGCGCCTCCTCGGCCCCCGCGGCACCATCGCGGACGAATTCGAAGGCGCCGCCCGGACCGCCGCGCTCTATCCGAACATGGACCATGTCCGGATCGAGACCACCGGCCGCTCCCCCCTCGCCACGCTCGACCGCAACGTCTTTCTTTACGATCGTCCGCGCCTCAATCTCTGCAACGGCGTCTGGCTCGACGCGATCAAGGACGACGCACGCGCCCGCGGCCTCGCCGTCCTCCTCACCGGCCAGCTCGGCAACCTGACGATGAGCTATTCGGGCGAGCACTTCCTCCCCGAGCTGCTCGGGCGCTTTCGCCTCCTGCGCCTCGCCCGCGAAGCGCTGGCGCTGAAGCGCGGCGGGATGCGCCTCGGCACCCTCGCCGCCTCCGCGATCGGCCCGTTCCTCCCCAGGCGCCTGTGGACCGCGATCTCGCGCGCCCGCGGACGAGGCGGCCTCGCCTATCATAGCGCCCTTCGCCCCGAGGTCGGCGCGGGCGAGGACTTCCGCCGCCGCGCTGCCGAGCGCCAGGTCGACCTCGTCCACCAGCCTGCGCGCGACGGCCGCGACTGGCGGCTCAGGACGCTGCGCCGTTTCGATTCGGGCATCGAGAACAAGGGGACGCTCGGCGGCTGGGGCATCGACCTTCGCGATCCCACCGCAGACCGCGCCCTTGTCGAATATTGCCTACGGGTCCCGCACGGCGAGTTCATGCAGGGCGGCGAGCAGCGCGCCCTCGCCCGCCGCGCCTTCGCCGACCGTCTTCCGGAGGAAACCTGCCGCTCGATCCGCCGCGGCTACCAGGCGAGCGACTGGACCGAAGGCCTCGAAGCGGCGCGCGCCGAAATCGCCGAGGAGATCGCGCGCTGCGCCGCCCTGCCCGGCGCCGCGATGCTGGACACCGGGCGCCTCCAGGCCCTGCTCGACGACTGGCCGGAAGAATGGAGCGACCCGGCGCTGATCGACCGCTACCGCCTCGCCGGCATGCGCGGCGTTTCCGCCGCCCACTTCATCCGCAAGACCGCGAACACCAACGCCTAGGGTCCGTACTCAATACCCGCAACGGCCGTGACGGAGCGGATTTTGGTGCAGGGGAAGGAGCGAGGAGGGAGCGATGCGGCGCATCGTGACCGACGAGCGACGCTGCCCTGCGCCAAAAGCCGCCCGCCGCTTCGCGGTCGCCCGGAGAGGCCCGCCGGCGGCGTCGCTTGCTTGCGCGTAGCCCCGCTACGCGTCT
>DASQND010000147.1:0-7822 GCA_035645215.1 Allosphingosinicella sp.
CGGATTGCCGGCATCGGGGCCGAAGCGCGCCCGGTCGATCCAGGATTGCGGGTGCTCGATCCTGACGCCGATCGCGAAGGGCTTGGCTTCAACGTGGACGCCCGCCGCGTGGAGCATCTCGAACGTGTCGCGCGCGCTGTGGCCGATGGCGAGCACGGCATGGTCGGCCTCGAGATAGCCGCCGCCGTGAAGGTGAAGGCCGCGCAGCCGGCGCGTCCCGTCCGCGCCGGTCTCGATGTCCAGCCCGTCGACGCGGGTGGAGAAGCGATATTCGCCGCCGAGACCCTCGATCGTCTCGCGCAGGCTCTCGACCATGGTTACGAGGCGGAAGGTGCCGATATGCGGGTGCGCTTCGGTGAGGATCTCGGGCGGCGCGCCGGCCTTCACGAACTCGGTCAGCACCTTGCGGTCGAGATGGCGGGTGTCCTTGATCCGGCTGTAGAGCTTGCCGTCCGAGAAGGTGCCCGCGCCGCCTTCGCCGAACTGGACGTTGCTTTCGGGATTGAGCACGCTTCGGCGCCAAAGGCCCCACGTGTCCTTGGTCCGCTCGCGCACCACCTTGCCGCGATCGAGGATGATCGGCCGGAAGCCCATCTGCGCGAGGATCAGCCCGGCGAACAGGCCGCACGGCCCCGCCCCGATCACCACCGGCCGCCGCGAAACTCCGGTCTCCGGCGCCCGCTCGGTGAACTGGTAGCGAGTGTCGGGGGTGGGCTGGACATTGCGGTCCTTCGCGAAGCGGGCGAGGACCGCCGCTTCGTTTTTGACGTTCACGTCCACCGTATAGACGAGCTGGATGCGCTTCTTGTCGCGGGCGTCGCTGGCGCGGCGGGCGACGACGTGGCGGACGAGCTCGCGCGGCGTCAACCGCAGCCGCTTGCAGATCGCGGCGGGAAGCGCCTCATCGGGGTGATGGAGCGGCAGGGTCAGTTCGGTGATGCGCAACATGAAAGCCGCCATTAGCGGCTGGCGGCGCCCCTCGCCAACGATCTCCGCGCGGCGGCTCGGGAAATCCCGGCACCTGCGCCCTTTTCCCGTACCCGACGTTGCCGTTTCGACGGGCGGCCTTATCGTTGACGCATGGAAGCAGAGCCTCCCTGCAGCGTGGGCCTCGCCGGCGACGGCGACGAGATCGCGGCCGTCGACCATGTCGAGGCGGCATTCGGGGTCCAGATCGATGTCGGTGATGCGCCGCGATGGCGCACGGCCGGAGACGTTTTCGAGTCTCTACTCAAGGCGCTGCCCCCGGCTACGGCGAGCGACCCGGCGACCTGGGAACGGTTCACGGAGGCGCTGGCATTCGAAACCGGCATCGAGCCCCGCCTCATCGCGAGGAACAGCCCGTTGCTGCTGCCGGACACGGCCTCTCGCGGCTGCCAGGCCCTATGGATCGGCGCTGCCGTCCTCGGCCTCGCACTGCTGCTCGTGGCCGTCCTCGTCTAGCGGGAGACCGCCGCGCGGGTGGAAACCGGGCGCCGGCGCTCGTACAGGTGGGGCTCCACGGAGGAGCAGGCATGCCGACACGAAGCGAAACCGGCGCGGCGCCGCCCGGGCCGGCGGGAGAGTGGATCGAGCGCTTCAATGCGCCGCGCCTCAGCGAGCGGGAACGATATTCCCTGCTGGTCGAGCGGTTCGCCTCGGTCGGCGAGGATGCCCTCGTCCGCCCGCCCTTCTTCTGCGATTACGGATACAACATCTCGCTCGGTCCCGGCGCCTTCTTGAACTACAATTGCATCATCCTGGACGTCGAGCCGGTATCCATCGGCGAAGGGACCGCCATCGGCCCCGGCGTTCAGATCCTCGCCGCCGATCACCCGCGCGACCCCGGGCTGCGGCGGCAGAAAGTGCGCTTCGGCCGCCCCGTGACGATCGGCGCGAACGTCTGGATCGGCGGCGGTGCGATCGTCCTGCCGGGCGTCACGATCGGCGACGATGCGATCGTCGGCGCCGGCAGCATCGTCACGCGGGATGTCGCCGCCGGCGTCACCGTCGTCGGCAACCCCGCACGGGAGAAGTGACGGCCCTCAGCGCCAGAGCTGAAGCGACGCGATCGCGCGGGAGACTTCGACGTCTTCGTGCACGCGGGAGACGACGCGCTGGGACATCTGCCAGCGCCGCCGCAGCCCGGCCTTGGACCAGAGGCTGGTCACCCAGAGCTCGCCGGAAAGGTCGGCACCGCGGACCGATGCCACGATCTGCAACTGCGTGGCGAACACTGCGACGGGACCGGATCTGCTCACATAGGTGTCGCCGAAGCGATAGGCTTCGCACTGGAAGCGGTCCGCCGCTCCCTTCAGCCAGCTCGGAGCGTCGAGGATGACGCACGGCTTGGTGGCGAACACCATCCGGAACTTGCGCGCGGTAAGCAGCCTCAACGTCGGAACGTCGCCTGCAATCCAGGCGCGCATCCAGCGGTGCTCCAGGGCTTCGATGACGGCGGCGAGGTCGGACATGTGGAGCGGGTTCAGTACAGCTTCGGCCACGCCGGGCAAGGGGGACGCATCAGCCGCGCCGCGCTCGTTGCCGGGCGGAACCGCCAACGGCCACGTTCCATGATCCTCCGCCGCCGCCGGCTGCCCGAGCGGGAATGAGCGCGCCTCCATGCCTGCAAAGGCCCGGCGGACCTCCAGCCCCCTCGAGTCCCTTATCCCGGCCATTGCGGGTATTGAGTACGGACCCTAGGGTGCGGGATGCGGATGCGCTTCCCGATCGCCCTTGCGGCCCTCGCCGGCCTGGCAGCGGCTCCGGCGGCGGCATGCCGTATCTACAACCCGGGGGCCGACCTGTCGGTGCTGCACCGCGCACTTCCGCCAACCCTTCCGCCGGACCTGTTCGTCGCCGAAATCGAGTTCGAGCAACCCGATGCCGGTTGGGACGAGCTGTTCAGCGGCACTCGGGCACGTGTCCGCCGCCTGGTCCGGGGCCACTACCGGGGAGGCGTGGTCGTCGTCCGCGATGTGGAGGGCCTCCGGATCCCCTGCTATCCGCCCGTTCGCGACGGCGGATCGGGTTACCTTCTCGCAACGCCCATCGGTTTCGAAAACGGAGTGCTCGTCGTCCAGCCCGTTTTCGAAAAGCGCGGGATGCGCAGGCGGTAATGCCACGCCGCGAGCAGCCCGCCTCCTGTGCGCCGTGCGCAGCCATTCGCATCGCCACGCCGCCTGCGCTAGGACGCGAGGCATGACGAAATCCGCAGCGGTCGAACATGCTTTCAGCCTTGCCCGATCCGGGCAGTGCCGCAGCGTCGCGGAGATCATCCGGCGATTGCCGGAAGCGGACCGCCCGGCGGTGGAAGCGCACCTCGGCGCGCCGTCGGCGAGACGGGAGCTGATCCTGATCTGCAGCAACGCCTGGCTGGCCGCCCGGTAGACGCGGCGACGTCGGCCCCGCCGCCCGCGGGTCGTCCGGCAGCGAACGTTCGCACCGGCCGGGCGCGGGCGAGGCCGCGCTTCACGGCTGGCAATGAAGGCGGTCGTCGCGAACGCAGGGCCCGGTGGCGGAGACGGAGGGATTCGAACCCTCGATACGGTTACCCGTATGACGCTTTAGCAAAGCGTTGGTTTCAGCCACTCACCCACGTCTCCGGGACCGGCTCTTGCAGCGCGCTATAATCGGGCTTTCGCGATCCTTCAACCGATGCCCGCCATGAATCGCATGACCCCGCACCCGTATTTTCGCGAGCGCGACACGCAATTCGCCGCGCGATAGACTCGCATGGTCGACGGTTCATTGCAGCGACAGCCGCTCGCGCCTTAACTTCGCAGCGGGATTTTATCGGGGGACGCCACTATGCTCAAACGCTTCAGCATCGCCGCGGCCGCCTTTGCCGCTTTCGCCCTTTCCGCGGCGCCCGCCGCCGCGCAGAACGCGCCGGCGTCCGAAGACCAGGCGCCCGCCCAGAGCGAGTGGTTCCCCGCCGAAGAGCAGGCCGCCGCCGAAACCCCCGTCACCACCGCCGAGACGCCGCCACCCGCCGGCGAGACGCTCCCCCGCCGCGACATCTTCGACGCCGCCGAAAACCTCTTCGGCCGCGGCGCCGAGGGCCTGGCCGGAGTCATCGAGCGCATCCTGGGGGAGCAGGGCGAACCCATCGCCTATATCAGCGGCGAGGAAGCGGGCGGCGCGCTCGTCTTCGGCGTGCGCTACGGTTCGGGCGTCATGCGCCACCGGATCGAAGGCGACCGCAACGTCTACTGGACCGGCCCATCGATCGGCTTCGACGCCGGCGCGCAGGCGGGCAAGGTGTTCGTCCTCGTCTACAACCTCAACGACGCCCAGCGCCTGTTCCGCCGCTATCCCGCCGCAGAGGGCAACGCCTACATGGTCGGCGGCTTCACCGCGTCCTACCTGCGCCGCGGCGACGTGGTGCTGATCCCGATCCGGATGGGCGTCGGCGTGCGCCTCGGCGTCAATGCCGGCTACATGCGCTTCTCGCAGAAGAACCGCTGGCTGCCCTTCTGAGTTGGGGGGATCAGGCCGCCTCGGAGAAGCGCCAGCGCAGCCTCTGCCCGGCGTGGAATGGCACCAGCCGTGAGCCCGCGGCGGGCAGGCTCTCCGGCACCTCCGTCTCCACCCGCGCCAGGGTGACGGTCCCTTCGTTGAGCGGCAGCCCGTAGAAGCGCGCGCCATTCTCCGACGCGAAGGCTTCGAACCGGTCCAGCGCCCCCTCCTCCTCGAACACAGCCAAGTAGCTCTCCAGCGCGAAGGGCGCATTGAAGATCCCCGCGCAGCCGCAGCCCGTCTCCTTGCGCTCCACGGCGTGCGGCGCGCTGTCCGTCCCCAGGAAGAATTTCGGCGATCCCGAAGTCGCCGCCCGCCGCACGGCGAGGCGGTGCTCCTCCCTTTTCGCCACCGGCAGGCAGTAAGCGTGGGGCCGGAGGCCCCCCTCGAACAAAGCATTGCGGTTGATGACGAGATGCTGCGGAGTCACCGTCGCCGCCACGTTCGGCCCCGCCGCCGCGACGAAGTCCGCCGCGTCCGCCGTCGTGATATGCTCGAACACCATCCTGAGCCCCGGAAAGTCCCGCACCAGCCGCGTGAACGTCCGGTCGATGAACGCCTTTTCCCGGTCGAAGATGTCCACGGCCGGATCGGTCACTTCGCCGTGGACGAGGAGCGGCATCCCCGCTTTCTCCATCGCCTCGAGCGCCGGATAGATATTGCCGACATCCGTCACGCCGTGCGCGCTGTTGGTGGTCGCATGCGCCGGATAGAGCTTCGCCGCCGCCCATGCGCCGGCCCGAAAGCCCTCGGCCAGCGCCGCGCCGTCCGCATCGTCGGTCAGGTAGCAGGTCATGAGCGGCGTGAAGTCCGCGCCCGGGGGCAGCGCCGCCACAATCCGCGCCCGGTAAGCCTCCGCCTCCTTCGCGGTCGTCACCGGCGGCGACAGGTTCGGCATCACGATCGCCCGCGCGAACTGCCGCGCCGTATAAGCCGCCACCGCCTCCAGCATCGCCCCATCGCGCAGGTGCACGTGCCAGTCGTCCGGGCGGCGGATGGTGATGCGGTCGGGGGTCAATGCACAAACTCTTCCGTTTGGATTCCGGGTGCCGACCCCCTAACTCGGCTCCATGCCCGAAACCACCCTCGCCGACCGCGCCCTCCTCCGCCTTTCCGGCGAGGACGTAAGCGGCTTCCTCCAGGGCCTCGTCACCAACGACACCGCCGCCCTCGCGCCCGCCCGCCCGCTCTGGGCCGGCCTCCTTTCCCCCCAGGGCAAGGCGCTGTTCGACTTCATCATGTGGGCAGAAGGCGAAGACGTCCTCGTCGACTGCGAAGCCGAAGCCGCGTCCGACCTCCAGAAGCGCCTCACCCTTTACCGCCTCCGCCGCAAGATCGCGATCGCGCCGGAGCCGTCCCTCGCAATCCACTGGTCCCCGGACGGCAGCGAAGGCGTCCCCGATCCCCGCCTTCCCGCCCTCGGCCGCCGCTGGCTCGCGCCTCCGTCGGAGCCCGCGCAAAACTGGCGCGCCCACCGCCTCTCCCTCGGCGTCACCGAAGGCCGCGCCGAACTCGGCTCGGACAAGACGCTCTGGCTCGAGTGCAATGCGAAGGAGTTCGGCGGCGTCAGCTTCACCAAGGGCTGCTATGTCGGCCAGGAAAACACCGCCCGCATGAACTACCGAAGCAAGGTCAACCGCCGCCTCGTCGCGGTGCAGGCGGCGGAGCCCGGCCCCCGCACCCGCATCCACTATCCGGACCTCGGCCTCGCCGTAGACCACCGCCGCATCGAAGACCTCGACGGCGCGATCGTCCCGGACTGGTTGGCGGAAGCGCTGGCCGAGGCTTAACCCTCTCCCATTTCGGGAGAGGGTCGACTCGCCGAAGGCGAGCGGGGTGAGGGCACGAAGGGCGAAGTACAGTCCCTCACCCTCCCACCCGGCTTCGCCGGGCGGGCCCCTCCCTCTCCCGCAAGGGGAGAGGGGTTTCACTCCACCACCGGAACGACCGCTCCAGCCCCAACGTTCAGACCGAAAGGAGACCCACCATGTTCCGCCGCTTCATGATGAACCGCGCCACCGGCCGCCGCCACGGCATGGGCTATCGCCGCCGCGGCCGTGTCGCGTCGTTCGGCACCACGCTCCTCGTCGTGTGCATTGCCGTGATCCTGATCCTCTACTTCATGGGCTATCTCGCGCTTTGAGCCGCGGCTGGCCCGAGCCCGCGGCGCCGGCCGGGACGGTCGCGCTTCGCTTCCGGACCGATCCCGATTGCCCGGCCGTGTCCAACATGTCGGCCGCGGTGCGCATTGGCGCCACCCTCTTCCTCGCCGGGGACGAGAATGCCGCGATCGAACGCCTGACCCGCACCGGCGGCGGCGGCGAATGGGGCAATCACCTCCGCCTCCCCCTCGCCGACTTGCTCGATTTCGATGAGCCGGACGAGGAAGCCGACCTCGAAGGCCTCGCGGTTGCCGATGGCTGGCTTTGGGTCCTGGGCAGTCACGCCCGCACCCGCCCCAAGCTCAAGAAGGACGAGCCCCAGATCGACACGCTCGATCTCGCCAATCTGAAGGACACGCGCCCTCGCTGCGTCCTCGCCCGCCTGCCGCTGGTCGAATGGGACGGCGCCTGGCTCCCCGTCCGCGATGACGGCGACCGCCGCGCCGCGATGCTCAAGCAGAACAAGCACGGCAACGCGCTCGCCAAGATGATCGCCGACGACAAGCTGCTGAGCCCCTTCACCCGTATCCCCGCCAAGGAAGGCGGCGTCGACATGGAAGGCATCGCCGTCTGCGGCGACCGCGTCGCCTTCGGCATGCGCGGCCCCGTCATCGGCGGCCACGCCGTCCTCATCGAAGCCCGCACCCGCACCACCAGGAAAGGCAACCTCAAGCTCGCCGATGAGCCCGTGAAGCGCCTCCTCAAGATGGAAGGCCTCGGCATCCGCGACTTGAAGCGCTGCGGCGACCACCTCCTGATCCTCGCCGGCCCCACCACCAGCCTCAGCGGCCCCTGCGCGCTCTATCTCTGGCGCGGCTGGGCAACCGACCCGCCCCAGGACGCCCACGCCTTACGCGTCCACCGCCCCGAACGCCTCTTCGACCTCCCCTTCGGCGGAGGCGAGGACCACCCCGAAGGGTTGGCACTCTGGGACGACAACCGCCTCCTGGTGGTGAACGACAGCCCGGCGAAGTCGCGGCTGTCGGATGAGGGCAGGACGCTGACGGCGGATCTTTACGAGTTGCCGGAACTGGATTGAGCGGGAGACGTAAGGAAGCCCCGACAAACTCCGTCCGGGCTGAGCTTGTCGAAGACCAGCCCTTCCTACGGCGCCGGAAGGAAAGGCCAGCCCTTCGACAAGCTCAGGGCGAACGGAGCGG
>DASQND010000148.1:0-8992 GCA_035645215.1 Allosphingosinicella sp.
GTGCACGCCGGGGCTGCGCGCCTACCAGACGATGATGGAGGTCGACCGCACCCAGCGCATGACCAACCAGGACCGGCTGCGCCGGCTGTCGGTGGAGCGCGCGGGCGAAGTGAAGATCGTCTGCGCCCACGACGTGGTGGAGCTTGAGCGGTGCGTCGCGGGAGCGCCGCTCTAGGGTGTCACGCGCGGTGGAACCCACGGATATCAGGCGGCGTCATTGCGAGCGAAGCGAAGCAATCCAGCGGGACTCGGAGGCCCAGTGGATTGCTTCGTCGCCTTCGCTCCTCGCAATGACGCGGAGAGGGTTCAGGCGTTCGCGCCGCCTGAACTGCCGCCGGAGCCGCCAGCCTTCGCTCCGCCGCCGCGCTTCTTAGGCGTGCCGCTGCGGCCCGTGCCGTCACCCGACGTGTCGCCGCCGCTCTTGGCCGTGCGCTTGCGGGTCGCCGCGCCGGCCGATCCGGAGGTGCTTCCGCCCCCGCCCGAGGACGCGCCGCCGCTCTTCGCGCGCGTGCCGCCGCTGGAGCCGGTGGAGCCGGAAGCGCCCGCCGTGCCGCTGCCGCCGCTGGTCTGGCCCGCCGCACCTCCGCCCGTGCCGCCACCGCCGGAGCTGCCGCCGCCTTCACCGCCGCCGCCGCTCTCGCCGCCTTCGGCCATGCCGCCGATCGCCATCATCCGGCGAACGGCTTCGGTGGCGGCGTTGATCATCGCGGCGCCGATCTTGTTCGCGGTGTCGGCCGCGACTTCGGCGGCGGTTTCGGCCGCTTCCTGGGTCTGGCGCGCACCGCGCCTGGCATTGTCGCGGGCATTCTTGTTGGCGGCGAGCGCGGCCGCGGCCGTCACCAGGCCCGCGGCGAGAAGGCTGCGCGCCATCGGATTTTGCGCGAGCTCGGAAGCGCGGCGCCCGGCGTCGCGCAGCGCGTCGCCGATCAGCGAGTCGCCGTTGTCGTTGTTCGAGCTGCCGGCGCTCGCGCCCGACTTCTTGTTGCCGCCGCCGCTGCCCTTGCCGCTGCCGCCGCTCTTGCCGCCGCCGCTTCCGGAGCCGCTGGACCGGCCGCCCGACGATGCTTTCTTCGCCATTTCGGATCTCCGTTTTCGTAACTGATGCGTAACAGACGTGCGGGGGCGCTTCGAGTTCCCTCAGCCGCGCCCGCCGCTACGGCATTGCGGCGGGCGTCAGACTTCGCGCTCTTCGTCCGCGATTCCCTGGCCGCGGTCCTGGTGCGCCTGCTGGTCCTCGGCGAAGTCGTCGCCGTCGCGATCCTTGTCGAAGCTCACCGATTCGGCGCCGCGGCCACCGCCCTGCATTTCGTCGAACCGCTCGCCGCGCGACTGGTGCGGGTCCGGCGCGCTGGTGCGCTCGCCCTGGCCCTGACCCTGGTGGTTCTGCGCGTTCTGGTCGTTGCCGTAGCCGCCGGTGCCGCTCGAGCCGCCGGGCGCGGCCATGTCGCTCGCGCCGGGGCCGCCGCCCGTCTGGCTGCCGCCTTCCAGGCTGTTCTCCTGCTTCATGTCGCCGCGAACCTCGTCGCGGTCGAATCCGTCATCGGCCATGTTCAGCTCCTCTTGATGTTCATCAAAGTCAGGGTCCCGGCTCCGGCTCGTGCGCGGTATCGTCCTGGACGCCCTTGTCGGTGGGCGGGCCGCGGCCGAGATCGTCGTAGCGGTAAGGCTCGCCGTCGGGATTGACGCCGTCCGGGTGCGGAGTCGTGATCTGGGCGGGATCCTGGCCGCGGCCCTTTTCGTCCTCGAGATGCTCGGGAATCTCGTTGTGCCGCGCTTCGCCGCTGTCGGGGAGGGGATGGCCGGTGCCTTTGCCGCTCACGTGTCAGACTCCCTCGTCCGGGTCGATCGGGCGGTCGGCCGAATCGGAAGCATTGCGCGGGCCCTTCATCGGCTCGGCGCCGGCGCCGGCCATCGGGTCCTTGTCGTAATCCTCGTTCGGGTTGCCCTCGCCGCCCGCGCCCGAGCCGCTGCCGTGCACTTCGCCGGTTTTGCGATCGAAGGTGGCGCGCTCGCCGCGCTCCGAATCGGCATCGCCGCCGCCGCCGAAATCGTTCGAAAGGGACTTGCCGCCTGCCATTACGCGCACTCCTTGGCCGATTCGGGCAGGAGAACGACGCGCGGGGCGGGGCCGTTCCCGCGCTAAAAAGGTGGGGCCGGCCTCCCCAGCGGGAAACCGGCCCCTCCCTCGTTACGCGACGCGAGGGAAACTCGTTATATTTGAAGCACTTGCGTCTTGGCGGCGGGTCGGCTACAAGGAGCGCATACACGCAACAACGCACTTCGCTCCAACTGCACGGGAGCGGTTGAGCGGTGGCTGAATGGGGATGTCAGCGGCCGTTCATCCCACCGATTCCATCTTCGGCGAAACGAACCGGTTACGCGAGGAGCGCCTCGGCCCCAATGGGGCCGGGGCGCTTCGCGATTCAGGGCCCGGCGCGCCGTCAGCAATGGCCGCCTTTCCGGAGCGGCGGCGCCAGCGTTTCGACGATCCGGGCGCGGCACCAGAGCTCGACCGGCTGGAAGAGCACCGAAGCGCGCGAGATGCGCACCGCTTCGACATCGTCCGGGGCGCTGAATTCCTCGACGCTGTCGATCGAGCCCGCGGGATCGATGAAATAGAGCCTGTAATCCGGCATCGCGCCCCTCCCCCATGGCCGGTTTTTACATGTCGCGGCGCGAGCGCTTGGCGAGAAGGAGCTGGAGCCCGGCGCCCGCGACCGCGGCGAGCGCGATCAGATAGGGGAAGGGCTTCATGTCCCCCTCGGCCTCGTCGAGAGTCATGGCCGCCGCGCCCGCCGGACCGGGCGGGGAAAGCCGCTCCGCGCCGCCGCCGCCCGCAATGGCGAGGAGCTGCTTGTACCAGCCGCCCGCCTGCCAATGCGCCGGAACGCCGGTGCGCAGCGAATCGCGGTACAGCATCGGGAGGTTGCGCGTGTAGCCGGCGGGGCGGCTATGCTCGTGGAGCCCGCCCTTCCAGACGACCCGCAGGCCTTTCGGCACCGCCTGCCAATCCGAGTCGGAGCGGATCATGTCGCAGCGGCAGCGACGGCACCTGGAAAAGGAATAGCCGCGGTTCCAGATCTGCTCGTCGGACGGCGAATGGCCCTGGATGAAGCACAAAATACTCATCTTCATTCCTCCTCTTGGATGTCGTCAGTGTGGCCGAGCCGCCAGCGGGCGAGCTCGGCAAGGGCCGGGTCGCCGCTCTCGGCGGCGAGTTTCGGGTTCCAGATCTCGAAGGCGCCGCCGGTGCCGACGAAGAGGGCGAGTTCTTCGATCCGGCCCATGCGGCGGACCATCGCCGGGAGGCGGATCGTGCCGTCCTCGCTCCACGGCGCTTCTTCGGTGAGGCCGAAGGTGCGGCGGGCGCGGCGCGGCGCTTCGGCGGGCCCGGCCTCGCCGGTGAGGCGCAGCCGCTCCGTGTCGGCGAAGAGCATGCGGCGGTAGGGCCGGTCGTAGCCGGTGAGGCAGGGGTCCGCGTCGTGCGGCCCGAGCACCAATGTGCGGTCTTCCGAACGCCGCACCGCCGTTTCGCGGACGAAGCGCGGAAGCTTCACCCGCCCATCGCCGCCAACCGGCGCAAGCGCCGATCCGCCGAAAAGATGATCCAAATGCACGCGACTCATCCCCACCCAAGCACAGGGCCCCTTTGCTCGCGCTGCAAATGGGCCGTTGAGGCGACTCTTGGATGGTTAAGAAGTCCTTTGCACGACTGGAATAACCGTGCGGCCGCGATTCGGATTCTACTGCGGGCATTCGCCGAAACATGGATCAGACTCGCATCCCGGTTCTTTCGTTGACACCGAGAGAGGGTGCGGAGTCGCGCGCCCTGCTTCCACCGTAATAGCCGCAAGCCTGGTCTGCGGTTCGCCCGCAATTCCGGCGGGCTCCTTCGCAAGCCGCTGGCCGCGCACGGGTTTTATGAACGGCCGGGCAGTAATATCCACAGGTTGCGTTAATGGTCCTTAACGCAAAGGTTCTGGACCTGGGCCTTGTTCTTGCGGCCCTCTCATTGGGAGCGAGCGTATGTCGCACCAACGAACTGTGTACCTGGTCGACGACGACGCCGCGACGCGGCGTTCCTTGTCCACCCACCTCGCGAGCCTCGGCATTGAGGCGTGGCCCTTTACCAGCGGCGCCGAGTTCCTGGCGATGATCGGCCACCTTCGGCCGTCCTGCGTCATTCTCGACATGGAGATGCCGCACATGAACGGCCTCCAGGTGCTGGCGGAGCTGGTCCGCCAGGACGTGAGCTGGCCGGTCGTGGCGCTGAGCAGCCGGGGCGAGCTTCCGACCGCGATTGACGCGATGAAGCTCGGCGCGGTCGATTTCCTGCAGAAGCCGATTCAGGTGGACCTCCTCGAAGGCGCCCTCGATCTCGCCTTCGACTCGCTCGAGCGCACCATGGAAGCGAGCCTGGCCCGCCAGCAGGCGCAGGAGCGCGTGGCGCGCCTGACGCCGCGGGAGGTCGACATCGGCCTCGCTTTACTTCGCGGCATGGCGAACAAGAGCGCGGCGCACGAGCTCGGCATTTCGGTCCGCACCGTGGAGATGCACCGGGCGCACATTCTCGAAAAGCTCAGCGTCAAGAGCCTCGCCGAAGCGGCGGTGCTGATGACCCAGGCCGGGCTGACCTTCGCCCAGCCGGAGGATCACAGCTACCGGAAACGCTTCGCCCTTCAATTCTGCCTCAGCCGGACGTCAGCGCCTGTCTCCTCTTTGTCACGCGGGAGCGGGCGGGCGACCTTCCGGCCCACTGAGGGCGGGAGCCAGCCAAGGCGGCTCCCGCCCTATCTCTCCCCGGTTGCCGCCGAGGGCTAAATCCTCCCCATTGATAGATGGGGAGGGGGACCATGCGAAGCATGGTGGAGGGGTAAAGGGCTCAGGCCGAGTTGCTGTCGCGCCGGATTCCCAAGCCTGCGCCTTCTACCCCTCCACCATGCTCCGCATGGTCCCCCTCCCCCCGCTGCGCGCGGGGAGGACTCAGGCCTTGTCCCGATACTCGGCGCGGAGGGCGACTCGGTCGATCTTGCCGGTGCCGAGCTTGGGGAGGGGCTCGTCCAGGATCCAGATGCGTGTGGGGTGCTTGAACGAGGCGAGCTTGCCTTCGAGATAGGCGAGGATCGCTTCGGCCGTCAGCTCCCGGTCGACTTCGGAATGGACGACCGCCACCGGCACTTCGCCGAGCCGCTCGCAGGCGACTCCGAAGACGGCGGCTTCCGAAACGGATGGGTGGCCGTAGATCGCGGCTTCCACTTCCGCCGAGGAGATGTTCTCGCCGCCGCGGATGATGATGTCCTTCTTGCGGTCGACGATGAAGAGGTAATTGTCCTCGTCGAGGTAGCCGATGTCGCCGGTGCGGATGTAGCCGCCGGGCGCGAAGGCGGCGGCCGTCGCCGCGTCGTCGCGCCAGTAGCCGCGGATGTTCGCGGCCGAGCGGATCGCGATCTCGCCGCGCTCGCCGGTGGGGAGATGCGCATCGCCGTCGCCGAGGATGGCGAGCTGGACCATGGGGCGGTGCGGGCGGCCGGTGGAGGCGGGCTTGTCCGCATAATTCTGCCAGAAATTGCCGCAGCCCACCGCATTGGTTTCGGTGAGTCCGTAGCCCAATGCGGGCTGGGCGCCCCCGAAACTGTCCTGAAGACGCTTCACATGGGCGACCGGCCGGGGGGCGCCGCCGGCGGCGACGTCGGTGAGGCTGGAGAGGTCGTATTGCTCGCGGTCCGGATGCTGCATCATTTCGAGGCTCATCGTCGGCACACCGACGAAATAGGTGACCCGCTCCGCCTCGATAAGGCGCAGCGCCTCGCCCGCATCCCATTTCGGCATCAGCACCATGCCGCGGCCGATGACGAAGCTGTTCAAGAGCACCGGCACTTCGCCCGTGACGTGGAAGAGCGGCACGTTGACGAGCGTCTTGGGCGGATTGGCGGGGCCGCGGCCTTCGCTTTCCATGATCCCGAGCAAGGTCAGGATCGAGATCGAATAGGTGTAGACGCCGCTCGTCACCGCCCGGTGAGTCGAAACGGCGCCCTTGGCGAGGCCGGTCGAGCCCGAGGTGAAGAGGATGGTCGCGTCGTCGTCGGGCGCGACGGCGGGAAGCCCGGCATCCGCGCCGCCGCGTTCGAACAAAGGCGCCAGCGCCTCCTCGATGGGCTTGTCGATGTCGAGCGTCACGACCGGCGCTTCGACGCCGCTCGCCGCCAGCCGCTTCGCCCGCGGCGCGTCGGCGAGGACGAGCTTCGGCTCCGTCAGTTCCAGCGCGTGGCGCATCTCGTCCGCCTGCCACCAGCCGTTGAGCAGGGTGGCGATGCCGCCGGCCTTCAGAATCGCCATGTAGCAGACGATCCAGCTCGGGCAGTTGCGCATGGCGATCGCGACCCGGTCGCCCTTGCCGATTTGGAAGCCGCCGGCAAGCGCCTTGGCGAGCCGCGTCGCCTGCTCGTTCAAGGCCCCGAAAGTCAGCCGCTCGCCCCCCGAAACGACCGCTTCGGTCGCGCCGTGAAGCGCGCAGAATGCGTCGAACAGCCCGGGGAGGGTCGGCGGAAGGTTGGCGACGACCGGCCGCCCTTCGCCATCTTCGCTTAGCTGGATCCGCCCACCGGGGCCGATCACCGCCGCCAGAACCGCGTCGAACTTGCGGTCGAGCTCACTCGGCATCCTGTCCTCGCTCCTCACGTCTTTGCGTTTTCAGCGGTGCCCTCTATGAGGGCGCGAAGCCGCTGGGGGAAGCCTTGATCCTGCCGTTACTGACATCGATGTCCGCAGCCGTGGCCGCCGTCGCAGGCGATGCCGGCGCCGCCGCGGCCAATGCGATACGCTACGACCAGCTCGGCCTCCATCCCGTCATCTTCGAGTGGGGCTGGTTCAAGCTGCGCTGGTATTCGCTGGCCTATCTCGCGGGGATCGCGATCGGCTGGTGGTATCTGCTGAGGCTCCTCGCCCAGCCCGGCGCCCCCATGGCGCGGCGCCACGCCGACGATCTCGTCTTCTATGCGACGCTCGGCATCATCCTCGGCGGCCGGCTCGGCTACGTCCTCTTCTACCGCCCCGGCGATTACCTCCGCGAGCCGCTGGAGATCTTCCAGATCTGGGACGGCGGCATGTCGTTCCACGGCGGCGTGATCGGGACCAGCCTCGGCATCCTCTATCTCGCCTGGCGCCAGAAATTGAACTGGCTGCGCATCCACGATTACGTCGCTTTGTGCGTGCCCTTCGGCCTGTTCTTCGGCCGCCTCGCCAATTTCGTGAACGGCGAGCTTTGGGGCCGGCCGACCACCCTCCCCTGGGGCGTCGTCTTCCCGACCGGCGGCGAAGTGGCGCGGCATCCGAGCCAGCTCTACGAAGCGGCGCTCGAAGGCCTGCTCCTGTTCGCAATCCTCTGGTTCCTCTTCTGGAAGACGGACGCGCGTTATCAGCCGGGCAAGCTCGTTGGCTTCTTCCTCCTCGTCTACGGCCTGAGCCGCTTCCTGGTCGAGATCGTCCGCCAGCCGGACCAGGGGCTGGAGAACCTCTCCTGGGGCCTCTCCATGGGCCAGACGCTGACCGTGCCGATGATCGCCGGCGGCCTCTACCTCATCGCCACCGCAAAGAAGCGCCGCCAGCGGGTCGAGCCGATCGCCGGCGGCGAAAGCGTCGCCTAGGCCCGTGCCCTCACCCTCCCACCGCTTCGCGGCGGGCCCCTCCCTCTCCCTGAACGGGAGAGGGGTTTTCCCAATCTCCGTTCGGGCTGAGCTTGTCGAAGCCCTGCCCTTCTTCTAGCGCTCGAAGAAGAAAAACAGGGCTTCGACAGGCTCAGCCCGAACGGAGTTTCTCGTGTCCGAGCTGTCGCTCACAGACCGCCTCGCCCGCCTGATCGCGGCCAATGGCCCGATCCCGGTCTCGACCTTCATGGCCGAGGCCAACGCGCATTATTACGGCAGCCGCGACCCGCTCGGCGCGGCGGGCGACTTCACCACCGCGCCCGAGATCAGCCAGATGTTCGGCGAGCTCGCTGGCCTCTGGCTCGCCGACCTGTGGCACCGCGCCGGCGGCCCGCAGAACGCCGTCTACGCCGAACTCGGTCCCGGCCGCGGCACGCTCGCGGCCGACGCGCTGCGGGCAATGCGGGCCGCGGGGCTGCGGCCGGAGGTGCATTTCGTCGAGACGAGCCCGGTGCTGCGCGCCGCCCAGGCCGAGCGGGTGCCGGACGCGATTTGGCACGGCGACGTTGCCACGCTTCCGACGGACGCGCCGCTCCTCATCGTCGCAAACGAATTCTTCGATTCGCTGCCCATCCGCCAGCTCGTCGCGACGAAGCGCGGCTGGCACGAGCGGCTGGTGGCGCACACCGACGCCGGGTTCGTGCCCGTGCCCGGCCCGCTCATCCCGGCACCGCTCGCGCCCGCCGAAACCGGCACGGTGGTGGAGACGTCGCCAGCATCGCTCGGCATCGTGCGCGCTTTGTCGCAGCGGCTCCTCGAACAAGGCGGCGCGGCGCTGATCGTCGATTACGGACACGTCGAAAGCGCGGCGGGCGAGACGCTGCAGGCCGTTTCCGGCCATGCCTTTGCCGATCCCTGGGACGCGCCCGGAAGCCGCGACCTCACCGCCCATGTCGATTTCGGCGCCCTCGCCAGGGCCGCGGGGGCGGAAGGCGTGCAAGTCACAGGTCCGCGCCGGCAGGGCGAATGGCTGCGCGCCATGGGCATCGACCAGCGCACCTCTGCACTCGCTGAGGCCGCACCCGCGCGCTCCGCCGAGATCGAGGCCGCCCGCGACCGCCTCGTCTCGCCGGAGCAGATGGGGAGCCTGTTCAAGGCGCTCGCGCTCGTCGCCCCCGCCTGGCCCGAGCCGGAGGGCTTCGCATGATCGTCAGCTACCGCGACGCGATCCCGGATGATGCCGAAGCGCTTGCCCAGCTCGGCCGCGCCACCTTCGTCGAAACCTTCGGCCACCTCTACACGCCGGAAAACCTCGCCGCCTTTCTCGAAAGCCACAGCCCCGAGCGCTG
>DASQND010000149.1:0-19860 GCA_035645215.1 Allosphingosinicella sp.
AGATCGAGATCGACGAATCCGCCCGGCTGCACCTTCACCGTGTGCTTCATCGGCTGGTTCGCGCCCTCACCGTTCACGATCTCGAAGAAGTGCCCGTGGAGATGCATCGGGTGCGTCATCATCGTGTCGTTGATCAGCCGCAGCCGAACGCGCTCGTTGCGGGCGAACCGGTAGGGCTCGGGGTTCTCGCTCAATTGCTCGCCGTCCATCGACCACATGAACCGCTCCATGTTGCCGGTCAGGTGGATGTCGATGCGGCGCGTGGGCGCGCGCGTGTCCTTGTTCGGCGTGAGGCTCACCAGATCCTTGTAGGTGAGCACGCGGTGGCCGACATTTTCGAGGCCGATCCCCGGGTCCCCCGTGCGGTCGACCGGGTTCGGCGCGATCATGTCGACGCCCACGCCGACCGGGAATGCGACCTTGGACTTGTCGCGCATGTCCATGTTCGAATGGTCCATAGCCGCGCCCGATCCGCCGTGGCCCATGGCC
Source organism: Allosphingosinicella sp. (assembly GCA_035645215.1). Taxonomy (GTDB): domain Bacteria; phylum Pseudomonadota; class Alphaproteobacteria; order Sphingomonadales; family Sphingomonadaceae; genus Allosphingosinicella. Next base: position 490 of record DASQND010000149.1, read on the forward strand.
GCGTGGTCCATGCCGCCCATGCCCATGTCGCGCATGTTCAGCGTCGGCCGCTCCCGCAGCGGCGGCACCGCCGCGACCATGCCCATGCGCGGCGCCAGCGTCGCACGCGCCATGGCGGAGCGGTCGATGCTCTCGGCAACGATCGTGTAGGCCTGGTCGCCGGGCTGGACGAGGAAGTCGTAGGTCTCGGCATTGCCGATCTGGACCTCCTCGACCTCCACGCCGCGCATGTCGATGCCGTCCGTCGCCATCAGGGTCATCGGCAGGCCGGGGATGCGGAAATTGAAGGTCGTCTGCGCCGCCGCGTTGATGATCCGGAGGCGCACCCGCTCGCCGGGGCGGAACAGGCCCGTCCAGTTCTCCGCCGGACTGTGACCGTTGATCAGCAAAGTATAGGCCGCCTCGGTCACGTCCGAAATGTCGCTCGGGTCCATCCGCATCCGGGCGAACATCCGCCGGTCCTCGCGACTGAGATTCTCGCTGCGCTGCCGCCCGAGCAGGGTCTCGCGGCGGCGGTTGAAGAAGCCGCCTTCCTGCTTCAGCCGCGAGAAGATGCGGTGCGGATGGAGGAAGCTCCAGTCGCTGAGCACGATCACATGCTCACGGTCGTAGGCGACCGGCTCCGCGCCGGCGGGATCGATGATCATCGGCCCGTAATGGCCGACCTGCTCCTGGAGCCCCGAATGGCTGTGATACCAATAGGTGCCCGACTGGCGGATCGGGAATTCGTAGGTGAAGGTCGATCGGGCGGGGATGCCGGGGAAGCTGACGCCGGGAACGCCGTCCATCTGGAACGGCACGATGAGGCCGTGCCAGTGGATGGACGTGTCCTCACCCAGCCGGTTGTCGACGACGAGGCGGACGTTCTGCCCCTCCCGCAGCCGGATCAGGGGTCCGGGAATCGTTCCGTTGACGGTGATCGCGTGCCCGGCGCGGCCATCCACCCGGAACGCGCTCTCGGCGACCGTCAGCCGGATTTCCTCGCCGGTCAGCGTCTCGTTCCTCTTGGCCGCCACGCCGTGACCGGCCCCGTGGCTTCCGGTCTGTGCCCAGGCCGGAAACAGGCTTCCGGCGCCGACGCCGAGGCCTCCGAGCGCCGCGGCGCGTAGCAGCGACCTTCGATCGAGAGAGAAATCACTCATTTGGAACGCTCCAGAAGCTGGATGAGCTCGCCGGCTTTCCGGCGCTGCTCTTCGGGGTCGCCGCCTTGGATGGCGGCCGTGATGCAATGGTTGAGATGATCCTTGAGGAGCTCCGTTTCGACGCGCGAGAGCGCCGCCCGGGCCGCCTGGATCTGGGTCAATATGTCGATGCAGTAGCGGTCCTCCTCGACCATGCGCGCGATGCCGCGCACCTGGCCTTCGAGCCGGCTCAAGCGGTTCAGCAGCTTCGGCTTGTCGTTATGTTCCACGGCGACGTTCTCCCTGAGCCGACAATATATACCCAGTGGGGGTAATTGACAAGATACCCCCGCACCGTATATCAGCCGCTCCAACGAGGGAGCTTTCAACATGTCCGATCATGCTCATTCCTGTCATTCCGAAGGCCACGCCGAAGCCGGGCGCGGCCATGCCCACCGCGGTCACTCGCCCGGACTCGCCACGTCCTTCCATGCGACGGTCCACTGCCTCACCGGCTGCGTGATCGGTGAAGTCGCGGGCCTGATGATCGGCGTCACCCTTGGCTTCACGCCCTTCGCGACGATCGCGCTCGCCACCGGCCTCGCCTATCTTTCCGGCATGACCCTCGGCCTCGTCCCCGTGATGAAGCGGGAGAAGATCGGCGCGCTCGCGGCCTTGAAGATCATCTGGATCGGCGAAGTGGTTTCGATCGGCGTCATGGAGATCGCCATGAACGCGGCCGATTATCACATGGGCGGCATGGCCGCGCCGTCGGTCGCAAGCTGGATGTTCTGGCGGGGCATCCTCGTCGCCGTCCCGGCGGGCTTCATCGCCGCCTGGCCGATCAACTGGTGGCTGCTCCGCCGCAACCTCAAGGCCTGCCACTAAGGGCGCAAGGAGGGCGGCGGCCGAAGCCTTCCGCCCTCCCGCTCAAGCCTCAGTGATTGCCGTGGCCGCCCTCGGGCCGGGCGCCCTGCTGGCCGCCTTGCCCGTGCATGCCTTCGCAGCAGGCGGGGCGCTGGCCGTTGGGCCCCGGCGCGCAGCAGGGGCAGCTTTGGCCGCTGCCGCCATGCTGGCCGTGACCCTGGCCGTGGCCCTGATGCTGGCCTTGCCCGGGTTGCCCATGGCTCTGGTGCTGTCCGTGACCCTGATGCTGGCCGTGCTGGCCGTGGCCCTGATGGTGGCTCTGGGGCGCCGCCTGCTGCTGAGCGGCGGCGGGGGAGGCGATCGCAACGGCAAAGGCCGCAATGACGTACTTCATGATGATAACTCCTGAAAAAACTTCGTGCGTGAGGCTCTTCAGGCAAGTCGCGGAGGGGGCGGGTCCGATCCCGGCGCGGTGCCGGCGACGAAGGAATTGAGCGCGGCTAGAAACGCGGCGCGCGGCGGCGGCGCGGGCTCGGAAAGCTGAGTGCCGCCGGTCATGGCCGAGCAGGCGATGGCGCAATCGGCGGAGCGGCCCCGCTCCTTTTCGTCCTGGCCCTCGCCCGCGCCGCCGCAATGCGGCGCTTCGGCGATGGCATGATGCGCGGGCGCAGCCGCCGCGGCGGGCGCGCCGTGCATGGCCATCGGCGCGAGGGTCGTCGCGATGAGGGCAAGGAGGTGGAGCAAGCGGCGCACGCCCCTAACTAGGCGTCTCCGCACCCCGGTTCAATCGCATCTGCGTCGGCCTTAATATTCGAGGCCGTACCAGCTATGGACCCGGCGTCCGTAATCGGTGTCGAATTCCGGCTCGTCGGTTCGGTCGAAGCTCGGTGCGTCCTCGAAATCGCGCGCCGACATGTCGATCACATAGCCGCCCGCGTCGCGGTGATAGGTGAGCACCTTCCAGGGCAGCGGATAATAACGCTGCCCCACGCCCATGAAGCCGCCGTAGCGCAGGACGGCGTACTCGACCTGGCCGGAAACCTTGTCGACCATGAAGTTGTAGATCGTGCCGAGCCGGTGCCGGTCGCGGCTGTAGACAGGCGTTCCTTCGACCTTGTTGGACGCTATGAGCCGGCTGGTTTCCTCAATGGGCAGGCCCTGGTGCCGGTCGTCATGGCCGAAGTCGCGCTCCCGCCCCGTGTCCGGCCCGCGATTACGGCTCACGTCGGGCGGACTGCCCCGATCCCGGTGCACGCGCTCGCCGTCGCCCTGCGGCGCGCCGGATTCGCGTCCCGAGCCCCAGCCGCCCTCGCGGCTCTGGCCCGAACGGCCGCCGCGTTCGTCCCGCTCATAATATCCGGTGCTTTCATCCCCCCGCCACCCGCTCGCCCGGTCGTCCGGATAGCCGCGGCTCTCGCGCGGGGCGGAGCCGCCGCCCCAGCCGCCGCCGAAGAAGCCGCGGCTTTCGCCGCGCTGCGCGTCGGTATCGTCACGTCCACGATCGGCCATGTCGCTTGCTCCTTCTCGTAGGGGGTTCAGTAGCGGCCCTGGCCGTCCGAGCCGGTGTCCGGGCTGCTGCCGGTGCTGGATTCCATCGCGGAAGCGTCGCCGCCGCCGGTCGTTTCCTCGCCCGCCTCGTGCATGCCTGGCTCGCTTCCGCCGAGCATCGCGCTACGCGAGGCGCCCTCCTCGCTCGGGCCCGTGTCGCCTGCGCTGCCTTGCGCTTCGCCGGGCCGCGACTGGCGGGCTTCGCGCCAGCTGTGGAAGTCGGTTTCGAAGCACTGCTGCCGTTCGCGGCAATATTCCTCATATTCCTGGTCGAGCCGGGCGATCTGCTGCTCGCGCCAGCGCCGGTAATTCTCGTCGAAATGAGACGTGTTGGATTGCTCGCGGCCCGCATAGGCGGCGGAGCTGGAGCCGCCGCCGGACCCGCCGCCGCCTTCCCAGTCCGCGCCGCTGCGGTTGGAGCGGTAATGCTCGCCGCCGAAGCCGCTCTGGCCATGGCCGTAGCGGCTGCGCTCGGCGGAAGTACGCGCACTGTCGTCGCCGCCGCCAAGCCAGTTGCCGACTTCGTCGCGCGCGCGTTCGAAGAAGCCGCGCCCGCCGCCGCCGCCGCGCTCGGCCGAGCGGTCGCCGCCGCCCCGGCCCCAGCCATAGTCCTCCGGCTTCCATGCGCCGCCGCTGCGCCCCTGGCCGCCCTCGTCGTCCGAGAAGATCGAGCTGGTCCGCCTGCCGCCGCCGCTGCTGTTATCGCGATAACGATCGTCTGCCATGGCTGCTCTCCTGTACGGGTGTCGCGGCCGCAGCGCGGCCTCGCGGGGATCAACCGGTGAGGGGTACGAGACGTTCCGGTCCCGGGGCGTGCGCCAAGCCGGTTCGTGGCGAGGAGCGGACCAATCGTGTCGCCGCTTGGCCGGCCGTTACGGCCCGATGTCGCCGCTGTGGCGCCTCAGCGTCGGGCGCTGCCTCGCCGCGAGGCCGAGGGCCTGGGCGACGGTTTCGTCCCAGCCGTAGGGGTCGGGACGGAAGAGCAGCCGCTCGCCGTCCAGATAGACGCTGTGGTAGAGCAGCCGGACCGGAATCCCGTCCGAAAGCTGGACCGAAGTCTCCTGCGGCTCCTGCTCGCCGTTGCGCCGCGCGAGCGCCTTTTCGAAATCCTCGCGCTTGCCGCTGTGCTCGGCGAGCATGGCCGCGAAGCCGACCGCATCGCTGACCCGCACGCAGCCGTGGCTCATGTGCCGCTCGGCGCGCGAGAAGCCCGCCTTGGAGGGGGTGTCGTGGAGGTAGATGGCGTGACGGTTGGTCATGTCCATCTTCACGAGGCCGAGCGCCGCCTGCGGCCCCGGCTTCTGGACGAGGCGGCCGTTCTTCCGCTCGAAACCGTTCTGGGCGAGATAGGCGGCGCTGCGCTGCGCGAGCTCGTCCTCCTCGATAGATTCCGGCACGTTCCAGGGCGGATTGGCGACGAGGCGCACGATGGGCGACAGGAGCTCGGGCGTTTCCCAGCCGGGCTGGCCGACCACCACCTTGCGCATGTCGGCGAGCTGCCCGTCGCGCCAGTAGCGGAGAAAGGCGGCGGCGGTGTTGACGTCGATGCGGGTGCCGGGAAGCTCGCGCTGCAGCCAGCGGCGGCGCTCCAGGTTGACGGCGAGCTGGCGGGCGCGGTCGCGCGCGGTGGCGTTGACGATGTCCAGAGTCGCGCCGCCGATGACGCCGTCCGTTTCCAGCCCGTAATCGGCCTGGACGCGGCGCACCGCCTGAGCGAGCTCCGGCGTGTAGCGCGTCGCCGGCGCCTGCGCGGCTTGCTTCGGCTGAGCCGCGCCGGCCTTGCCGCCCTGCTGCTGCTGCGGCGGCTGACCCTGGGGCTGAGCCTGGCCTTCGGGCGGGAGATAGCCCTGCATGCGCAGCGACTGGACGATCGCCGGAATGCGCGGGTCGCTTTGTCCGACCTTGATCGAATCGCCGGCCGTGACAGCGGGCGGCGGCTCGTTCGACGCGGCCTGGCTGTATTGGAGATAGGCTTCCGACAGGGCACGATATTCGGGGTCGCCCGGCGCGAGGCCGTTCAGCCATTCATGGGCGTTGCCCGCTTCGGCCGCCGAAGCGAGGCCGGCGACCACGTCCACTTCGGGGCGCGGCAGCTCATAGACTTCGAACAACCGCTTCGGATCGGCCTGGCCGCGGGACAGCACTTCGGCGAGGTTGACGGCGGCGAGCGTCAGCGCCGCCTCCTTGGCCGCCGGCCCCTGCGCCGATTCGACGGGCTGGAGAAAGCGGCGCGGATCGAGCCCGTGCCGGGCCGAGCCGCGCAGCGCCTCGGTCAGCGCCTGCTGCGCCTCGCTGCCCCAGGCCGCGCGCCATTGCCGCGCCTCGTAGAAGCGGCGGACCCGCTCGTCCTGAACGGCGCCCTGGAGGTCAGCCGCGGCGATTTCGGGCGGAGGCGATCCCGCTCCGCCGCCGCCGCCGCTTCCGCCGACCGAGATGTAATCGCAGCCGGCCAGCGCCAGCAGGGCCGCCGCGGCAGCCGCCTTGAACTTTGTTTTCACACACGCTCCACGCAAACGCATACCTCTGAGATGAGGCTGAAACGTCGCGGCGGGCGCGCGCGTTCCCAATCGGCTTTAACCGATGTTTATCCAATATGGCCCAAGAGGACCCGGAACGATCCTTCTCAAGTCCCCTTGAACGATCCTGCCGCGGGAGCCCGCACGTTGCAAAAAGCGCACATCGCCATTCTGCCGACGCCCGAAGGCCGCCGCGCGGAGCGGCGCATCCTCAACCTTGCGGCCAGCCTTCGCGAGCCCGGAGCGAGCATCGCCGACGCCGAAGTGCTGAACCTGTCGGCGACCGGATTCGCGGCCGAAAGCGACGCCGCCCTGGAAATGGGCGCCCAGATCTGGCTCAAGCTTCCCGGCCTCGAGCCGACCGCGAGCCGCGTCGTCTGGGTCGAGGGGCGCAAGGCCGGCTTCGAATTCGTCACTCCGCTCCATCCCGCGACGCTTGAAACCGTCACCTCCGCCGCGCGCAAGCCGCCGGTCAAGCGCCACTTCGGGCCCGGCGCCGGCGCCGCCCACGGCATGGGCGGGCTCGGCCGCCGCTGAGCTACGGCGCCTCCGGATCACCGGGCGCCTCGACCGGCTCGCCGGTGGCGGGATCGACGGCGAGGGCGCGGCAGCGCTCGATCTCGGCGCCGACGTCCATTCCTTGCGGAAAACCGCTCGCGCGAAGCCGCTCGAGGCAGGCCAGCTCCTTTTCCTTGAGTTCGATCCAGAGCGCGCGCTGCGCCCCTTCCCGCGCGATGCGCCGCGCCTCCATCGCGCGCTGCGCATGCGGGATCGCCGCGACGCCGAGAATCGCCGCCACTCCGGCAGCAAGGAGCGCCTTCCTGTGCTTCATCCGCGGCCCTCTGGCGGCGGCGCACCGCATTCGCCACGGAAATGGATCATGATCCGCCTTCCCGGCTGCGTCATGCTACTCTAAGCTGCCTGTTTCCTGGTGGCAGGCGGGAGCGCGCCCTCGTGACGATCACAGCGTCCAACTCGTCGACCGAACAATGGGAGCGCCTGGCGGAGCTCCAGCGGACCGCCCAGACTCTGCTTGCCGGCCTCGACGAGCTCGGCCTCCATCAGGCCGCAGCTTATGCCTCGATGGCACTCGACGCTATGCGCCAGAGCCGCCCCGATTTCCTTCAGACAAGGTGAGGAACGCGACCATCCTGGTCCGCCCCCGATCGGTGAGCTTGAGATAAGCGCTGCGGGCGTCGCTCGGATGCTGGGCGCGAATTGCGAGCCGGACGTCGATCAGGTGTGCGATGTGGCGCAAGGCCGTGGATTGCGGCACGCAGGCCGCGACGCAGGCGCTCTTGATCGTGACGTTGCGCCCTTCCTCGCCGGCGACGAACAGCTCAAGAAGGATGTTCCAGCCGGGATTGAGGAACAGGCCGTTGCCGAAGACTTCATCGCGGACCCGCCGCGCGATGGCCATGCGCCGGGCGGCTGAAAGCAGATCGGCGGCGGGCAGCGGCTCGATTCCGCCGAGGGCGTCGGCATCCTCGTCGCGCATCCCGCCCCGCCCGTCGCCGGGATCGGCGAGCAGCGCGCCCGTTTCTCCGGCGAGGCCGGTCCAGTCGCCGCCCGTGCAGGACCAGTCGCTGCTCAGGCCGCCATTGAAGTCGAACGCGTCGCGGAACCCGTCCATCAGCCGCGCCCCCGCGGCCGCGACGCCCGGAGCGTTCGTTCCATGGTCTTCATCCCTTGCTCGGCACCGGACGCACGCACCCCTCGCACCCCTTCTCCGCCGGCCATGCGCACGAGTCGAGCGCATACCGCGCGGCCACCATAACGAAGGGGACGCGCCCGTCCACTGTTTCGCGGCGGCCCGAAGCGCGCTTTTCCGCGCTTTGCATGGAAGAAGGTTATGGGAATGCCGGAAAAGGTGGTGCCGCTTAACGGACTCGAACCGTTGACCCCATCATTACGAATGATGTGCTCTACCAGCTGAGCTAAAGCGGCATTTCCGGGGTGAGGGCCCACTATCAGCGGTGCTCCCCGATGACAAGCACCCCTGCGCCCCGTCGCGCGCCGGAGCGCGGGAACGGCGCCGCCGAACCTTGTTTCGCTGCCTTTAACCCTATTTCAACCGCGCATGTGCAGGGTGCGCGCTCTGTATTGGGGCAATAAGGGCACAGGCATGGACAGTCTCCGCGGCTTCGACGACGAGGCCTATGCCGTCCACGAGGACGAGCCGGCGATGGAGGCGCCGCCGGAAATCGGCGTCGACGAGCGCCGCATGCACGTGCGCGCCTACAATCACTGGGTGTCGCTGCTCGACGGGCGGCCCTATCCGCTGATCGACGATCTCGATCCCGCCAGCATCGAGGATTTCGGGCGCAACAGCGTCCTTCTCGATTTCTCCGGCAGCGTCGAGGACCCCGAAGTCTGCTTCCTCGGCCGCTCGCTTCGCGCCGAATGCGCGCTCGACCAGAATATCCGCCGGATCAGCGAAGTGCCGTCGCGCTCGCTCCTCTCCCGCCTCACCGACCATTATCTCCAGATCATCGCCAATTGCGCTCCGATCGGCTTTGAAGCCGAATATGTGAACCGCCGCGGCGTCAACACCCTCTACCGGGGCATCTTGATGCCGCTCTCGTCGGACGGCGAGACGATCGACTTCATCTACGGCGTCATCAACTGGAAGGAGCTGGCCGACAGCCGCACCGCCTCCGACATCGCCGTGGAAGTCGACCGCGCCTCCGCTTCCGCGCCCGCCGTCGCCGACTGCCCGATCTGGGCGGACGGGCCGAACGCGGAATATGAAGAGCCCAAGGCCAAGGCGCCGGTCGTGCTGGAGCGCGATTCGGCGCTCGACCTTTGGCCGGAGCAGGAGGCCGCCGCCGAAGATGCGCCCGCGCCCCTCGCCGACGACGCCGGCCTCGGCGACCGCCTGTCTGCGGCCCGCGAGAGCGCGGAAGTCGCCCGCTCGGCCGACCACCGCAGCCGCGGCGCCCTGTACCGCGCGCTCGGCGACGCCTACGATTTCGCCCTCGCGGCCGAAGCCGAGCCGCAGGACTACCACGAGCTCCTCGAAGACGCCGGCATCAAGGCCCAGGCCCGCGCGCCCATGACTCCGGTCGTGAAGCTCGTCTTCGGCGCCGATTACGACAAGACCCGGCTCGCCGAATTCGCCGCCGCCTTGTCCTGGGCCCGGCGCGAGGCGCTGCCGCGCGGCGCCTTTGCCGACGCGCTCGAAGCGCAGCCCGGCGGCCTCAAGGCCGTGGTCCGCGCCGAGCGCGAGGCGAAGCGCCCCGAGCCCAAGCCCGACCCGGTGGAGGAAGCCCGTGCGCGCCTTCGCGAAGCGGGTCCGCTCGGCTTCCTCGATCTCGCGGTGGAAGGCGAAGGCGAGTTCGTCCTCTTCATCGGCCGCCGCGAACCGGACGGCCGCGTGGCGGTGGTCGGCGCGGTGGACGACGTGTCTCTCACCGACCGCGCGGTGCGCAGAAGCGCTGCCTGACGGATAAAGTACGGACCCATCACCCACTCCGTTCGGCCTGAGCTTGTCGAAGGCCTGTCCTTTCTTCCTTTCCTCGCAGAAGAAGAGAAGGGCAGGGCTTCGACAAGCTCAGCCCGAACGGTAATTGGGTGCGGTGCCTACCCCCGTTCTCTCTGACTAAGCCCAAGATGCGCATCCTCGTCACCGGAGCCGCGGGCCTGATCGGAAGCGCCGTCGCCGCGCGGCTGCGGGGCGAGCACTATGTGACCGGCCTCGACTTGCGTCCCGGCAATCAGGTCGACCTCCTCCACGACATCCGCACCCCGCTCCGCCTCGACGGCTACGACGCGGTCGTCCACGTCGCCGCCCTCCATGCGCCGCACGTCGGCCGCGCCTCGGACGCCGAGTTCCGCGCCGTCAACGTCGATGCGACCGACCGCCTCCTCGACTCTGCCCTCGCCGCCGGCGTCGCCCGCTTCGTCTATACCAGCTCCACCTCCGTCTTCGGCCACGCCCTTGTGCCCGCCAACGGCCGCGCCGCCTGGATAGACGAGGACGTCGAGCCCGATCCGCGCGACATCTACGATGAGACGAAGCTCGCGGCGGAAGCCCTCGTCCGCGCCGCCGGCCTCCCGTCGGCGATCCTGCGCATTTCGCGCTGCTTCCCGGAGCCGCTCCGCGACATGGCCCTCCACCGCCTCCACCGCGGGATCGACCGCCGCGACGTCGTCGAGGTCCATGCCCTCGCCCTCGCTGCGGCGAGCGGTGGCTGCGAAACCTACGTGGTCAGCGCCATCCCGCCGTTCACCCAGGACGATCGCGAAGAGCTCTGCCGCGATGCACCAAGCGCTATCCGCCGCCGCGCCTCCGCGCTCGCCGCAGGGTTCGACCGCCGTGGCTGGCCCCTCCCGCCATCGCTCGGCCGCATCTACTCCCCTGCGACGGCCGCGGCGCGGCTCGGCTTCACCGCCCGCTTCGGCGCCGGAAGCGTCCTCGCGGGCGATTGCGATCCCCTGCCGCACCGCTGAAGTCCGAACCCGCGGCCACAAGCCTTGCCTCTCCGCATCGGCGGGAGCATAGGACGCCGCGTCAAGGACGGCCTCCCCTGCCGCCCGAAACTCCGGGAGTTGTTCATGAATGCGGACAGCATGGTCGCGGCGACATCCGCCGACCAGCGCCTGATCGCCTCGCTCAGCCACGCTCTATGCAACGGCGCCCTTCCGGGCGAGCTTGCCGGCTTCAGCGAGACCGAATGCAACGAAGCGGCCGCGTTCATCGCCGCCTGCGCGAACCGCCGCCCGCCCGGCATCGCCCTCGTCCGGCTGGAATCGGCCGGCGGGCAGGTGGGGCATCGGCGCATGCGGATTTGCATTGCGAATGACGACATGCCGTTCCTCGTCGATTCGATCGCCAACGCGATCGCCGCGCGGGGCCTCACCATCCACCGCCTGCTCCACCCGGTGGTCTGCGTCGAGCGCGACGACAATGGCTGCCTCCAGGCCGTCGACCCGCTCTGCGACGACGGCCGGCGCCGCGAATCGATCATGTATATCGAAGTCGACCGCGCAGACGCGCGCGAAAGGCGCGAGCTCGTCGCCGAGCTCCACCGCGTCCTGGCCGACGTCCGCGCCGCCGTGACGGATTGGCGCGCGATGCAGTCCAAGATGCGCGAAGACGCGGCCGCGGTCGGCGATCCCGAAGCCGCCGAGCTGCTGCGCTGGTTCGCCGACGGTTCGATGACCTTGCTCGGCTACCATGTCGAGCGGCCGGGCGAGCAGCCGTCCGAAGCGCTCGGCCTGTTCCGCCTCCCCGGCGACCCGACCGACGCGGGCGGCTGCGGCAATGCGATGCGCTATTTCGAGGAAGGCGGCGCCGAGCCCCTCCTCGCCAAGGCCAACCGCAAGTCCACCGTCCACCGCCGCGTGCCCTTCGATCTCGTCGTGCTTCCGGTCCGCGAAGAAGGGAAGATCACCGGCATCGGCGTCTACGCCGGCCTTTGGACCAGCCACGCGATCAACACGCCTGCCGTGGACGTGCCGCTTCTGCGCGCCCGCCTCGCCGAGATGGAGGCCGAATTCGCCTTCGATCCCGCCGGCCACAGCGGCAAGGCACTCCGCCACGCAATGGGCGCCCTTCCGCCCGACCTTCTCGTCAGCCTCAAGCCCGAGGAAGTGCGCGAGCTCGTCATGACGGCGATGTCGCTCGCCGACCGGCCGCGCCCGACGTTGATCCTGACGCGCTCGGTGCTGAAGGGCCATCTCTTCGCCTTCGTCTGGCTGCCGCGCGACGAGCTCACCACCCGCCGCCGCACCGATATCGCGCGCTTGATCGAACAGGCGACGGGCGGCCACACCACCAACTGGGCCGTCGAGCTCGGCGACGGCGACCTCGCCCTCGTCCGCTACACGCTCGACATGGACGCCGGCCGGCCGCTCCCGGACATGGAGGAGCTCGATCGCAAGCTCGTCGAGATGGTCCGCGGCTGGGAGCCGAGCGTCGAAGAAGCCCTGGGCTCCGTCGTCGGCACCGCCCGCGCGACCCGCCTGGCGCTGAGCTACATGGACGACTTCCCCGAAGGCTACCGGATCCGCACCGGCGCTTCGGAAGCCGCGCAGGACATCCTTCGCATCTGCGACCTGGAAGGCGCCGCCGCCCGCGACGCCCGCCTGTTCCGCAAGGAAGAGGACGGAAACAGCCGCCTCCACCTCAAGACCTACCGCCTCGCCGCCATCATCCCGCTTTCGGAAGCGGTGCCGGTGTTCGAGAATTTCGGCTTCCGTGTGCTGGAGGAAGTGCCGACCGCGCTCGATGCGGGCGACCTCGGCTACATTCACGACTTCGTCCTCGAAATGCCGCAGGGAGGGGAAGCGGCGGACGTGATGAAGCGCGCCCGCCTCGTCGAGCGCGCGATATCCGCCGTGCTCGAAGGCCAGGCCGAGAACGACGTCTTCAACCAGCTCATCGTCTCGGCCGGCCTCCAGCCGCGCGAAGTCGTCCTGTTCCGCGCCTGGTTCCGCTACCTGCGCCAGATCGGCCTTTCCTATTCGATGGTGACGGTGGTCGAGGCGCTGCGCCGCGCGCCGGACGTGACCAAGAGCCTCATCGCCCTCTTCGACGCGATGCACGACCCGGCCTTCGAAGGCGACCGGGGCGCCGCCATCGGCGAGGCGGAAGACAAGATCGCCCGCGGCCTCGGCAACGTCGCCGCGATCGACGAGGATCGCATCCTGCGCCTCTTCCGCGCCGTGATCGCCGCGACCTTGCGCACCAACGCCTTCGCGCCCGCCGGCGCAGAAGCGCTCGCCTTCAAGCTCGACAGCGCCCGCATCCCGGGCCTTCCGAATCCGGTCCCGTGGCGCGAAATCTGGGTCTACAGCCCGCGCGTCGAAGGCATCCACCTGCGCGGCGGCCCGGTCGCCCGGGGAGGCCTCCGCTGGTCCGACCGGCGCGACGATTTCCGCACCGAGATCCTCGGCCTGATGAAGGCGCAGCTCGTCAAGAACGCGGTCATCGTGCCGACCGGCGCCAAGGGCGGCTTCTATCCCAAGCAGCTCCCGCCAGTGTCGGACCGCGACGCCTGGATCGCGGAAGGCACGGAAAGCTACAAGATCTTCATCCGCTCCTTGCTGTCGGTCACCGACAACATCGTCGAAAGCAAGGTGGTCCACCCGGCTGAGGTCACCGTCCATGACGGCGAGGACCCTTATTTCGTCGTCGCCGCCGACAAGGGCACGGCGACCTTTTCGGACGTCGCCAATTCGATTGCGACGTCGGCGGGCTTCTGGCTCGGCGACGCCTTCGCGTCCGGCGGCAGCCAGGGCTACGACCACAAGGCGATGGGCATCACCGCGCGCGGCGCCTGGGTCTGCGTCCAGCGCCACTTCCGCGAGATCGGCATCGACGTGCAGACCGATCCGGTCCGGGTGGCGGGCATCGGCGACATGTCGGGCGACGTCTTCGGCAACGGCATGCTGCTGTCGAAATCGATCAAGCTCGTCGCCGCCTTCGATCACCGCCACATCTTCCTCGATCCGGACCCCGATGCGGCGGCGAGCTGGGAAGAGCGCAATCGCCTCTTCAACCTGCCGCGCTCGTCCTGGGCGGACTACAATGCCGAGCTGATCTCCAAGGGCGGCGGGATCTTCCCGCGGGCGCAGAAGTCGATCCCGCTCTCGCAAGAAATCCGCGCGATCCTGGAAATCGAAGAAGAGGCGCTGGACCCCGCCGCGCTCATCACCGCCATCCTGAAAGCGCCGGTCGACCTCCTCTGGTTCGGCGGCATCGGCACCTACATCCGCGCGCGCTCCGAGACCAACGCCGAGGTCGGCGATCCCGCCAACGATCCGATCCGGATCACCGGCTGCGACGTGCGCGCGAAAGCGATCGGCGAAGGCGCGAACCTCGCCATCACCCAGGCCGGCCGCATCGAGTTCGCCGAAGCCGGCGGGCGCATCAACACCGACTTCATCGACAACAGTGCAGGCGTCGATTGCTCGGACAATGAGGTCAACATCAAGATCCCATTGAACCGCGAGATGGTGGAAGGCCGCCTGACCTTCGAGGACCGGAACGCCCTCCTCGCCGAGATGACGGACGAAGTCGCCGAGATCGTGCTGGAGGACAACCGGCTCCAGGCGCTCGCCCTTTCGATCGCCGAGCGAGGCGGCGCAGCCGCTTTGCCGTCGCAGGTCCGCGTCCTCGAAGTGCTCGAGGAAAGCGGCCGCCTCAACCGCGCGGTCGAAGGCTTCGACTCGAACGAAGACCTGCTGCGCCGCGAGCATGAAAGCCGGGGCCTCAGCCGACCCGAACTCGCCGTCCTCCTGTCGCACTCCAAGATGGCGCTGCAGGACGCGGTGGAGCGCAGCGGCATCGCGTCCGATCCGACCATGGAGGCCGAACTCCTCGCCGCCTTCCCGCCGCAGATGCAGGAGCGGCAGCGCGAGGCGATCCTCAACCATCGCCTCCGCTGCGAGATCATCGCCACCAAGGTCGCGAACCGCTTCGTCAACCGACTCGGCATCGTGGCGCCCTTCGCGCTGATCGAGCAGGAGGGCGCCGCGCTCGGCCACGCCGCCGCCTGCTTCCTCGCCGCCGAGCGCCTGTTCGACCTCCACTCGCTGTGGGAGCGGCTCGACCGGGCCGACGTCGCCGAGCAGGTGCGGCTCGAACTGTTCGACCATGCCTCGACCGCACTCCAGCTCCACATCGCCGATCTCCTGCGCTGCACGTCGGCCGACGAGCAGCCGGGCGCGATCGTCGCGCGGCTCAGGCCGGGCCTCGAGAAGCTGGGCGTCGCCTTGAAGGGCCTGCTCCGGCCCGAGCCGCAGGCGCAGGCCGCCGCGCAACGTGCCGAGCTGGTCCGCCTCGGCGCGCCCGGGGACGTCGCCGACGACGTGGTCCGCCTCATCGAGCTGGACGGCGCCGTTGCCCTGGCCGAGCTCGGCCAGCGGATGGGCGAGGACGAGATCGCCCTCACCCACGCCTACACGCGCCTCGGCGAAGCTCTGGGCATCGACTGGGCGCTCGCCGCCGCGCACCGCTTCCAGGCGCGCGACCAGTGGGAGCGGCTGCTCACTGCCGGCCTCGCGCGCGACTTCGAGCAGCTCCGCCTCGACTTCCTGGAGCGCCGCCGCAGCCCCGACCCGGTCGCCGAAGTGGAACGCTGGGTCGCGGCCCACGGCCCCCGCATCGACCAGTTCCGCCGCACCGTCGAACGCGCCCGCACGGCGCCGATCACGACCGCCCCGATGCTGGCGCAGCTCGCTACGCAGGCAAGGGTGCTGCTGGGGCGGTAAGGTCCGGGGAGGCTGCGTAGGGCGGCCGTGGTAAGACCCAGCGTCATTGCGAGGAGCGAAGCGACGAAGCAATCCAGCGGCCTCGGAGCCCCGCACCGGCGCCCGCTGATTGCTTCGCTTCGCTCGCAATGACGGCAGAGGGGACGAGCCCGTCGGAGCAGGTCAATCCCCCCACCCGTTCGGGCTGAGCTTGTCGAAGCCCTGCCCTTCTTTCTGACGCAGCGAAGAAGGAAGGGCAGCCCTTCGACAGGCTCAGGGCGAACGAAGTGGGGCTCTGGTCCCGGCACGACTCCTCCACCATGAGCAGGTGCGGATGTCCCCCGGACATCCGCAGCCCTGTCCGGGGGACAGGGCGACCTGCTCATTTCGGGTGGTCCCCCTCCCCATCTTCGATGGGGAGGATTCCTATTTCGTCTTGAGCCCGATCCCCGCGTCCTGCCGCCGCTTCCCCGCGCCGCCGCGCCATGTGCGCGTCCTCAGCCACATGAGGATGCCGGTCACCGCGAGCAAAGCCGGCAATATCCCGCCGATGAAGATGATCGTCTGCCAGAGCGGGCCCATGCCGTCGCCGTCGTGCCAGCGGCGCATGGTGCGGGCGGTGGTCTCGGGGCGCGGGCCCTGGCGCTCGACGACGCCGGTTTGATCGTGGACCTTGAACTCGGCAGGGCCCGAGCGCGCGTCGCGGACGGCGACGGTCCATTGCGGCGACTGGGTGGTGGGCCAGGTCAGCGTCTTGAGCGCCGCATCGCCGCGGGCGGCCATCACGGCGGCAACTTCCGGATCCAGCCGGGTCTGCTCGAGCGGCAGCGCCGGCCCCCGGGGCGGCGCCTTGGCCTTGGCGGCGGCGGGCGGCGCGTTGCCGCCGAACACGCCGGGGAAGCTGATCCAGACGCCGGTAAAGCTCAGCATCGCCAGCGGAAGCGCGATCCAGAAGCCGGCCACGTGATGCAGGTTCGCATTGGTGCTGTCCTGCCGCCGCCAGCGGAGACCCCGGCGGAAGCCGCCGACGCTCGGCCACCAGAGCCACAGACCCGTCAGCGACGAGACCAGCATAAACACGCCGATCCAGCCGACGATCTCCCGCCCGACGCTTGGGATCATCAGCCTGCCGTGGAGGACGTGGAGGAAGCGCACCACGCCTTCGTTGCCGGATTGCCTGTCGAGCACCTCCGAACTCGCCGGATCGAGCCACACGTTCGTCCGCACCGGCCGCGTGCCGCCGCCCTCCGGCGCGCGCACGGCGGTGACGTGCACCGGCCCCTGCTGCTCGGGCACGGTGATGCTGGCGATCCGGTCCTGCGCGCCGATCTGCGTCCGCGCGGAGTCTATGTACTGCTGAAAGGGCAACTGCGCGCGCCCGCTCGCAACCTGCCGCTCCGGATTGGCCACCTTGTCCAGCCAATCGTGCCAGACGAGCGCCGCGCCGGAGAGCGACACCGGGACAATCAGGATGGCGAGCAGGATGCCGATCCACTTGTGAATCGTGAACCAGACGCCCCGGAGGCGAATCTTCGTTTGCGCGGCCATGTGTGCTCCTTCGAGCGCACGTCTAGCGGCTATTGCGAATGCTTCGCAACAGGCAACGCATCCTCCCCATGCAGAGCATGGGGAGGGGAACCATGCGAAGCATGGTGGAGGGGTAAGTGCACTGCAGCGGGAGGATCGCGCACGAACCTACCGGCGCCGAGCCATTTACCCCTCCACCACCCTCCGGGTGGTCCCCCTCCCCATCTTCGATGGGGAGGATGCGTCAGTGCCGCCGCGCCCGTTCGAACAGCCAGACACGGATTGCGCTGCCGAGGTTCGGAGGCTCCGCCCCCTCCACCCGCTCCGCGTCGATGCGCGCCACCAGCGCGTTCACCGGCAGCCGCTCCGCCTCCGCCGCTTCGCGCAGGGCGTCCCAGAAGACCGGCTCGAGACTGATCGACGTGGCATGCCCCGCGATCATCATCGAGCGCTTGACCGGTCCCTTCATCCGCACCCCCCGTCATTGCGAGCGGAGCGAAGCAATCCAGGGCGGCCTCGGAGGCCCGCTGGATTGCTTCGTCGCTTTGCTCCTCGCAATGACGGCGGTGCACTCATCCGGATCGAAGTACCACGATCCGACATCAATACATATGCTGGCCGCCGTTGATGCTGAGCGTCGAGCCGGTGATGAAGCCCGCTTCCTCGCCGCAGAGGAAGGCGACGCCGCGGGCGATCTCGTGCGCGCCGCCCAAGCGGCCGACGGGGATGCGGGCGACGATCTTGGCGAGCACGTCCTCCGGCACCGCCGCGACCATTTCCGTGTCGATATAGCCGGGCGCGATCGCGTTCACGGTGATGCCGGCGCGCGCGCCTTCCTGGGCGAGCGCCTTGGTGAAGCCGTGGATGCCGGATTTGGCGGCGGCATAGTTGACCTGGCCGTACTGGCCGGCCTGGCCGTTGATCGAGCCGATGTTGACGACGCGGCCGAACTTCCTCGCGTTCATCCCGTCCCAGCAGGCCTTCGCCATGTTGAAGCAGCCGCCGAGGTTCACGTCGATCACTTCGTCCCACATCTGGCGGGTCATGCGCTTCATGGTGCCGTCGCGGGTGATGCCGGCATTGTTGACGAGCACGTCGACCGGGCCGAGCTCGCTTTCGACCTGAGCGATGCCGGCGATGCAGGCGTCGTAATCGGAGACGTCCCACCTGTAGGCCTTGATGCCCGTGCGCTGGGTGAATTCGGCGGCCTTCTCAACATTGCCGGCATAATTTGCGGCGACGGTCATGCCCGCATCGCGAAGGGCGACCGAAATCGCTTCGCCGATGCCGCGTGTCCCTCCGGTGACGACTGCAACGCGTGCCATTGGAAACCTCTCCTTTTGTTATTGGCCGGCCTTAGTTGCGGGGGCGCCAGCCTTCAAGCTCACGGCCAACTATGCTGCGCAGCATTTCGATCCCCGGCGCGCTGTCGTTGAGGCAGGGAAGATAGGCGAAATGGGTGCCGCCCGCCGCCATGAAGCTCTCCCGGCCGCGGATCGCCAGCTCCTCCAGCGTCTCGAGGCAGTCCGCCGAAAAGCCCGGCGCGACGATGGCGACCCTGGCCACGCCCTCGCCCGGGAGCGCTTCCAGCACCTTGTCCGTGGCCGGCTCCAGCCACTTGGCGCGGCCGAAGCGCGACTGGAAGGTCACACGAAGGTCACGCCCAAGCGCATCCGAAAGAAGGCGCGCCGTCTTGCGGCAATGGCAGTGATAAGGATCGCCCAACTCCAGCGTCCGCTGCGGCATGCCGTGGAAGCTTGCGAGCACGGCCTGTGGCTCAAAGTCAAGCGCGGCCAGCCCCTCCTCCGTGCGCGTCTTCAGCGCATCGATGTAGTCGGGATCGTCATGGTAGGGCGGGAGGGTGCGGACGGCGGGCTGCCAGCGCAGGGTACGCAGATGGGCGAAGGCTTCGTCGTTCGCCGTCGCCGTCGTTGCTGCGCAATATTGCGGGTAGAGCGGCGCGATCAGGATGCGCTCGCAGCCCTGTCCCTTGAGCCAGTCGATGCGCTCGCGAATCGCCGGCTTGCCGTAGCGCATGGCGTGATCGACGACCACATTGTCGCCGAACGCGCCTTCCAGCGCCCTGGCCTGGCGCGCGGTGATCGCGGCGAGCGGCGAGCCTTCGTCCGTCCAGACCTGGCTGTAGGCGTGGGCGGACTTCTTGGGCCGGGTGGTCAGGATGACGCCGCGCAGGATCGGCTGCCAGACGAGCTGCGGGATTTCCACCACGCGGGGGTCGGAGAGGAACTCCTTGAGGTAGAGCCGGACCGAGCCGGGCTCGGGGGAATTGGGCGTGCCGAGGTTGATCAGCAGCACGCCGATTTTTGGCGTGGTAATCGGCGGGTGTTCGGCGGGCGGGTTCAAATGCGGCTCCCAAGGACGAACGGCAGGCGGCGCAGGCGCCGCCCGGTGAGCGAAGCGAAGGCGTTGGCGATGGCGGGACCGGCGGGAGGCACGCCGAGCTCGGTGACGCCGCCGGATTCCTCCTCGGACGGCATGATCTCGACCGTGACCTCCGGCGAATTGCCGAGCACCGGGAGGCCGAGATCGGCGAGGCTCGTCGCGGTGGGCACGCCGTGGGCGAAGCGCAGCGG
>DASQND010000150.1:0-5148 GCA_035645215.1 Allosphingosinicella sp.
CAGCGACTGGGCGAAGCCGGTCGCGGTCAGATTCTCGACATTGACCATCAACTGGATGCTGATGAAGTTGGCGCTGCTCCGGACTTCGTCGATGCCGCCGCCCGCCAGCTCGACGATCGTGTCGCCCTGCTCCACGTTCAGGTAAAGGTCGTCGCCCGCGCCGCCGTGCAGGTGATCGCGATCCTCGCCGCCGTCGATGACGTCGTTGCCGGCGCCTCCTGTGATGAAGTTGACGCCGCCGCCGCCGGTCAGCGTCTGGCCGGTGTCGAGAAGGCCGGTCAGGCGCTCGATCGGCTTGGAAAGCAGGCTGTAGGAAGCGAGCGTCGTGCGCACCTCGTCATAGCCCGACGGGTCGGCGATCGTGTCGCCCGCATTGTCGACATAATAGATGTCGTTGCCCGCGCCGCCGTTCATGGCGTCGGCGCCGGCTCCGCCGTCGATCCGGTCGTCTCCGGCGCCGCCGCGCAGCGTGTCGGCGGCCGCCCCGCCGGTGAGTTCGAAACGGCCGTTCGTTTCCGCGGAGCCGTCGAACGACAGGCTCTCCGAAGCGCCGAGGCCGCTCCCGTCCACGATCAGCATCTGAAAGGCCGCCACGACCGCATCCGGGCTGAGCAGGGTGTAGCGGGCGAGCGGAACCGCCGGGCCGAACCGGGTCGAACCCGCGGCAAGCAGGGTCACGCGTTCGATGCCCTGCGCGCCGACGAGGCTGACGCCCGCGCCGTAATCGCCCTGGAGGACGAGTTCGTCCATGCCCTCGCCCCCCTGGGCGAAGTCGGCGGCGGTAAAGGCGCCTCCGAAATAGAGCACGTCGTTGCCGCCCATGGCGCGGACGTCGTCGTCGCCGCCGGCCTGCATCAAAAAGGTTTCGTCTTCCGCCGTGCCGGTCAGCCGGTCGTTGCCTGCCGTCGGCTTGGGCGGGAGGGGAGCGTAGCCGAGATTGCCGGCGCCGAGCGTCGGGGCGTCGGTGTTGCGAAACGTGACAAGCGTCTGGAGCTGGTCGCCGCCGCCGTCGAAATCGACCTGAAGCAGCGTGTCGGCGCCGGACTGGACGAGCGCCAGATGCTTGGTCTCGAACGGGTTGGCGGAGGAGTCCCGGCCGATGAGCCGGGCGGCGATGAAAGCCGTGAAGTCGATCCGGTCGCCTTCCGGACCGGCGGCAAAGTCGAAGATGGCGACCGCGCCGAGCTGGTAGAGCCCGGGCGAACTCCCGATCCTGAGCGTGTCGCGGCCGGCGCCGAGCCAGACGCTGACGGTGGACGCGGCGGTCAGCGCGGAAATCTCGATGAGGTCGATCCCGGCGCCGCCGTCGAGGTAGAGCGACACGTCGCGCTGGAGGCTTACGCGGATTTCGTCGTCGCCCCCGGCACCGACGAGACGGTGGTTCTCGATCCCGGCGCCCGCGCCGCGGACGAGCGTGATCCGGTCGTTGCCCTCGCCTCCGTCCATCGAGCCGCTGCCGCCCGAGTCGGTCAGGACGTCGTTCCCCGCGAGGCCTTCGAGCCGGTCCTCATGGGCGCCGCCGGAGATCGCGTTGTCGAGCGCATTGCCGAGCAGCCACTGCGTCGCGGCGGCGTTCGCGTTCGTGCCGGTCAGGTTCTCGACGTTCGCCGCGAGGGTGTAGTGATAGAAGGCCGTGCGCACTTCATCCGCGCCGCCATCGGCCTCCTCGATCACCTGGTCGCCCGCATTGTCGACGATGTAGACGTCGTTGCCGAGCCCGCCGGCCATCCGGTCGGGGCCGCCGCCGCCGTCGATCCGGTCGTTGCCGGCGCCCCCGACGATGTCGTTGGCATTGCCGTTGCCGGTCAGCACCTGGCCGCTCGCCGAGGTGCCGATCAGCCGCTCGACGTCGCGGGCAAGCACATAGCTGGCGAGCCCGGTCAGCACCAGGTCGTCGCCGTAGCCGGTGAACTCGCTTATCTCGTCGGCCGCATCGTCTACGACATAGGTGTCGTCGCCGAAGCCGCCCTCCATGAAGTCCGCGCCGCCGCCGCCGTCGATCCGGTCGTTGCCGGCGCCGCCGCGGATCGTGTCGGCGTTTCGAGTTCCGATGAGGTTGTCCGCGCCGGCACCGCCGACGATCGCGACGCTCCCGTCCGTTTCCTTCGATGCGTCGAAGTTCAGGGATTCGGTAGCGCCGAGCCCGCTGGCGACCACGCTCAGCCGCGCACCCGCCGCGAGCGCCGTGTCGGCGAGCGCGAGGTCGTAGCCCGCGACCGGAACGGACGCGCCGAAGCGCGTGTCGCCGGCGGCGAGCAGGGTCAGCGTCTCGATGCCGGGGAGCGATGCGATCTCGAGGCGGATGCGATAATCCCCCTGGAGGACCAACTCGTCCACGCCCGTGCCGCCGTCCACCGCGTCGGCCGGCGTGAAGGCGCCGCCGAAATAGAAGACGTCGTTGCCGCCGAGCCCGTCGACCCGGTCGTCGCCGCCTTTTTCCATCCGGAACAGGTCGTTGCCGGCGGTTCCGGCGAGGACGTCGTTGCCGGCCGTCGGCGCGGCCTTTTGCGGCGCGGCGGTGAGGTTGGCGGCGCCGAGCGAGCCGGCGTCGAGATTCTTGAAGATGACGAAGGTGACTAAGCCGTTCGCGCCGCCGTCGAGATCGATCAGCAGCTTCGCGTCGGCGCCGTCCTGGAGGAGCTTCAAGTGCCCGCTGCCGTAGAGATCGGCGTCCGGATCGATGTTGGCGAGCCGCGCCAGCACGAAGGCCGAGAAATCGAGCAGGTCGCCCAGCTCGCCCGCCGCGAAATCCTCGATCGTCACGGCCGCGAGCTGGTAGAGAAAAGGCGAGGTGCCGAGCTTGAGGATGTCGCGCCCTGCGCCCAGCGTCACGCTCACGGCCGTGGCGGCGGTGAGCGCGGCAAGGGTCACGATGTCGCCGCCGTCGCCGCCCGAAATGGTAAGCTGCGCGTCGCGCACCAGGCTGACTGAAATCTCGTCATTGCCCGTGCCGCCGGAGAGGATGTGCGCCTCGCTGCTCCCGCCGCTCTCGCGCAGGAGCGAGATGCGGTCGTCGCCGACGCCGCCGTCCATCGTGCCGCCGCCGCCCAGGTCGGCGAGGACGTCGTTGCCCTCGCCGCCCTCGATATGATCGGTGAAAGCGGAGCCGGTGATCATGTTGCCCAGCGCATTGCCGTAGAGCCGCTGGCCCGCCGCCGGGTCGGCGTTGGTGCCGGTGAGCCGCTCGACGTTCGCGCCGAGCCTGTATTCGGAAAGCGCGGTGCGCACCTCGTCCGTGCCGCCGTTCAGCTCTTCGACCACCATGTCGGCGATGTGGTCGACGATGTAGACGTCGTCGCCGCCCTTGCCGATCAGCCGGTCGCCGCCCTCGCGCCCGTCGAGCAGGTTCGCGCCGTCGGTGCCGGTGATGACGTTCGTCCAGAGGTTGCCGATGCCGCTCACCGCCGCGCCGGCGAGCTCGAGATTCTCAAGGGCGATGCCGAGCGTCCAGCTCACGCTCGAGCGGACCGTATCGTTGCCGCCGCTGTCGATGATCGAATCGGCCGCCGTATCGACGATGTAGAGGTCGTCGCCGTCGCCGCCGCTCATCGTGTCGGCGCCCGCGCCGCCGTCCAATATGTCGTTGCCGCTCGTCCCCAGCAGGGAATTGGCGAACGAATTGCCGGTGAGGGTGCGCGGGGCGACCGACGTGCCGGAAAGTTCGAGCGTCTCCACTTCGGCGCCTTCGGCCAGGGTCCAGCTCACGCTCGCGACGACCTTGTCGGACGCCCCTTGCCCGGCAAGCTCGATGACGACGTCGCCGGCATGGTCGACGATATAGGTGTCGCTTCCCTCGCCGCCGACGAGGGTGTCCGCCCCTTCGCCGCCGTCGAGCCAGTCGGCGCCGCCGCGCCCTTCCAGGCGGTTCGCCGCC
Organism: Allosphingosinicella sp.; assembly: GCA_035645215.1. Lineage (GTDB taxonomy): Bacteria > Pseudomonadota > Alphaproteobacteria > Sphingomonadales > Sphingomonadaceae > Allosphingosinicella. The sequence goes on from DASQND010000150.1 coordinate 3,875, forward strand.
TGGTTGCCGAGGATCCGGTCGTCCCCCGATCCGCCGATCGCATTCTCGATCAGCGACGCGGCGTTGCCCCGGTGGAGATAGGCGTTGGCGATGCTGCCCGGCGCATAGTTTCCGTGGCCGAGATGGGCGAGATGCGCCGGGTTGAGCTTCGACCAGGCGCCCGGCACGAGGCTGATCTGGAGGTTGGCGCTAAAGACGGAGAGATCGTAGGTGTCGATGCCGCCCCCGTCCCAGACCGTCTGGAAGATGGGGGTGACCGGCGGGTCGAACGTGACGATGCCGTTCACCGACATCGCGCCGCCGAGCGACCATTTGTAGACGGTGTTGCCGCTGTTCGTCGAATAATTGGCGCCGTAGAGATGCTGCAGCGCGGCTATGTCGGAGAGCATGTAGGTCTGGGGGAAGTCGTAATCCCCGTTAACATAGCCTTGCTCGGCATTCTGGTACGAGCGGTAGCTCATCACCGTGAAGCTCATATGGTCGCGGTCCGCCGGCGTGCGGCCGAACGGGCCGCCCTCGTGCGGATGCTCGAGGCCGACGGCGTGGCCGATCTCGTGGAGGAAGGTGAAATAGTCGTAATTGCCGGGAGCGGGCTCGAGATAGTCGCCGAAGCGCGAGCTGAACCAGACGTCGCCGTCGATCGGGTGGTTGCCGGGCAGGTAGGCGGCGGCGGTGTCCAGCGTCGGGTCCGCCGTGCGGCCGAAGCGGATGTCGCCTTCCGAAGGCGAGAAGCTCCAGTCGCGCAGGTCGAGGTTGGTGAGCGCCCGGATCTCGGCCATCACCTGGCGCGCGGCGCTCTGCTGCTCGACGGTCAGCGGGCGCGGGCTGTGCTTGGGCTGGTCCGCGCCCGAGACGCCGGCATAGCCCGTCCATTCGCTCGCCGTGGTCGGGAAGCTGAACGTGGTGATGCCGGACCAGTATCGGGCGCCGATCAGGCCGTCGATATAGACGTCGCCCGAACGCGACGTGCTCAAGGCCAGACCCACGGCGAAACTCCCAACCCGGCGTCACGGGCGCGCCGGGTGCGCGCCGCGGACGTCACCCGCTTGGGACGCCATACTCCACTATCGGCATGAAATCACGCCGCTTTTCCAGACCCTTCCACACCGCGCGCGGCGGCGAGCGGCGCGGCCCCTCAGACCACGAAGTCCGCGGCCGTCAGCGGCTGGCCGGCTTCGACGTGGACGTCGATGACGAGGTCGGCGATGCCGTCGCCGTTGACGTCGCCTTCGACGCGCCAGAGGTCGCCCGAGACGTTGTAGGTGCGAAGCTGG
>DASQND010000151.1:0-4149 GCA_035645215.1 Allosphingosinicella sp.
TCGCTTGCATCGTCGACGACATAGACGTCGTTGCCCTGGCCGCCGCGCATCGTGTCGCCGCCCGCGCCGCCGTCGAGGACGTCGTCCCCGGCCGCGCCCTGGATGACGTTCGCCGCGCCGTTGCCGGTCAGCGCCTGGCCGTTCGCCGACGTGCCGGTCAAAATCTCGACATGGGTGGAGGCGATCGACCAGGAGGCGAGCGCCGTGCGGACTTCGTCCGTGCCCTGGCCTGCTTCCTCGACGACCGTGTCGCCCGGGTGATCGACGATGTAGACGTCGTCGCCGCCGCCGCCCGCCATCCGGTCGGCCCCCGCGCCGCCGTCGATCACGTCGTTGCCGGAGCCACCCGCGATGGCATTGTCGAGGGCGTTTCCGGTGAGCGACTGGCCGGCGCCGGACGTGCCGGTCAGCCTCTCGACATTGGCGGCAAGCGCGTAGCTCGAAAGGCTCGTCCTGACCTCGTCCGTTCCGGCGTTCGCGCGTTCAACCACCGCGTCGCCCGCATCGTCCACGAAATAAAGGTCGTCGCCCTCGCCGCCCTCCATCGTGTCGGCGCCGGCACCGCCGTCGATGCGGTTGGCATCGGCTCCGGCGACGATGCGGTCCCCATAAGCGGAGCCCGTGACGCGCTCGATCGAGATCAGCCGGTCGCCTTCGGCGTGTCCGCCGGCGCCGAGCCCGGTGACGAGGTCGATCGTCACGCCCTCGGGCGAGGCGGAGTAATCGGCCTCGTCGAGGCCGGCTCCGCCGTCGAGGCGGTCCGCTCCGGCCGAGCCGCGCAGCACGTCGTCGCCGCCGAGGCCGATCATGTCCTCGCTCCGGAACGTGCCCTCGAGGAGGTCCGCGCCTTCGGTGCCGGTCACGTTCGCGCCGAGCGACTGGGTGACGCCGATCACAACGTCGTCGAAGACCGAGGCGAAGCCGTCGGTCGCGGTCACGCGGATCGTCAGCGCCGCGCCGATCGCCGCGACCGGCGGCGTGCCGCGGAACGTCCGGGTCGTCGCATCGAAGCTCAGCCATGCCGGAAAGGCGGAGCCGTCGGCGAGAGCCGCCCGGAACGTCAGAGTCTGGTTGCCGTCGAGGTCGATGAAGGACGTTTCCGGGATGTTGTAGCTTGCCGCGACTCCGTCGGCCCAGACCTGATCCGCCATGGCCGGCTGACCGAGACGCGGCGCGTTGTTGGCCCCGATGCCGAGCGAGACGGTCATGTCGGCGAAACGGAGGCGTTCGATCCCGTCGAGGCTGTCCGTCCCTTCGTCGCCGTTCGCGGCGTTGAGGTCCCGCACGGTCACCTTGCCGCCGGTCTGGATCTCGTAATCGGCCCGGTTTCCGGCATAGACCGCGGTATCGATCCCGTCGCCGCCGAACAGGTCGTCGTCCCCGCCCCGGCCGGTGAGGACGTCGTCGCCGCCTCCGCCGTCGATAAGGTCGTAACCCGCGGTTCCTTCGAGAAGGTCGTCGCCGCCCGTGCCGGCGATCCCCCGGTCGGCAAGCACGTCGCCGGCGGCGATGCGGCCTTCGATGCGGATCGCCGAAGTGCCGGCGCGGCCGGCGGCGCTGAGCAACGTCACGAGGGCGCCGTCCGCGCCTGCCGACTCGGTCCACCTGACCAGCACCGGTCCGAGCGCCGTCAGGTCGATCTTGTCCGTGCCGGTCTGGAAGGCGCGCACGATGTCGATCACCGCGGAGGTCGAATCCCCGAACGCGCTGTAGACGAAGCGGTCCGCCCCGCCGCCGCCGTCGAGGATGTCGGCGCCGCCCTTGCCCTCGATCACATCGTCGCCGGCGCCGCCTTCAATGACATTGTCGAGGTCGTTGCCGGACAGCGCCTGCCCGCCCGCGGCGGCTATGCCCTTCAGCCGCTCGACATGGGCGGCGGCCGCGTAGGAGGCGAGAGTTGTGCGCACTTCGTCCGTGCCGCCGCCCGCTGCCTCCACCACCTGGTCGCCGGCATCGTCCACCAGGAACAGGTCGTTGCCGCCGCCGCCGATCATCACGTCGGCGCCGCCGCGGCCGTCGAGAACGTCGTCCCCCGCCCCGCCCTCGAGCCGGTTCGCCGCCCCGTTGCCGCGGATCGTGTCGTTCCCGCCGCCGCCCTTGGCATTCTCGATCACCGCGCCGAACGCGATCGAAATGTTGCGGGTCATCTCGCCCGCGCTGGTGAAGCCGCCCTGCTCCAGGTCCATGTCGGACGGCGTGTTGAAGCCGGAAAGGTCCAGCGTGTCGATGCCGCCCGCATCCCAGATCGAAAAGATGAGGTGGGGATTGATCGAAAGGTTGTAGGCCGCGCGCCCCGCCGTGGAATTGAAGCCGTAGACCGTGTCGCCGGTCCGCGTCGTCATGTTGGCGCCGTAGAGCGCGTGGAGCGCGGCGATGTCGTGAAGCAGCGGGGTCGAGGCGTAGCGGGTGATGCCGCCGGCGACGTGGTCGGCGCCGGTGTTCGACGCCAGCCAATAGGACATCACGGTGAATTCGTGGCTGTCCTGCCTGTATTCGGCGAAATTCTCGTAATTGAGCGCACTGTCGCCATTATAGGCGCCGGGGTGGGCGATGCCGAGCCCGTGGAGCACCTCGTGCATCAGCTTGCGCGGGTTCGAATCGCCCGGCGCCCACGGGCCCTGGACCTTCGCGCGGTTCTGGTTGACGACGATTTCCGAGCCCTGGATCGTGCCGAACTGGGTGGCCGTGGGATCGGTCCCTTCGACCGACGCCGCGCCCCAGAACGGAATGGTCGACGAATCGACGTTGTAATAGGTCATGCGCTGGTTCGTCGCGCTGGGCTTCTGGCCGTTGTCGGCGACCTGGAAGAAGTTCAGCGGAACGATGTCGGAAACGAGATCGTAGATGCCGCGAAGCGCCTCGCGCTGCGCGAACGAGAAAGCGGAAAAGCCCGGCGGCTTTCCCAGATGCGCCGCGGGCGTTTCGTAAAAGCTGTAGGCGATCGTAGCCCCGGCCGACCAGGCGATCCGCTCGCGGATCAGATTGGATGTGATCTGCTCGAGCGTCCAGACCGGCTTGTTCATGAGCCCATCCCCTTCGCGCGCCGGCCGGCTGGGCCTCGCAAGGGGAAAAGTCTAGCAGTTCAAAAGCTTGTGGCAAGTGACGGCGCTTGCGTGAATGCGGCCGCCCCCGCGGGTCGTGCGACTAACGTTCGGCGGTGCCCCGCGCCTCGCCCTCGGGCGCGGCGGCCGGCGCCTTGGCGAGCGTCGAGACCAGCGGCTCTTCCCAATCCGGCTTTTCGTCCGGCAGGCGGAAGGAGCGGTGAAGAAGGAAGCGCAGCCGCTGCTTGGGCCGGGAAAAGGCGCGCTTGCCTCGGGTCAGCTCGCGCTCCGTCGCCACCCGCTCGCGGCGCAGGCGAAAGGTGACCAGCCACACCATGTAGGCGAGCATGCCGAGGGTGAGCGCGGGGATGACGTAGAACATGGCGCCCGAACCGCTGCGATGGCGCCCGGGTTCCGGCGGCGGCACGCACCTGCGGTAAATACGAAGAAGCGCCCGCACGTTCCCGCGCAGGCGCTTCCCTTGTCGCCGGTTGCGGCGGCCCGATTTCAGGCCGCCGGCTCCGATCAGTGAGCGTTGCTCGTGTTGTTGCCGTGGGCCTGCGCCGCGGCGGCGTTCTCGACCGCATCGGCCTGGTTCTCGAGCGCGTCGGCGGTGTTGCCGGTCGCATTGTCGGCGGCGTTGTCGAGCGTGACAGCGGCCGCGTTCAAGTCGCTGCCCATGGCGTCGGCGCCGTTGGACATGTTGTTGCCGCCTTCGGAGCCGCCGCCGCAGGCCGCGAGAGCGAAGGCAGTCGCGAGGGCCGCCGTCTTGAGGATGAGCTTCATCGAAATTTTCCCTACCTGTTCGAATGAGAGGACGCCCCGACCTTGAAGGGCCGGAGCGTCCCAGGACCCGCGTGACATCGGTTCCAACCGCCCGCTTAACACGATTTGCCCAAGGGGCAAACGTTTCGGCACCGAATTGCCTGCTGAATGCCGCAGGCAAGCGGCAGGACGGTTACCCCCGCCTCAGACCACGAAGTCCGCGGCCGTCAGCGGCTGGCCGGCTTCGACGTGGACGTCGATGACGAGGTCGGCGATGCCGTCGCCGTTGACGTCGCCTTCGACGCGCCAGAGGTCGCCCGAGACGTTGTAGGTGCGAAGCTGG
>DASQND010000152.1:0-1909 GCA_035645215.1 Allosphingosinicella sp.
AAGCCTCGATGCTGTAGGTCGAGAGGCCGGTCCGGATCTCGTCCGTCCCTTCATTGGCATTCTCGATCACCTGGTCGTTGACGTTGTCGACGATGTAGACGTCGTCGCCCTGGAGCCCGATCATCACGTCCGCGCCGCCGCCGCCGTCGATCGTGTCGTTGCCGTTCGTGCCGACGATGGTGTTGTTCTGGTCGTTGCCGGTCAGCGCCTGGCCGTTCGCGGAGGTGCCGTTCAGGTTTTCGATGTTGGCGCCGAGCCTGTAGCTGGCGGCGGAGCTGAAGACGGTGTCGTTGCCTTCGCCGGCATTCTCCTCGGTCGTGTCCCCGGCGTCGTCGACATAATAGGTGTCGTCGCCCTGGCCGCCGATCATCCGGTCGGCGCCCGTGCCGCCGTCGAGAATGTCGTTCCCCGCGCCGCCCTCCAGATGGTCGTTGCCGCCCATGCCCCAGAAACGGTTCGCGCCCGCCGAGCCGTACAGATAATCGGCCTGCGCCGTCCCGCGCGCATTCTCGATCGAGACGAGAAGATCGGGGTTGCCGTAGGTGTCGATCGCTTCGTTCGGCGAAACGCCGCGGCCGAAGGTCGGATGGCCGAAGGGCGCCGCGAAGTCCGCGCTCAGGTTCACGACCACGCCGAGCATGCCGAGCTCGCGCGAATAATCGGCGGTGTCGCTGCCTTCGCCGCCGTCCAGCCGGTCCTGCCCGTTATTCCCGGTCAGCGAATCGTCGCCCGCAAAGCCGTACAGGAAGTCGGTATTGTTGCCCTGGCCGGCCACGATCGCGTTGTTCAGCTCGTTGCCGTTCAGCGTCTGGGCCGATGTCGACGTGCCGGTCAGGTTTTCGACATTGGCGACGAGGCCGAAGACCGAGCGCGAGGTGCGGATTTCGTCGATCCCCTCGTTCGCGAATTCGTGGACCGACACGTTGATGCCCGCCGAGCCGAGGATGTAGAGGTCGTTGCCGGTGCCGCCATAGCCGCCGACGCTTCCGCCGGTCACCATGCTGAAGTCGATGATGTCGTCGCCGGCGAGCGTCACCGCGACGGCGTTCGCGAAGCTGCCCGAAATCCTGACCTGGTCGTTGCCGCCATGGGTCCACAGGCTGAGATTGGTGCCGCTGCCGCCAAAGGGCGAGAAGTGGAGGATGTCGTCGCCCTCGCCGGTGTCGATGCGGCCGCTATTGCCGAACCAGGTGCCGCTGAGCTCGAAGCGCTCGATCGAGGTGAAGGTCACCGAATAGTTGAAGCTGCTGCTCGAGCGTATGCCGTACGAACCGTTGCCGGTGGCCGGATCGTACTCCCATCTCCCGAAGTTGCCGCCGCCGACGAGCGTATCGAAGCCGCTCCCGCCATTGACGGTGACGATTGCGGAGTCGGCATAGCCGGGAGGTGCCTGGCTGGCCGGGCGGTTGACGGTGATCCTGTCGTCGCCGCCGAGCGCGTCGATCGTCTCGGGATCCGCATTGGGATCGTTGGTGAGAGTGTCGTTGCCTTCGGTGCCCGTGGTCACTGTCCGTCTCCTCGGCGGCTGATTACGCCTGCGCCAAGTTGCTCCGAAACCGGACCGATGTCGATTCCCCTAAGGATGGGAGTTGTCCCGCCGCGCGTCACCGGGGCGCGCGGCGGGACCGTTCGTCAGAGGACGAAGTCGGTGGCGAGCGGCGCGGCGCCGCCGGTGTTCACGTTGATGAGGAGGTCGGCGATGCCGTCTCCGTTGACGTCGCCCTGCACCTGCCAGGAGCCTCCGCCCAGATCGACCGTGCGAAGCTGCCCCGCCATGTTGGTGAACGCGCCCGTGCCGACATAGGTGAAGGCGTCGTTCGCGGCGGTGTTCGAATTGGCGTCGATGGCGCTCAAATCGATCTTGTCCGTGCCGCTCTGGAAGGTGACCAGGGTGTCGATGCCGCCCGTC
>DASQND010000153.1:0-4448 GCA_035645215.1 Allosphingosinicella sp.
CCGGCGCCGACCGCTTTCTTAACGTTTCAGGCCGCAAGGGACCGGTCTCTGTTTTTTCCAGTAGCGGAAAGGGTCCCGATGACCGACTCAGCGTCAAGCTTCATGGCCATCCTCTTCGGACTGGGCGTTTTCGCGGTCATCGTCGCGGTCGGCTGGCGCAGCGTTCAGAACCGCCGCATCCTTCGCCTGCAGGGCGCCGACGGCACGGAAACGATCATCGTCGCCCGCGAAGGCGACGAGATCGGCAGCGTCGTCACCACCACCACGACCGAAACCACCGCGCCGCCGCCTCGCTGAAGCGGCTTTCAGATCATGGCATCCGCCGCAGGGTCAGCCCGGCGATCTTGAGGGCCGTGATCCGGCCCAAGCCTGCATCCCGCTCGAACTGCAGCGGGCCTCCTCCGTTCGCGGCTGCGTATACGTCTTCCGACTGCGCTATGGCCTCGAACGGATCGCCCCGGTTGGGAACGAGGATCAGCCCTTCCCCGGTCAGCCCGACATGGACCGAAAACCTTTCGCTCACATAATGGCCGACCTGCTCGATCTTCGGTTCCGGCCGCACCGCCACGGGCGTGATGACCTGCTGCGCCGAGCCCGGCCAGCCGAGGACCCGGCCGATCGCGACCCGGACCGGCCCCAGCACTTCGTTGCCATTGTCGCCGTTCGCCATGATGACGACGGCCTGGCCGCGCCGCGGGTAGCTCATCAGCACCGCGCGGAAGCCCTCGTTGATCCCGCTGTGCGAGAAGCGGAAATCCTCGCCTTCGCCCTGGAGCGCGACTCCGAGGCCCCAGTTTCCCATGCCGGGCGTCAGCATGGCGCGGGCGGTCTCGGGACGGATCGGCCCGGCCGTCCCGCCATTATACGCCGCCGAGATCGCGATCGACCAGCGGGCGAGATCGCTCGGCGTGGTCCAGAGACCCGCCGCGAACATTTCCGGGTAGACGTGGAAGCGGCCTGCGACCGGCTGTCCGTCCGCGCCGTGAGCGCTCGCGGCCCGGGCGGCGCGGGCGCCGCGCAGCGGCTGTTCGTAGGTCGAGTGCGTCATGCCGAGCGGCCGCAGCACCAGCCGCTCCATCAGCGCCGGAAACGGTTCTCCCGTCGCGTCGGTCATCAGCAATTGCGCAACGGTCGTGCCGCCGCCCGAATAACGGTAGCGCGAGCCCGGCGCGATATCGACGCGCACCGCCGCCGTGTTCGCGGGCGGGGCGCCGTCGAGGATCTGGACCGTGGTGGGAAGCGCGGCGTCGGCCCGGTAGCCGGGAAAGCCGTGCACGGTGAGGCCCGCATTGTGGCTCAGCAGCCGCCGCAGCGTGACCTGTTCGGTGAAATCGTGCGCGGGCACCTGCCAGGAAGTGAGCTGCTCGTTCACCGGCCGGTCCAGGCCGAGCACGCCGCCGTCGACCAGCGCCAGCGCCCCGCTCGCCGCCACCGGCTTGCTGATCGATGCCGCCTGGAACAGGGTCTCGGGGGTGACCGCGGCGCCCGTCGCACGATCCGCCGTGCCGAAGCCGCGCGCCCAGACGATGCGGCCGTCCTCGACCACCGCGACGCTGATGCCGGGGACGTTGTCCCGAAGCATGAGATCGGTCACCGGGCGCGGCCGGTAGGTGCGCCCCGCCACCGCGACCGGCGGCACCATGGCCTGGAGCGCCTGCTCGAGGCGCTCCTCGATCGGCGCCCCCTCGCTCCCGGCCGGAGCCTGGACCAGAGCAGCCGCCATCACCGCCCCCACCACCGTCGAAATCCCCATGCCACCCTCCCGCTCGGATGGAGGTGTGTTATATGTCTAATCCACTCGATGCAAGTCGCGCCGTGAGCTTGGGACTTGCGCGCCGGGATGTTATTGCCGGCGCATCGCAGGCCTCGGGGGGCGTCGCAGCATCATGCGCTTCCGTCATGCCCGTTGGTACGTCCTGGCCCTGTTTCCGCTGGCGGCGCTCGCCTTCCGGCCGAGCTATGTGGCCGCGAGCATGGTCCTGTTCGAAACGGTGGGCCGCTGGAGCGCATGGCACGCTTTGTTCGCGCGTGCCGCCGACCTCCCCGTCCTGCCGGTGATGACCGCCGTGGCGGCCGCGGGCGCGGCGATCGCCTGGGCAGGGTGGGCCGCCGGGAAGCGCCCGGTGCCCGAAGCGGCGGCGGCGCAGCCGGCCTGAGGCTTTGGAGTCTGGCAGCGCGCGAATGATCGGTGTAGGCGTTGGGGCCAGCGCCGCGTTCTTCACGAGGCCGAATTCGGAGTAACCGCCACGCCCCGCAAAACCAATTACGACTTCGAGCGCCGCGAGCGCGAACGGAGCAAGGCCGCCGATGCCGCGACCAAGGCGAAAGCCAAGGCCGACAAAAAGGCGTCCCAGCAGGAAACGCCGGACGTCGATTCGACGCCCGACCCGTAAGCGAAGCAGCGTCGGCGCGGCGCCTTTGCCTGAGCGATGGACGCACGAAATCCCTCTCTTGCCCAGCTAGGCTGGAAGCCGTTCTTCAGCGCGCAGCTCTCCGACAGGGAGGATCGCGGGTGGCTCCCCGTCCGGGTGATGTCCGTCCACCGCGGAGCGGTGACCGTGATGGGCGAAGGGGTGGACGGCTCGATCCCGTCGGGCATCCGTGAACCCAAGGGTCCGGAAGACCGGCCGACTGTGGGCGACTGGCTGCTGATCGACCCGGCAGGCCGGACCATCGTGCGCATCCTCGATCGAACCAGCCTCTTCAAACGGCCCTACCCCGCCGACGAGCGCCGGATCCAGCTTATTGCCGCCAACGTGGACACGCTCTTCGTCGTCACGTCGTGCGACCAGGATTTCAACGTCGCGCGCATCGAGCGCTACCTCGTCCTCGCCGGCGAGGCGGGCGTGCGCCCGGTCGTCATACTCACCAAGGCGGACCTTGCGCCAAGCCCCGAACCCTTCGTCGAAGCGGCGCGCGCACTCCAGGCGGAGCTGCAGGTCGAACTGGTCAACGGGCGCGATCCGGCGAGTGTCGCGTCTCTGGCGGCTTATTGCGGCATTGGGGAAACGGTCGCCCTGGTGGGCTCGTCCGGCGTCGGCAAGTCGACCCTGGTCAACACGCTCAAGGGCTCCGACAGCATCGCGACGCAGGCGGTGCGCGAAGGCGACGGCAAGGGCCTCCACACGACCACCGTCCGCGAGATGCATCGCCTCGGCTTCGGCGAGGCGGGCGGCGGCTGGCTGGTCGACACGCCCGGAATGCGTGAGCTCCAGATGTCGGAAGTTACCGCTGGCGTCGAGGAGGTGTTCGACGACGTCCTGGCGACGACGCTCGACTGCCGCTTCACCAACTGCAGCCATGAAGGCGAGCCCGGATGCGCCATCCAGGCCGCGATCGCGGACGGGTCCCTTGCACCGGAACGCGTTGCGCGCTGGCGCAAGCTGACGCAGGAGGATGCGGTCAACACCGGCAATGCGGCGCTCCGGCGCGATCGCTTCAAGAAGCTGGGGAAACGGAAGTGATGCGTGGCTGATCTTTATTTGAAAGCATTGGAGTCCGAGCGCAAACGGCTGTGGGCCGAATGCCGCCTGAAGGGCCTCGCTAGGGGCACGCCCGAGCGGCTGCGCATCGAAGAGCTCGACCGCCTGCTCGCTGAGCACAGGGCGAAGCCCAAGGGCTGAGCGTCCTCACGCCTGCCGGACGAGACTCGCCGCCACGGCTTCGGCGACCTTGATCCCGTCCACCGACGCCGAGAGGATGCCGCCCGCATAGCCGGCGCCTTCGCCGGCCGGGAACAGGCCGGCGGTGTTCAGGCTCTGGAAGTCCTCGCCGCGGGTGAAGCGGACCGGCGACGACGTGCGAGTCTCGACGCCGGTCATCACCACGTCGGGATGGTCGTAGCCCGGTATCTGGCGGCCGAAGACCGGCAATGCCTCGCGCATGGCGTCGACTACGAAGTCGGGCAGGCATTGCGCGAGATCGGTCGGGTGCACGCCCGGGCGGTAGGAGGGGGTGACGCTGCCGAGCGTCGTCGACGGCCGCCCCGCGAGAAAGTCGCCGAGCCGCTGGGCCGGCGCCTTGTAGCTGGAGCCGCCCGCGACATAGGCGAGCGACTCCCAATGGCGCTGGAGCGCGATGCCGGCGAGCGGATCGCCGGGATAGTCCCGCTCCGGATCGATGGCGACGACGAGCCCGGAATTGGCGTTGCGCTCGTTGCGCGAATATTGGCTCATGCCGTTGGTTGCGACCCGGCCTTCCTCCGACGTCGCCGCGACCACCGTGCCGCCGGGGCACATGCAGAAGCTGTAGACCGTGCGCCCGTTCCTGCAGTGATGCGAGATATGATATTCGGCAGCGCCGAGGATCGGATTGCCGGCATCGGGGCCGAAGCGCGCCCGGTCGATCCAGGATTGCGGGTGCTCGATCCTGACGCCGATCGCGAAGGGCTTGGCTTCAACGTGGACGCCCGCCGCGTGGAGCATCTCGAACGTGTCGCGCGCGCTGTG
>DASQND010000154.1:0-12599 GCA_035645215.1 Allosphingosinicella sp.
GCAGCAGGCGGCGGATGCGGTCTGGGCCTGGTGGCGGACGGAGCCGGCGATCGACGTCGCGCGGATCGACGCGATCGAGGCGGTGACCAAGCACGACGTGATCGCCTTTTTGACCTGGGTGGCGGAGCAGGTGGGGCCCGATGCGCGGTTCCTCCATCAGGGGATGACGAGCTCGGACGTACTCGACACGGCGCTTGCCGTGCAGCTTGCCCGCGCGTCCGACATATTGCTGGGCGACCTCGACGACCTGCTCGGCGTGCTGAAGCGCCGCGCGTTCGAGCACAAGCTGACGCCGACCATCGGCCGCAGCCACGGCATCCACGCCGAGCCGGTCACGTTCGGCCTCAAGCTCGCCTTCGCATTCGCCGAGTTCGACCGCTGCCGCGCCCGGCTCGTGGCGGCGCGCGAGGAGATCGCGACCTGCGCCATTTCGGGCGCCGTCGGCACCTTCGCCAATGTCGATCCGAGCGTAGAAGCGCATGTCGCCGAGAAGCTGGGGCTGTCGGTGGAGCCGGTCTCGACTCAGGTCATTCCGCGCGACCGGCACGCCATGTTCTTCGCGACATTGGGCGTCATCGCCTCCTCAGTGGAGCGCCTCGCGACCGAAGTCCGCCACCTCCAGCGCACCGAAGTCCTCGAAGCCGAGGAATATTTCTCGCCCGGCCAGAAGGGCAGCTCGGCCATGCCGCACAAGCGCAATCCCGTGCTGACCGAGAACCTGACGGGCCTCGCCCGGATGGTCCGCGGCTACGTGACGCCGGCGCTCGAGAACGTCGCGCTGTGGCACGAGCGGGACATCAGCCACTCCTCCGTCGAGCGCTACATCGGCCCGGACGCAACCGTGACGCTGGACTTCGCGCTGGCCCGCCTCACCGGCGTGATCGACAAGCTCCTCGTTTATCCCGAGCGCATGCAGAGGAACCTCGACCTCATGGGGGGCCTCGTCCACTCGCAGCGCGTGCTCCTGGCGCTGACGCAGGCGGGCGCCAGCCGCGAGGATTCCTACCGCCTCGTCCAGCGCAACGCGATGAAGGTCTGGGAAAGCGGCGGGAGCCTCAGCCTGCTGGAGCTTCTCAAGGCCGACGAGGAGGTGACCGCCCTCCTTTCAGCCGAGGAGATCGAGGTCCGCTTCGACCTCGGATACCATCTGAAGCATGTCGACACGATCTTCGAGCGGGTGTTCGGAAGCTCCCACCTTCCGGAGCCGAGCTGAGGGCGCCGGACCCTAGCCGACCGGCCCGAGCTCGCTCCCGGCCGGCTGCGCGGGGAGAGCCTCGTCCTCCGCAGTTTCGTCCTCGTCCTCGTCGGGCTCGCTGAGCACTTCGCTGTCTTCGGGCGCGGCGGGCAGCATCGGCTGCTGGGCCGGATTTTGCAGCGTCTCGGTCGATCCGCCGGAGATCGGCGGCGGCGGCGGCGGCGAATTCGTGCCGGTCACGGTCTGCTCGGTCGCGCCGGGATTGGGGGCGATCGGCGCGGGCGTCGTCACGGCCGGCGCGGTCCGCCGCGCAGAAAGCGAGACGCCGCCGAGGAAATCGGCAACGAGGCGTTCCGCGAAGCCGGCTGCGAAGGCGGCGATGACAAGGCCGGCGATGTGGCCGTTAATGTCGGTGTTGGCGAGGCCGACCTGGACGAACTTGCCGTCCATCAGCGCGATCAGGACGACCGCCGAAGTCGCGCCCACGAAGATGCGCAGCACGGCGTCGATGATATTGTCCCACGGCTGCAGGTCGATAGGCACCTGGCGGGAGCGGATCTGGAGGGCGATCGAGAAGAAGGCACCGATGGCGCCGATCGCCGCCGCGGTCCAGAATCTGGGCGACACGCCGGGGTCGAACGCGCCGAACACCGCGGCGAACCCGTCGCTGGCGAGAATCCGGGCGAGGAGGATCACCGCCAGGGTGGCGCCCGCCGCATTGAGGAGGTGGCGCGTCCGTACGCCGGACGCGCGGTCCTCGACGAGATCCTCCTTGACCGCGGCCAGCTCGGCCAGCGCCTGCTGCGGATTGCCGCGAAGCGCAATGGCGAGCGCCGAAGCGACCCGGCGGTCGAATTGCTCAGCCTTGGTCTGCTGATAGGCCGCGGGATCGCACCGCAGGGCGTCGATCATGCCGTTCACCTGGCTCCGGACCCCCTCGAGAGGCCCCATGGACGCGCGCTGATTGACCCCTTCCGTGTCGTCGTCCGCATACTGGATCATGACCTGCTGCGCCGTGCGGTAGATCGCGTAGCGCCGGCTGACCTTCGCATAGACCGCGAGAATGGGCGACTCGCTCGAGTCGAGAGCCCCCATGACGATGTCGCCGACCTTGCTTGCCGCCATTTTCCTTGCCCCCCATCTCCGTGTCGCGCCCGAGCACGCGGCGCTCGCCTGCGAGCCGGCGCGTCAGGATCGCGCGATATATGCCGCGAAAACATAACCGTCGAAGAGGCCGTCCCCCTGCAGGTCGACTCGCGCCCAGCCGGCATGCGCCTGGTCCATGACCGCCGAAAGCCGGGTGCCGCGAGGCAGGACCGACTGGGAGGCGAATTCAGGGCCCGGCCCGGCGCGCAGCCTGAGGCCGCTTCGGGCGATCACGACGAAGTCTCCGCGCGCGGACTGCGCCGGCGGCTGCGGCGCGGCGAGCGGGCTTTGCCCGTCGCGTGCCGCCCGGCCTCTTTGAACGGCGCGCTTCAGCCAGGGCGGCGCAGTGGCGGCCTTGCCGCCGGCCCCCCAGACCGCTTCCGAGCCGAAGCCGACGTGGATGGTCCGCGGGCCCATATAGTCGACGCCCGCTCCGATACCCGTGGCGCCCTTGGCCGCAGCCGCGGCGACGAACTGCTCGAACAGGGGCAAATCGTCGGCATCGGTGAATGACAACGTCTCGCCGGCCCGGATGAGCATCAGATCGGCAGCATTGCCGAGATCGTGGCGCGTGGAGCCGGTCCGCTTGCCGGGCGTGCCCCGCTTCGCCTGCCCGCCGGACGTGACGCGCACCGTATCGATGCCGGCCGCTTCGGCGGCGGACTTCAGTATGGCTCTAAGTCTCGGATCGATCGGCAGGTCGCGGATTTTTCCGCGCGTGTCTTCAACGACCTGTGCCACGGTTATCTCCCCCCCCAGCGAGAACCTTGGACAACTTGTCTCACGAATAGCCTTGCCGGGCAAGCGGGAGTCTTCACCGAGCGGCGGCCGGAAGCGGAAAGACTTGCGCGCTGGTTCCGGTGCCGGCTTGAAGGGGATCGTCGCGGCGGATGGACCGCGGCCCCGCGCCGCGGGACTGTCAGCCCTCGAACAATCCCTTCAACTTGCCGAGGAAGCTCTTGGAGGCGGGGCATTCGTCGCCGGTCTCGAGACGGCGGAATTCCTCCAGCAGTTCGCGCTGGCGGCCGCTGAGCTTCGTCGGCGTCTCGACTTCGACCTGGATGACCATGTCGCCGTGGCCGCGGGCGTTCAGGACCGGCATGCCGGCGCCGCGGACGCGCAGCTGCTTGCCGGACTGAATGCCGGCGGGGATCTTGACCTCGTGCTTGGCCTTGTCGAGCCCAGGCACTTCGATCGCGCCGCCCAATGCGGCGGTGGTGATCGAGACCGGGCAGCGGGCGAAAAGCGTCGTCCCCTCGCGCTGGAAGAGCGAGTGGCGGGCGAGGTGGATGAAGATGTAGAGATCGCCTGGCGGGCCGCCGCGCACCCCGGCCTCGCCTTCGCCGGAGAGGCGGATGCGGGTGCCTTCGTCGACTCCGGCGGGGACGTTGACGGAGAGCGAGCGGCGCTTTTCGGCGCGGCCTTCGCCCCGGCAGGAGGCGCAGGGGTCGGCGATCACCTGACCGGCGCCGCGGCAGGACGGGCAGACCTGCTCGATGACGAAGAAGCCCTGGCGGGCGCGGACTTGGCCGCGGCCGTCGCACATCGTGCAGGCGCGGGCCGAGGTGCCGGGCTTCGCGCCCATGCCGCTGCACGGCTCGCAGCGGACGGTCGTGTCGATGGCGAGCTCGACCGTGCGGCCGGCATAGGCGTCTTCGAGGCTGATCTCGAGATCGTAGCGAAGATCCGACCCGCGGTTCGCCGCGCGGCGTCCGCCGCCGGCGCCGCCATTCTGGTTCATGAACTCGCCGAAGACGCTTTCGAAGATGTCGGAGAAGGAGCCGAAATCCTGCGCGCCGCCGTTGGGGCTGCCGCCGAAGCCGCCCTGGCGGAAGGCGGCGTGGCCGAAGCGGTCGTAGGCCGCGCGCTTGTTCGGGTCCTTGAGGCAGTCATAGGCTTCGCTCAATGCCTTGAACTTCGCCTCGGCCTTCGGGCAGCCGCCGTTCCGGTCCGGATGGCATTCCATGGCGAGCCGGCGATAGGCGGACTTGATCGCCTTGTCGTCGGCGCCGCGCTCGACCTGGAGCATCTCGTAAAAATCGGTTTCAACCATGATGGCGCTGCGCCTGAAAAGCCGTTCGGGCTGAGCTTGTCGAAGCCCTGCCCTTCCCTTCGGCTGCCGCAGGGAAGAAGGACAGTCCTTCGACAGGCTCAGGACGAGCGGAGTGGGGGGCCTGCCCAGCGCCCGTCCTGCCTGCCCGGCGCGGCCTGCCCTTCAGCGGGAAGAACAGGCCTCGACCGGTTGCGGGACGAGCAGAGGGGGGCATGTTACGCCTTGGGTTCGTCGTCGACTTCGGAGAATTCGGCGTCGACGACGTCTTCGCCGGCGCCGGCTTCCGGGCCCTGCGAAGCGCCCGCGCCGGCCGAACCGGCGTCACCGCCGGGCGCGCCGCCCGACGCCTGTTCCTTCTCATAGATCGCCTGGCCGAGCTTCATCGCCGACTGGGCGAGGGCCTGGGCCTTGGCGTTCATCGTCTCGGGATCGCCGCCTTCGACGGCCGTCTTGGCCTCGGCGATCGCGCCTTCGATCTCGGTCTTGAGCGCCTCGTCCACCTTGTCGGCATGCTCGACGAGCTGGCGCTCGGTCGTGTGGATGAGGCTTTCGGCGTTGTTCTTCGCCTCGGCCGCGGCGCGGCGCTTCTTGTCCTCTTCGGCGAACTGCTCTGCGTCCTTCACCATCTTGTCGATGTCGGCGTCGGAGAGACCGCCGGAGGCCTGGATGCGGATCTGCTGCTCCTTGCCGGTGCCCTTGTCCTTTGCCGAGACGTGGACGATGCCGTTGGCGTCGATGTCGAACGTGACTTCGACCTGCGGCACGCCGCGCGGCGCCGGGGGAATGCCGACGAGGTCGAACTGGCCGAGCATCTTGTTGTCCGCCGCCATCTCGCGCTCGCCCTGGAAGACGCGGATCGTCACCGCATTCTGATTGTCCTCGGCGGTCGAGAAGGTCTGCGACTTCTTGGTCGGGATGGTCGTGTTGCGGTCGATCATCCGCGTGAAGACGCCGCCCAAAGTCTCGATGCCGAGCGACAGCGGGGTGACGTCGAGGAGGAGGACGTCCTTGACGTCGCCCTGGAGGACGCCCGCCTGGATCGCCGCGCCCATGGCGACGACTTCATCCGGATTGACGCCGGTGTGCGGCTCCTTGCCGAAGAAGTCCTTCACGATTTCGCGCACGCGCGGCATGCGGGTCATGCCGCCGACGAGTACGACTTCGTCGATCTGCTCGGACTTGACGCCCGCATCGGCGATCGCCTTGCGGCAGGGCTCGAGCGTGCGCTGGATGAGTTCGCCGACGAGGCGCTCCAGATCGGAGCGGCTGATCGGCTTGACGAGGTGCTTCGGGCCGTTCTGGTCGGCGGTGATGAAGGGAAGGTTCACTTCCGTCGTCTGCGCCGAGCTCAATTCGATCTTGGCGCGCTCGGCCGCTTCCTTCAAACGCTGGAGCGCGAGGCGGTCGCCGCGAAGGTCGATGCCTTCCTGCTTCTTGAACTCGTCCGCGAGATAATCGACGATCTTGGCGTCGAAATCCTCACCGCCGAGGAAGGTGTCGCCGTTGGTCGACTTCACTTCGAAGACGCCGTCGCCGATCTCGAGGATCGAAATGTCGAACGTGCCGCCGCCCAGATCGTAGACGGCGATCGTCTTGCCGTCCTGCTTGTCGAGGCCGTAGGCGAGCGCCGCCGCCGTCGGCTCGTTGATGATGCGAAGCACTTCAAGGCCGGCGATCTGGCCGGCGTCCTTGGTCGCCTGGCGCTGCGCGTCGTTGAAGTAAGCGGGAACCGTGATCACCGCCTGGGTGACCGGCTCGCCGAGATAGGCTTCGGCGGTTTCCTTCATCTTCTGAAGCGTGAAGGCCGAGATTTGCGACGGCGAATAATCCTTGCCGCCGGCATTGACCCACGCATCGCCGTTCGGCCCGCGCGAGATGGTGTAGGGGACGAGCTCCGTATCCTTCTTGGTGACGGGATCGTCGAAGCGGCGGCCGATGAGGCGCTTCACCGCGAAGACCGTGTTCGAAGGGTTGGTGACCGCCTGGCGCTTGGCCGGCTGGCCGACGAGCCGTTCGCCGTCCTTGGTAAAAGCGACGATCGACGGCGTGGTGCGGGCCCCTTCCGCATTTTCGACGACCTTCGGCTTGCCGCCTTCCATCACGGCAACGCAGCTGTTGGTGGTGCCGAGGTCGATCCCGATGACTCTAGCCATATGTATCCTCTTATGCCCCAGATGTTCACATGCTTGCGCCCGCGCCCTTTTAAGGAGGCACGCGAGCGTTTCGGGTTCGATATAGGAGCGCTTCCGATTGCGACAAGAAGCCGCCATGGCCTAAAGGCCACCCATGTATGGCCGGTTTGCAACAGCGTTCGCCGCTGCGTCAGCGCTCGTTTCCTGCGGCGCGGGGGAGAGCGGCGCGCCGCAGGTGACGGCGGAGCATGCGGTGGTGACGCTCCCCGCGGCGGCCGGTCGGCCGGGCGCGGCCTATTTCCGGCTCGAGACGAACCGGGCGGCGCGGCTCGTCTCGGTGACGAGCCCGTCGGCGCGGCGGATCGAGCTGCACGAGGAAGGGATGCGGCCGGCGGCCTCGTTCGCGCTGACCCCGGACGCGCCGCTGCACTTCCGGCCGGGCGGGCGTCACGCGATGCTGTTCGATCTGGATCCCGCGCTGCGGCCGGGGGCGCGGGTGAGCCTCACCTTCACCTTCGAAGGCGGCGCGGCGCCGGTGACTGCGGAGGCGGAAGTAAGAGCGCCCGGCGATGTCCCGACGCATCATTGAATAGGCGCGGCGTCCGGACCCCCACTATCGTCATTGCGAGGAGCGTAGCGACGCCGCCTGCGGCGGCGCTCAGGATAAACTGCCGCTTCGCGGCAGCGACGAAGCAATCCAGCGGGCCTCCGAGTCCCACTGGATTGCTTCGCTACGCTCGCGATGACGGTGGAGAGGGGCTCGGCCGTCGCGGCCAAGCCCCCTTCCCCTCAGTTCCCGGTGCCGCCGGCCGGCCGGTTCGCGAGCGCGGCCTGCAGGCCCGGCACATGCTGGGCGCCTTCAAGCACCTGCAGGCTCGAACCCGTGAAATCGGTCCCGATCGGCTCGACCCGGCCGCCGAGGCAGGGCTGGAGGAAAGCTTCGGTGATCGCCCAGAACGCCATGCTGTTCGGCGGACGGACGAAGCCGTGGCCCTCGTCGGGGAAGTTCACGTAGGTGACGGGGAGGTTGCGCTGCCGCATCGCCGCGACGATCTGGTCCGATTCCGCCTTGACGACGCGCGGGTCGTTCTGGCCCTGGGCGATGAGGAGCGGGACGCGGATCCGGTCGACGCGGGTGATCGGCGACTGCGCCATCGCCCGGGCGCGGCCTTCGGGCGTGGCCGGATCGCCGATGTGGCGGAAGAAGGTGCCCGCCAGGATCGGGCGCCAATAGGCCGGGAAGCTCTCCATCAAAGTCACGAGGTTCGACGGGCCGACGATGTCGACGCCGCAGCGGAAGCGCTCGGGCGTGAAGGTGAGGCCCACCAAAGTCGCATAGCCGCCGTAGGAGCCGCCCATGATCGCCACCTGATCCCGGCTGGTGACTCCGCGCTCGATCGCCCAGTCGACGGAGTCGATCAAGTCGTCGTGCATCTTGCCGGACCATTGGCCGACGGCGCTCTCGATCGACCTTTTCCCGAAGCCCGTGGAACCGCGGTAATTGACCGAAAGCACGGCATAGCCGCGGTTCGCCAGCCACTGGTGGGCGGCGTTGTAGCCATATTGGTCGCGCGCCCAGGGCCCGCCGTGGACGTAGAGCACCATCGGCACGCGCCGCTCCGGCCGTCCGTCGCCATTGGCGTCGGAGCCCGGCGGCAGCGTCAGGTAGCTGACGAGCTCGTTATTGTCGCGCGAGCGGATCGCGACCGGATGCATCGGCTGGAGCGGGTAGTTGGAAAGATCCGGCCGCGTTTCGAACAGGAGCCTCAGGTTCCGGTCGGCCCGGTCGTAGAGGTAGAAGGCGGCGGGCTTCTCGGCCGCGCTCGCCGTCACGATCATCTTCGAAGCGTCGTCCGTGGTCGAGACGATGTTGATGTCGCCCTGGAGCCGCGAGCGCAGATAGGTGAGGTCCGCGCCGATCTCGCCGTTGAGCGGCGTCCATTCCTGGCGAAGGTAATTGGCGCCCCAGGCGACCGGCTCGAAGGTGCGCGGATCGCGAATGACGTTGTTGATGTCCGCCCGCTCGTTGCTGGCGACCACCGTGCTTTGGCCGGTCACCGGGTCCATCCGGACGAGCGCCGCGGTGTTCCGGCCGCGGCTGTCGACCCAGTAGAGCGCGGTGTCGGCGCGGTTGAAGCCGATGGCGTTGGTGGTCTGGAGGTCCTCGCTCGGGATTTCGAAGGCTTCGGTCCAGGTGCCGGTCGGCGTTTTGCGGAAGACCTTGGTGGCGCCCGTCCCGGTCTGCTGCGTGGCGAAGCGCGCGCGCAGCTGGTTGTCGACGATCCAGCCGCCATAGCCCGGATTCTGCTCGACGAGCCGGCGCTGGCCGGTGCGGTAGTTGATCTCATAGAGGTCGAAGAATTGCGGGTTGCGGTCGTTGAGGCCGACGAGGATGACGTCCGGCTTCAACGGGCTGACGCCCTGGATCTGGGCGCGCACGGTCGGCGCGACCGCCGTCAGGTTGCGCGCTTCCCCGCCGGTCGCCGAAACGGCGAAGATCTGGAAGTTCTCGTTGCCGCCCGTATCCTGCTGGAAGATGAGGTGGCGGCTGTCGGGCGCCCAGAAATATTGCTGGAGGTTGCGCCGCGTCTCGCGGGTGACGGCGCGGCCGGCGCTCGGGTCCGAAGCGGGCGCGACGAAGACGTTCATGACGCCGTTCACCGGCGCCAGCCAACTCACATAGCGGCCGTCCGGGCTGATCCGGCCGGCGGCGCGCACGGGATTGCCGAAGATCGCGCTCCTCGGGATGAGCGGCGCGGCGACGGCGGGCGCGGCGGGCGCCGCCTGGGTGCGCGGCGCGTCGTCGCTGCCGCGGGTGCAGGCGCCGAGAGTCGCGGCGCCGGCGAGGGCCATTGCGGGCAAGGTCCAGGTGATGCGCATGTCAGCTTCTCCTCTGTTTTTATGCCGCACCAATAGCGCTTCAGGCCTGCGCGAGTCGAGACTGCCGGGGGCTGCCGGCCATGTCTCGGAATGTGACATTGTAACTTCGCTGTTGATTTGCCTCCTGCTTCCGATAGGCTCCGCAATGTCTCGGCTGTGGAGGTGATCCGATGTCCCGTTACTCGCGTGTTGCCGCCCTCCCCCTCCTCGCCCTTGCCGCCACGTTCATGGCGCCCGCCGCCGCGCAGAGCGGCGGCCCTTCGCTCACCGCCCGCGTGCAGGGCATCGACACGGCGGAGACGACCGGGCGCAAGCTCCGGCTCGAGACGCTCGACATCTCCGTCAGCATCCACGGCACGATCGCCGAGACCATTGTCACCGCGCGGTTCGCCAATCCCGGCAACCAGATATTGGAAGGCGATTTCACGCTGGCCATGCCTGCGGGCTCGGTCGTCACCGGCTATGCGCTCGACGTCAACGGGCAGATGATCGACGGCGTCCTCGCGGACCAGCGCCAGGCGCGCATGGCCTATGAAGCGCGGGTGCGGCAGCGGATCGATCCGGGCCTCGCCGAAGTCGACCGGTCCAACATGTTCCGCACGCGCGTTTTTCCGATCTTCCCGCGGAGCGGACGCACGATCCGCCTCACCTTCTCGACGCCGCTCGATCCGCGCGCCGGCTACGTCCTTCCGCTCGGCGACGAGGCGGAGATCGGCACCTTCACCCTCGCCGTCGAAGCGAGCGGCAGCGGCCGTCCGCCCGAGATCGCGCTCCCCGCGGCGCTCGGCCGCGCGGGCTGGACGTCCGACGGCGGCGTCCACCGTCTTCGGGCCGAGCGGCGGGCGGTACGCCTCGACGGCGCGCTGACCCTCGCGCCGCCCGCGCCGGGCGGGCTGCTGGCGAGCCGCGCCGCCAACGGCGAGACCTTCTTCCAGATCGCCGATGCGATCGAGCGTCCGCGGGGCCGCGCAGGGGCGCCGGTCCGGAGCTTGAAGGTGCTCTGGGACCGCTCGCTGTCGCGCGGCGACGACAACCTTGCCGAGGAAATCTCGGTCCTCCGCCAATATCTGGATCAGGTGCGGCCGGACTCGATCGAGCTGGTGCTGTTCGACGCGAGCGGCATCGAGCGCCGCCGGGTTGGAGGCGCGGCCGAGCTGGTGCGGATGCTGCAGAGCGTGCGCTACCAGGGCGCGACGAGCCTCGCCGTGCTGTCGCGCGAGAGCTTCGAAGGCACCGACGCTTGCCTGCTGTTCAGCGACGGGCTCGTCACCATCGACAGCAGCGAAGGCTTTCAGCCCGGCTGCCCGCTTTTCGCCATTTCCTCGGCGCGCGACGCGAACCGCGCCTGGCTGCGCTCGCTCGCCCGCGGCTCGGGCGGCGAAGCGTTCGACCTCTCGACACGCGAAGCGGGCGAAGTGCTGACCCGGATGACGCGTCGGGTGCCGCGGGTGATCGACGTGCGATCCACCGGCGGGCAGCGGATCGACTTCTCCCTGCTCGACGGCGGCGAATATGGCTGGCGGATCGTCGGCCCGATGCCGGCGTCCGGCGGCGTCGTCGTGCGCCTCGCGGGCGCCGGGAACGGCATCACGGAGCGCACCTACGCCGCGCCCGCCGGACCCGCCGTCCGGACGAGCGGCCCGGCGGCCTTGTGGGCGGCGGAGCGGGTGGCGGTGATGGCCGCGCGCGACGATCTCGAACAAGGCGCGCTTGTCGCCTTTGCGCGGCGCTATTCGGTCGCCAGTCCCGAAGTCTCCTTCATCGTCCTCGAAACCGGCCGCGACTATGCGCAGGCGGGGATCGATCCGCCCGAGACGCTGCCCGCCGCGATGCGCGCCGAATATGCCGACGCGCGCCGGCAGATGAAGCAGGCGGAGACCGGACAGCGCGCGCAGCGGCTCGAGTCGGTGGTCGCCCAGTGGGCGGAGATGCGCCGCTGGTGGGCGACCCGGCACCCCACCACGGCCGCCGCGCCGCGCCCCGAGGACCGAGCCGGCCAGGGCCGCGTGCCGGTGCCGGCGCCGCCGCCCTTGTCCGCCCCGCCGCCCCTGTCCGCCCCGCCGCCTTCGTCGGCTCCGCCGCCGCCGCCGCCGCCTCCCGCGCCGCTGCAGCAGCAGCCGCAGAGCGGGTCGGTAGACGCGGAGGAGCGAGCCAGTGACGACGACCAGAACATCACGGTGACCGGATCCAGGGTTCGGCGGCCGAATCTGGAATCGAGTTCCCCGCTAACCGTCGTCCAAGACGAGGAATTTGTGCTCAGCGGGTCACAGGCAGGAAAGGACGGGCCGCGGGGCACGATCGCGCTCGAACCCTGGTCCCCGACGCGACCCTATCTCGCCGCGCTGGACGCTTCGAGCCCGGCGGATCGCGACCGCGTCTTCGCCGCGCAGCAGGCCGAGCACGGCGCCCTCCCCGCCTTCTGGCTCGATGTCGCCGACTGGTCCTGGCGCAAGGGCCGGCGCGCGGAGGCGGTGCGGCAGCTTCTCTCGGCGCTCGAGCTTCCGACCCGCAACAGCCAGACCCTCTCGATCGTCGCCGAGCGGCTGATGCGCTACGGCGAGGTGGACCGCGCCGTCGCCATCTACGAGCGGCTGGTCGCGGCCGAGGGCGACCGCCCGCAGCCGCGCCGCAGCCTCGCGCTGGCTTTGGCGAAACGCGCCGAAACCGCGCCGCGCGAGCGCGCCCGCGCCGACCTCGCGCGCGCCATCGCGCTCCTGACCGAAGTGGTGACGACGCCCTGGAACGGCGGCTTCGAGGGCATCGAGATGATCGCCCTCATGGAGGCCAACCGCCTCATCCCCCGCTTCCGCGCCGCGGGCGGTCGGGCCGACGAAATAACGCTCGACCCGCGCCTCATCGCCTTGCTCGACCTCGACCTGCGCGTCGTCGTCGAATGGTTCACAGAAGCGACCGACATCGACCTCTGGGTCACCGAGCCGACCGGCGAGATCGCCATCTACCACAATCCGCGCACGCGGATCGGCGGCCGCCTGTCGAACGACATGACGCAGGGCTTCGGGCCGGAGGAATATCTCCTGCGCACCGCGCCGCGAGGCAGCTACGACATCCGCGCCAACGTCTTCGCCGCCGACCGCATCAACCCCAACGGCGCCCAGCGAGTCACCGCCCGCATCATCCGCGACTGGGGCCGCCCGACGGAACGCGAGGAGATCGTGGATCTGGAAATCCTGCC
>DASQND010000155.1:0-1720 GCA_035645215.1 Allosphingosinicella sp.
GCCGCTGAGCTGGGAGCGGCTGACCCAGCGGACGCTCCTGGGATCGACGAGCTGACCGCCCCGGAACATCTCGTAATGGAGGTGCGGGCCGGTCGAGAGGCCGGTCGAGCCGACATAGCCGATCACCTGGCCCTGACGGACACGCTGTCCGGCCGACACCGACATGCGGCTCATGTGGCCGTAGCGCGTCGACAGACCGCCCGGATGGCGCAGCTCGACGACGTTGCCGTAGCCGCCGCCCCAGCCGGCGCGGGCGACCACGCCGTCGGTGGTGGCGAGGATCGGCGTGCCGTGGCCGGCGCCGATGTCGAGGCCGCGGTGGAAGCGGCGGTAGCCGAGGATCGGATGGGTGCGGTAGCCGAAGCCGGACGTGATCCGGCCGGGAACGGGCTGGGTAAGCCCCGCCGTCTCGCGGCCGACGCCCGAAGCTTCGAACCACTGGGTCTCGCCGCCGACCGTCCACTGCATGAGGCGGATTTCGCGGCCACCGGCACGCTGGAGGCCCGCGAAGAGGAGGCGGCCGCTCTCGCTTTCGCCCGATGCTGCGCGGCGGTTCTCGACGACGATGTCGAAGCGGTCGTCCGAGCCGATCTGGCCGACGTTCACCTGGGTGGCGAGGGCGCGGATATAGGCTTCGACGACGCGCGCGGGGGCCCCGGCGGCGCGGGCGGAGCGGTAAAGACTGGCGCCGACTCGGCCCTGGATGCGCAAGGGCGTCTCGTCGATCGCGACGGCGGTGGGCTCGAGGACGAGCTGGGCGCCGGCGCGCACGATCGTCAGGCGAAGATCCAGCCGAGCGCGGAAGGTCAGCGTCTCGAGCGGGCGCGCTTCGGCGGTGCTGGCGCGGCGGCCGAGAGTCAGGTTGAAGACGGTGCCGGGGCGAATCTGGTCCACCGGCACATGCGCGCCGATCATGGCGGCAACCTGCGCGGCCTCCCCTGCGGAGACGCCGGAGCGTTCCAGCAGGCGGACGAAGCCGTCGCCCTGGCCGAGGGTCGCGACCAGCGAGACGGACGGACGCTCAGGCGCTTGTGCGAGCGGCTGGGCGGTCTCGGCCGGTGCCATGCGTTTCCCCGTATCGGCGCCGAGCGCAAGCGGCGCGATGGCGAGCGCCTGCGCTTCGGCGCGGTGACGTTCGGGCGTCGGTGCGGGCGAGGCGCCGGGCATGGCGCGGGCTTCGGGCCCGAGCGACCAGGCGCCGTAGCAGAGAAGTGCGCAGGTCGCGGCGCCGCGCAGCCACTGGCGCGAGCCGATGCGGACGCCGAGATCGACGACGAGGTCGAGGTCCGGCGCCACGCTGCGCCTGGCTTCGCTCCGGCGGCCGAAGCCGCGGGCGATGATCTGCCGCTGGAAGACCGCGTCCCGCGAAATGATCGCGGCGCCGCCGGCGGCATGCATGTCCCTGAACTGATACAAGGCCCGAGGACCCCCCGCTTTCGCTTGCTGTTGCCCCATCTGCGGATGGAGCCCCCGCTCCTCGGCAGGCCCTCAGGGTTCTGAACAAAAAGGGTTAAAGTCAAATTACCGCAGGCCGCCACGCGCCGGATCGGGGCGAGTCCCCGCCGGTTGGAATGGCCGCACGGGATTTACGGTAAGTGGTTGCGGTTTCCCGCAATTGGGACAATCTAGCGGCAATGAGCGAATTCGCCCGCGCGCCGCTGACGGCCATTCTCGGGCCGACCAATACGGGCAAGACCCACCTCGCCGTGGAGCGGATGGC
>DASQND010000156.1:0-29749 GCA_035645215.1 Allosphingosinicella sp.
GTAGCCGCCGCCCGGCGTGATCAGCACCGACGCGCCGTTCGGCCGCTCGGGCCGGAACACCGCCATGCGCGGCCGCGAGATGCCGAAGACGTAGCGGTCGTTATACGCCGGGTCCGTGCTCCGCTCCCGCACCGTCTCCGCGGGAAGCCGCGCCGGCGCGCCCGGCGCTCCGCCCGGCCAGAGCTCGACCGTCTCGGTCGGATCCGGAAAGCTCATGTGCGGCGAAGCGGACGTGGAGGGCGGCGGCGTCTGCCCGCGCACCGCGCCGGAGGCCCCGAGGCCTGCCGCGGCGAGCGTGCCGAAAAGCGCGGTGCGCCGGTCGATCATCATTCTCCAGCCGTCCTCCCGGGCAAACGCGCGCCTTTAGAAGTTGAACCGCGCGCCGATGTAGAATTGCCGGCCGGTATGGTGGTAGACGCTCAGGCGGTCGGCGACGCTGTCGATATACTGGTCGGTATATTCGTCCGTGATGTTGATCGCCTCCGCCGTCAGGGTCACCCGCTCGGTGAGCTTGAGCGACGCCGACATGTCGAAATTGATCGAGCCGTGGACGCCTTCGACGTCGTTGAAGGTCGGCTGGCCCGCATTGGGGTTGAAGACGGGACCCGGACCCGCCGGAACGCCGTTGCGGCCCGGCACGCCGCCCGCCTGGAGGTAGCCGCTCCGATAGGCGACCGATCCCCGGAGGCTGAAGCGATCGTCCTCGTAGTAAAGCGTGGCGTTCGCCGCGTGGCGCGAAAGGTCGGTGAGCGAGCGGATCACCGTCGGCCCGTTGGCGAGGTTGGTGAGCGGATATTCGATGTCCGACTTCACGAACGTGTAGTTCGCCTGGAGGCCCATATTGCCGAGGAAACCGCCCGCGAAGCGGAAGGGAAGCTGCAGCCCCACTTCGAAGCCCTTCACCGTGCCGCCGTCGCTGTTCACCGGCTGGGTAACGGTGACGAGGTCGGTCGGCTGGATGAGGAACGCTCCGGTGGTCGGGTTGCGGATGAGGGATTCGGGGAGCCCGAGCTGGTTGAAAGGGATCGACTGCGCCGTGTTGGCGATGAAGCTCGACACGTTACGGTAGAAGGCGCCGAAGGACAGGGCCGATTCCGGCGCGAAATACCATTCCAGCGCCACGTCGTAATTGGTCGACAGGATCGGCTCGATCGTCGGGTTGCCGATATTGTAGGTGCGGTTGCCGCCCGAGATGCTGAAGGCGCCGGTCGGGTTGAGCGTGCCGAGGTTCGGACGCGACATGACCCGCGCGACGGCGGCGCGCGCGACGAAGTCCCCCATCTCGCCGACCAGATTCGCCGAGGGCAGGAAGTTCTCGTAAGCGCGCGCGGCTTCCACCCGGATCGCCTGTGCGCCGCCCGTGAAGCCGGCCGAAAATTGCTCGGTCCTGACGTAGCGGGCGCCGACGTCGCCGCGCATATGCACGCTGCCGAGATCGAAGTTGAAGATGGCCTGCGCGAAGCCGGCATAATCCTTTTCGCGGATCGAGCGGAAATTGCCCTGTGCGTTGGCGTTGGTCGTGCCGGTCAGCGCGAAGATGCCGGTGTTCGAATAGATGCCGAGCGCATCGGCGAAGGCACCCAAGTTCGGGATCACGAAGGCGCGCGGCGAGCCGCCCACCGGCGTACCCGCACTGATCGCGTAGATCTGCGTGAGGCTTGCGAGCACGCCCGCGCCGAGCGCCGGCACCTGGGTTTCGCTGGTCCGGCGCATCTCCTGCGAGTCGAAGGTGAAGCGCCTGAAATCGCCGCCGACCCGCAGCTTCAGCGCTTCGGTAAGGTCATATTCGAATTGGCCGCGAAGGGTCCGGAAGTCGTTCTGCACGGACTGCGGGCGGAGGCGGATTTCGCCGAGCGTGAAGGCGTTCGGATTGGCGACGTTCAAGTTGCCGTAGTTGAACGTCGGGAAGCGGCCGTTGGTGAAGTCGTAGCTGTAGCCCTGGACGTTCGCCGCATCGAGCGCGACGGTGGTCTGGACGGCGTTCTCGAACTGCGAATTGGAATAGCCGGCGAGCGCGTCGAAGCGGAGGCGGTCGCCGAATTCCTGGCGCAGGTTCAGCGTATATTGCTGGAACTGCGTTTCGAGCTCGTCGAAGCGGGATTCGACGCGCACGTCGACATTGTTGAAGGTGCCGCGCACCAGGCTGTTGTTCTCGTCCACCACGGCGCCGGGCAGGATCACCGTCTGCGGCTTGCCCGTGCCCGAGCGGCTGAACGAAATCGCTTCGAGATATTGCTCGGCGCGCTCCGAGCGGAAGCGCGAATAAAGCGCGTCGAAGCTCAGCAGGGTGGCTTCGCTCGGCTGCCACTGGACCGACCCGGTGAGACCGAGCCGCTGCGTCTCGTAGCGGTAGCTGTCGTAGCGCGGGATGCGCGGCGCGAAGAAGGCGAAGCCCTGGGTAGCGCCGGTGGGCAGCGTCGACGCGGCGTTGAAGCCGCCATTGTCGGTGCCGCGTTCCCAGCGGACCGTCGAAGGGCCTTCTTCCAGGATGCCGCGCTCGCTGTAGGCGGCGGAGAGGAGGATCCCGAACTCGCCGCCCGGCGCGCGCCAGGAGACGAGGCCGGCGAGGCGTGGGTCGACGGAATTGGACAGGTCGTTGAGGCCGACCGCGCCCGAGACGGCGACGGTGAACGGGTCGCGATAATCGAAGGGGCGCGCGGTCTGGAGATCGACGGTCGCGCCGAGCGAGCCTTCCTCGACGTCCGCCGACGCGGTCTTGCGCACGGTGATCGAGTTGAAGAGTTCGGCGGCGAAGACGTTGAAGTCGAACTGGCGGCCCCGGTTCGCGCCGCCCGACGCGTCGGCGCCGCCGGTGGTGCTGAGGCCCTCGAGCCCGTTGATGCGGACGCGGGTAAAGGCCGGCCCGAGGCCGCGGACCGAGATATTGCGCCCTTCGCCCTGGTCGCGGGTGATGGTGACGCCCGGGATGCGCTGGATCGATTCGGCGAGGTTGTTGTCGGGGAAGTCGGCAATGTCCTCGGCTCGGATCACGTCGATGATCCCGTTCGCCTCGCGCTTGTCCTGGAGCGCTGCGTTGAGTGACGCGCGGAAGCCGGTGACGACGATCTCCTCGCCCTCGGCGGCGGCGGCGTCGCCGGTCGGCGTGCCGTCCTCTTCGGTTTCGCCGGCCGGCGGCTGAGCGTCGGCGGGGGCCTGCGCCAGGGCGGGGCTCGCGATCAGGCCGAGCGCGGTTCCGCCGGCCAGCAGGCGAAGGAAGCGGGTCCGGCCGGTTTTCTCGATGGTCAGCATGTTCAGTTCCTCCCCTTGTTCCTGACACCGGTGTCTGCAGCGCCGGGCGCGGCGTCGGCCGGAGGGGACCGGAGCGGAAGGACGTTCCCAGAGGAGCCGCCTTGCCGTTCCTCTCCCGCAGCGCCGTGTGTGCACGGTCGCCGCTTCCGGCTTTCGTTTCTAAGTAACCGGTGTCATAAGCGTGATTGAGCCGACGCGGCGCTTCTGTCAAGGCTGCGAGTTCCGAGAGGAAACCCTTCGATGACGCTTCTCCGCCTCGCTCTTCTCGCCCTCTGCATGCTCGCGCCGGCGCCGGCGCTCGCCCAGGCTTTCACCGGCGCCGTCGGTTGGGCGGCCGAGACGCCCGGCGGCCGCGGCGGGCGGATCGTCCGAGTCACCAACCTCGATGCGAGCGGCCCCGGCTCCTTCCGAGCCGCCGTGGAAGCACGCGGCCCCCGCATCGTCGTCTTCGAGGTGGCGGGCGTCGTCGACCTGGGCCTCACCACCCTCACCATCTCCGAGCCCTTCCTGACGATCGCCGGCCAGACCGCGCCCTCGCCCGGCATCACGATCATCCGCGGCGGCATCGACATTCGCGCCAACGACGTGATCGTCCGTCATCTGAGGATCAGAAGCGGCGTTTCGGGCCAGGCGCCGAGAAGCGGCTGGGAAGCGGACGGCATCTCCACCGTCGCCGCGCGGAACGTCATCGTCGACCATTGCACGATTACCTGGGCGTTGGACGAAAACCTCTCCGCCTCCGGCCCGCGCTTCACCGGCACAACGCCGGAGGAATGGCGCCGCGGCACGAGCCACAACATCACCTTCAGCTACAACGTGCTCGCCGAAGGTCTTGCCGAAGGCAGCCACCCCAAGGGCGAGCACTCCAAGGGCTCGCTGATCCACGACAATGCGACGGGCATACTCATCTACCGCAACCTGTATGCCCACAATTACGAGCGCTCGCCGATGCTGAAGGGCGGCGTCCACGCGGCCGTGGTCAACAACTTCATCTTCAATCCCGGCGCGCAGGCGGTGCACTACAATCTGATGGACCTCGAATGGGGATCGAACCCGCACCAGCTCGGCGAACTCTCCGCCGTCGGCAACGTGCTTCGCGCCGGCTTCTCCACCCGCCCGGACGTCGCCTTTCTCACCATCGGCGGCGTCGGCGACCTTCGCTATCACGGCCGCGACAATCTCGCGGTGGACCGGATGGGCCGCCCGCTCCCGATGTTCGGCCGCTACACCACCAGCCCGGCGCGGATCATCGAGATGCGGCGGCCGGTCGTCTGGCCCGCCGGCCTCGACGTCATTCCCGCAAACCAGGTCGAGACCCACGTCCTGCGCTTCGCCGGCGCCCGCCCCTGGGACCGGGACGCGCACGACATCCGCATCCTCTTCGACGTCGCGGAAGGGCGCGGCGAGATCATCGACGACGAGCGGGAGGTTGGCGGCTATCCGCAGGTGACGCCGACGCGCGCGCCCTTCGTCGAAGCCGAGTGGGATGTCGCCACGATGGAGCCGCGCTCGGGCCGCTATCCGGGACAGCAGGACGGCTTCATCCAGCAGCCCACAACCGCGCGCGACCGCGAAATGCGCGGCGACGCGCGCTGAGGCGCACGCTGAAAGTCTCGGGCTGTGGGGGGATCGGTGGCGCAGGAGCCGGGTCGGACTGGGAGGTACTGACCGGCTCCTGCGCCACACCGTCTCTAAGGCGCAATGGTTAACAAATTAGGTCCGAAAATGGACCTATCTCGATTCTTTCTTCGCTGGTAGGCTGGCCCGGCCGGCGCAAGCACCCTTGTGCCGGTCCGCGCAGGGCGGGGCTCTTTCGCTCACCCCCAAGAGAGTGAACGTCCCGTCCTGCCGGTTTTACGTGCCCGGCTGGATGTAGGGCACGCGGGCGAAGAGTTCGCGCTCCCACCGTCGCGGGTCGGCGACGGCGCGGGTCGATATATCGAACACCATCGTCTGCCGCTGGGGGAGCGCATAGACCGGCCAGTGCGGGACGCCAGCCGCGTTCGGATCGGCGTCGGCGGCGAACGAAGCGAAGCTCTTCATCATCGCGGCGCTGAGCGCCCGCGCCGCAGGGCCCGTGCCGGTGTAGGAGCCGGGCGCATCCAGCGTCCCGAAGGCGAGCGCGATGTCCATCGTGTGGGGCGCGCCGCGGCTCGGCTCCGTCGGTGACTGGAAATCGAGCTGGTAGACCCAGGTCCGCGTCCCCGCCGCCGCGCGCGCATCCGCCTCGATCACCTGCCCGGGCCAGCTCCGCCCCGCCGTGGTCGCGGCGTAGAAGATGCGCTCGGGCGACCAGTCCGGAAACTGCGCGCGATACTGCGCCACCACCCATTCGGGATGGATGTCGACTCGAAGCTCGGGCGCGAGGCGTTCGGCGAGATTGTCCCACGAAAGCGTTCGGATCCGCTCGCTCGCCGGATCCATGAAGGCGCGCGTCTCGTCGCGCGTATTGCCCAGGATCATCGGGATGGCGTTCGACTGCGGGTGGGCGTCGGGCCAGAAGGGATGCCGGTCCAGCCACTTCATGTCGAGCACCGGCCCGAAATAGACGGAGCCGCCGATGATCGGGTCGGTCGCCGCCAGGCCTTCGACCAGGCGCGCGGCGGGAAGCGCAACGAGTTCGTCGGCCGTGCGCACGCCAAGCGCCGCCATGTAGGCGCGGGTGCGGGCGGTGGCGTTGAGCGGCCCCGAAGCCGTGACCTGCTGGCCGCTCATCGTGATCGCGCGGTGAAAGAGGCCGCGCGCCGCCGGCATGCCCATCATCGTCGCGATCTTGGCGCCACCGCCCGATTGGCCGAAGACGAGCACGCGGCTTGGATCGCCGCCGAAGCGGGCGATATTGTCCCGGATGAAACGCAGCGCCAGGATCTGGTCGAGCTGCCCGGCATTGCCGCTGTCGGGGAAGCGGGGGTCGAGGCGGGCAAGGTAGAGATAGCCCAACGCGTTCAGCCGGTGGTTGACGGTCACCACCACCACGTCCTGGGCGGCGGCGAGGTGGCGCCCGTCGTTCAGCGGATCGGCGACGGAGCCGGTCGAGTAAGCGCCGCCGTGAAAGTAGACCATGACCGGCCGGTTCGCGCCGGCGCGCGGCTCCGGCGTCCAGACGTTGAGGAACAGGCAGTCCTCGCTCGACGGATCGTAGCGCTCCCCCCGCTGCGGAGCGGAGGGGCCGAACGCCGTCGCTGCGACGACGGCACGGGAGCGCGGCGGCGCGGCGGGCGCGCGGAAGCGTTCGGCAAGGCCGTAGCGGATGCCGCGGAAGACGGAGAGGCCGGCTTCGGAGGTGCCGCGGATACGGCCGAGGGTGGTCTCGACGATGGGACGGCGCGGGGCGGCGCGAGCGGGCGTGGCAGCGACGGCCGCAGCGCTCCCGATAAAGGCTCGGCGGGTGAGTTTCATAGTCCCTCTCCCATTTCGGGAGAGGGAGGGGCCCAGCGGCACAGCCGCTGGGAGGGTGAGGGCACGTTCTCGTACAGCGTGCCCTCACCCTCCGACCGCTTCGCGGCGGGCCCCTCCCTCTCCCGTAAAGGGAGAGGGGCCAGACTAGCGCCGGACATCCAGCTCGCCTGAAAGAAAGCTTTCGATATCCCGCACGCCGAACAGGCTCGCGTCTCCGGGGAGGCTGTGCTTGAGCGCGGTCACCGCAAGCCCGGCTTTGGCCGTCCATTCGAGATCCCGGCCGGTCAGCACCCCGTGGAGCACGCCGGCGGCAAAGGCGTCGCCTCCGCCGATCCGGTCGACGATGCCCGCGACCGTCACTTCGTCGGTCTGGGCAAAGCCGTCGCGGCTGTCGACGCGCGCCGAGATGCGGTGCGTGTCGGCATCCTCGACGTGGCGCGCGGTCGATGCGATCAGGCGCAGCCTGGGGAAGGCCTCGAACGCCGCGTCGGCCGCGCCGCGCCGCCGCCCTTCCCCGTATCCGCCGAAGTCGCGGCCGAGGAGCAGGGACACGTCGCGGTGGTTGCCGAACAGGATCTCGGCCTTGCCCACGAGCTCGGTCAGGATGGCGCGCGGATTACTTTCCCAGCCCTGCCAGAGCTGCGCCCGGTAATTGCCGTCGAACGAGATCGGCACGCCCCGCGCGCTCGCCGCTTCGGCCGCCGCGACCGCAAGGTCGGAGGAGCGCGGCCCGAGGGCGGGCGTGATGCCCGACATGTGGAAGAGCGCCGCGCCGTCCAGCAGCCGGTCCCAATCGAAGTCGCCCGGGCCGGCGAGCGCGAATGCCGAGCCTTCCCGGTCATAGACGATCTCGGACGCCCGCAGCCCGGCGCCGGGCGAGAGGAAGTAGAGGCCCATGCGGCCTTGCGCGGCGGTCACCGCCGAAGCGTCGACACCGTAGCGCCGGAGATAGCCGACCGCCGCTTCGCCGAGCGCGTTCGAGGGAATGCGGCTGACGACGGACGTGCGGTGGCCGAGGCAGGAGAGACCGACGGCAACATTCGCTTCCGCGCCGCCGACTGTGACGTCGAGCCGCGGCGTCTGCAGGAGCAGCTCGCGGCCGGGAGCGGTGAGGCGAAGAAGCAGCTCCCCGAAGCAGACTACGGTCATCTCACCCTCCCAAGTCTTGCCAGCCTCTGGTCCGCCGAGCCCCCTCACCGCGCAAGCCAGCCGCCGTCCACGGCAAGCACATGGCCATGAACATAATCCGAAGCCGAAGAGGACAGGAACACCGCCGCCCCGCCAAGGTCCGAAGGCGCGCCCCAGCGGCCCGCCGGGATGCGCTCCATGATCTGGCGGTTGCGGCTTTCGTCCGCCTGGAGCGCCGCCGTATTGTTGGTCGCGATGTAGCCGGGCGCTATCGCGTTCACGTTGATGCCTTTCGACGCCCACTCGTTGGCGAGGAGCTTGGTCAGCCCCGCGACGCCCGACTTGGAGGCGGTGTAGCTCGGCACCCGGATCCCGCCCTGGAAGCTCAGCATCGAGGCGATGTTGACGATCTTGCCGCGGCCGTTTCCGATCATGTGCCGGGCGGCGGCCTGGCAGAGGAAGAAGACGGATTTGAGGTTCGTGTCGATAACGGCGTCCCAATCTTCTTCGGAGAAATCAACGGCGTCGGCGCGGCGGATGATGCCGGCATTGTTGACCAGGATGTCGAGGCCGCCGAGTTCGGCGAGCGTCCGATCGACGACGCCCTGCACCGGCGCGATGGTCGAGAGATCGGCCTCGACCAGCGCCGCACGCCGCCCCGCTGCGCGGACCAGTTCGGCGGTCTCGTCCGCCGGCGAGCGCCCGACCAGCGCGACGTCCGCGCCCGCCTGCGCGAGCGCGACGGCAATCCCCTGCCCGATGCCCGTGCTGGCGCCCGTTACGACCGCCACGCGGCCCGTAAGATCGAACATGTTCGTCATCATCGTGTCCCCAAAACCGTTCGGCCTGAGCTTGTCGAAGGCCTGTCCTTCTTGTCGGCGGCTGGAGAAGGGCAGGGCTTCGATAGGCTCAGCCCGAACGGTGTTTCCGTTTCCCTTCTCCCGCTGCCGCGCCCCCTATTGAAGCTGGCAGATGTCCAGCACGTTCATGTCGGTATAATCCTGGTTTTCGCCGGCCATCGCCCAGATGAAGGCATAGGCCTTGGTCCCCGCGCCCATATGGACGGACCAGACCGGGCTGATCACCGCTTCCTCGTTCGCCATCACGATGTGGCGGAGCTGGTCGCCCTGGCCCATGTAGTGGAAGACGCGGTCGTTCCCGCCGTCGAGCCCGAAGTAGAAATAGATTTCGCTACGCCGCTCGTGAATGTGCGGCGGCATCGTGTTCCAGACGGAGCCGGGCTTCAGCACGGTGAGGCCCATGACGAGCTGCGCCGAATCGCACACGCCCGGGATGACGAGCTGGTAGATGGTCCGCTCGTTCGATTCCTCGAGGCTGCCGCGCTCCAGCTTGTTGGCCTCGGCGATGCCGAGCTTCCTCGTCTGGAACGCCTGGTGCGCCGGACAGGAGGCGAGATAGAAACGCGCGCCCTCGCCCGAAAAGACGACGTCCGCCGCGCCCATGGTGACGTAGAGGCAATCCATCTCGCCGAGCTCGAAAGCCTCGCCATCGACGGTGACCGTCCCCTGCGTCTTGCCGACGTTGACGACGGCAAGCTCGCGCCGCTCCAGGAAGGGCTTGCCCTTGGCCGTGGCGGGCTCCTCCTGTGCGGGCAGGCGAACCTCGCCGCCGGCGACGGCGACGCCGCCGATCACGAAGCGGTCGGCGTGGGTGTAGTTCAGGACGCACGCGCCGTCGCGGAACAGGCCGCCGATCAGGTAGCGGTCGCGCAGCTCCTCGTTGGAGACGCACTCCATCATGTCGGGGTGGGTGGCGTAATAGGTGCGGTCGTACATTCGAAGATGCTCCGTTTCAGGCGGCTGCGGCGTGACCCTCGTCCAGGCGGTACGCCCGCTTGACGAGGCCGTAGGTGAGGTCGTGGGCGAGTTCGTGCGCTTCGTCCTCTCCGAGGCGGTGCCCGGCGACGAGGCGGGCGAGGAAGGCGCAATCGACGCGGCGGGCGACGTCGTGGCGCGCCGGGATCGAGAGGAATGCGCGGGTGTCGTCGTTGAAGCCGACACTGTTGTAGAAGCCGGCCGTCTCCGTCACATTCTCGCGGAAGCGGCGCATGCCTTCCGGGCTGTCGTGGAACCACCAGGCGGGGCCCAGCTTCAGGCACGGATAATGGCCGGCGAGCGGCGCGAGCTCCCTCGCATAGACGCTCTCGTCGAGGGTGAAGAGGATGATCGAAAGCGAAGCCTCGTTGCCGACTCGGTCGAGCAAAGGTTTCAGATTCTCGACATAATCGGTGCGCGTCGGGATGTCGGCGCCCTTGTCCCGGCCATGGCTTTGGTGGAGCAGCCAATTGTGGTTGCGAAAGGCGCCGGGATGGATCTGCATCACCATCCCGTCCTCGAGGCTCATCAGCGCCATTTCGGTCAGCATCTGGGCGCGGAACAGCTCGGCATCGCCTGGCGACCAGGCGCCGGTGACGACGCGGCGGAAGAGCGCTTCCTTCTCGGCCTGCCCCAGGTTCGCGGTGCGCGGCGTCGGATGGCCGTGGTCGGTCGCGGTGGCCCCGGCGCGGCGGAAGTCCTCGCGGCGCTTGCGGTGTGCGGCGAGGTAGCCGTTCCACGAGTGGACGTCCTCGCCGGAGAGTTCCGCGAAGCGCGCGAGAGCGGCGCCGAACTCTTCATGTTCGGGATCGATCACCGCGTCCGGACGGTAGGTCGTGACCACCCGCCCGTTCCAGCCGGAGCGGCGGATCGCCTCGTGATGGACGAGGTCCTCGTGCGCGCCTTCGGTTGTGGCCAGAAGCTCGATGTTGAACCGGTCGAACAAGGCGCGCGGACGGAAGGCGGGCGTCGCCAGCGCTTCGCCGATCGCGTCGAAATAATGGTCGGCGGTGGCGGGCTCGAGCGCGACGTCGATGCCGAACAGTTCGGCGAAGACATGGTCGAGCCACATGCGCGACGGGGTGCCGCGGAACAGGTAGTAATGGCTCGCGAACAGCCGCCACGCTTCGCGCGGGTCGGCCGCCGAGTTGCCGCCGCGGCCGGGGACGCCGAGGCGGTCCAGCGGCACGCCGTGCGAGTAGAGCATCCGGTACAGGTAATGGTCCGGCGCGAGGAGGAGCTGCGTCGCGTTCGTCCAAGGCGCGTCGCTTGCGAACCAGGCCGGGTCGGTATGGCCGTGCGGGCTGACGATCGGGAGCGCGGCCACGCCGTCGTAGAGCGCGCGCGCGACGGCGCGCGTGCCCGGATCGGCGGGAAGCAGCCTGTCGGGATGGAGGGTGAGCGGCCTCGGCATCGGCTTTCCTAACGCGTGAAGCGGCGAATGTGCCCTTCGCCTGCTGCGTCCGGTAACCGGTGTCATAGAAGATATCAACCCCGCGGCTCGCGGACGCGCCTGTCCTGAGGCGGAGCAAAAAAGCCATCGCGCCGCCACGATTCACGCTTTCGGTACGCGGCAGAAATGGTTACGCTGCCAGTCGAGACCAGTCGCGCGGGAAGACCGCCAAGGCAGTCGCGCGATTCGGGGGAATCAAACGGGGAGGAAATCGAAGTGAAGCCCACCAGAAAAGTCACGCGCCGCTCCTTCATGGGCACGGTTGTCGGCGGCGCCGTCGCCGGCGCTGCGGCGATCGCGGTCGGCGCCACTGCCGCCGAGGCCCAGACCGGCCGCAGCAACAGCGATCCGGGCGATCCGCGCGGCAACGGCCGCACCGGCGTTACCAACAGCGACGCGGGCGACCAGGCGGGCTTCGGACGCACCGGCCGTACCAACACCGATCCGACGGACCGCCCGGGCTTCGGCCGCAACGGCGGCGGCAATCCGCGCGGCGGCTGCGCCACGGGCGTCACCAACAGCGACCCCACCGATCGGCGCGGCAACGGCCGCAACGGCGTCTCGAACAACGACCCGACCGACCGCGCCGGCTACGGCTGCCGCCGCTGAGGCTGCCGTCAGGAACTGAAAGGAAGAAGCCCCGGTTCGCGCCGGGGCTTTTTTTATGGGGAGGCGGGCTGAGACAAATCGGGATCCGTCATGCCGGACTCGATCCGGCATCCACCTTCTTTCTTGCGGGCGGCGAGAGGAAGAAGGTGGACCCCGGATCAGGTCCGGGGTGACGGCATGGCTCAGGCTGTAACCCGCTCCAGATAGCCGCCGCTCCACAGCGCCTCCAGCACGGCCGCGCCCCGCTCGCCGGCGAGATCCTCCGCCGCGAACGGCTCGCCCGACAGCGCCAGATCGAGCGCGGCCTCGTCCTCAGGATCGAAGGCGAGATCGCCGCCGGGCCCGACGAGCACGATGCGCCCCGCTTCGTCCTCCGCCACGTTCCAGGGCACGAACCCGCGCAGCCGGAAGCGGTCGCCGGCGCGCGGCTTGCCGTGCAGGATCACGCCCGAAACGTTCGGCCGCCGCGCCCGGACGAAGGCGTCGGCGAGAAGATCGAACGCGCCGTCCATCTCCGCCTTCTCGCCCACCGCCGCGAGCAGCTTCGCGAAATGCGCCTCGGCCGCCGCCCGGTCGAAATCGCGCGTGGCGAAGCCCGGCGGCAGCGAGCGGCGGAAGGCGGGCTCGGCCAGCGCCAGCTCCGACACCGCTTCCAGCACCAGCTCCGCCCATTTCTTCGTGAAGAGGCCGACCGTGATGTGAAGCGACGGTTCCTCCCCCACATTCTCCGCATCGTGCATCGCGCCGCGCGGAATGTAGGCGCAGTCGCCCGGCTCCAGCACGAACTCGCGGCTCACCGTCTCGGCGACGAAGCCGCTCTGCTCGAAGCGCTCGCCCCGATAGGGCGTGTCGACCGGCGTTTCCCAGAGCCGCCAGAGCTTGCGCCCCGAGACCTGCATCACGAACACGTCGTGATTGTCGTAATGCGGCGGGAAGCCCTGGTTGCCGGCGGGCGTCAGGTAGACGTTGGTCGTGACGTGCGAGGAAAAGGCTTCCTCGACCGCGCGGCAGAAGGCGCTGAGCTCCGGTATCCATTCGTGAAGCTCGTTCAAGACGATCGTCGAGCCGCCGCCATATTCCCGCGCCACCGCCGTCGCATCGATCCGCCCGTCCGCGTCGACGTAGCTTTCCTCCGGAACCGGCGCATGATGGTTGGCGAGCCTGACCATGTTGCCGCGCAGGTCCGCCTCGGCAAGGAAGCGGTCGACCCGCGCCAGCGTCAGCAAGGACGCGAAACGCTCCGGCGCGCCGTGCAGCGCGACCAGAGGCGCCTTTTCATAATGCTCGGCCAGGAACGTCTGCGGCGAGACGGGCGCGGTAAGGAACGCGAGCGCCCCGTCGCGCCCCGGCACGTCGCGCCCCGGCACGTCGCGCCACGTCACGTCAGCGCTCCGGCGGCGGCGCGACCGAGGCGCGGCGCACGAGCGAGGAGATGAACAAAGACGGCTCCGGCGGGTCGGGATCGGGCGTCAGCGTCCCGACCAGCTTGTAGGCCGCGGCGCGCGCCATCGAAACGATCGGCCAGCGCACGGTGGTGAGCGGCGGCCAGATATGGGCCGCGATCGGCGTGTCGTCGAAGCCGAGCACCGAAAGCTGCGAGGGAATGTCGATCCCCCGGTCGCGCGCCGCGTGCACGACACCCGCCGCCATTTCGTCGTTGGAGGCGAAGATCGCCGTCGGCCGCGGGGATAGGTCGAGCAGCCGGTTCGCCGCCGCCACGCCGGTCTCGAACGTGTAATTGCCGTGGGCGATGAGGCTTCGCGGCAGCTTGATCCCGGCGCTCGCCAGCGCGTCCTCGAAGCCGAGGCGGCGCTCCTTGGCCGAGCGGAAGCCGTCGGGCCCTTCGATGAGGCCGATCAGCCGGTGCCCCTGCGCGATCAGATATTCGACCGCGTCCGCCACCGCCTCGCGGTCGTTCGACGCCACCATGTGATCGGGATCGTCGAGCTCGGCCGAGCCCATGCGGACATATTTGACGTCGAGTTCGTCGCAAAGCCGCGCAAGCTTGTCGTTCTCGCTGATCGGCGGGAGGAGGACGACGCCGTAAAGCCTTTGCTGCTCGAGGAAATGGCGCACGTCGTCGAGCATGGCGGCGCTGTTCCGGTCCACCGGCCGGATCACCATCGCGAACTCGGTCCCGTGGAGCGCTTCCAAGATGCCCTGCTGGACATTCAGCACCATCTGCGCGTTCGGATTGTCGTGGATGAGGCCGACGAGGAAGTTGCGGCGGAGCGCCAGCGCCCGCGCCTGCGGATTGGGCACGTAGCCCAGCTCGCGGATGACTTTCTCGACCTTCTCTCGCGTTTCCTCGTTCAGCAAAGGCGAGCGATTGATGACTCGGCTCACGGTTTTCTTGGACACGCCCGCGATCCGCGCGACGTCGTTGATCGTCGGCTTCGCCGCGCGCCGCCCTTCGTCCCTGTTCGTCGCCAAGCTGCCCTCCGTTCGCGGCGCACCCTAGTCTGCAAACGCCGCGCATTCCACAAACAGATACGGCGCCTGCGCACCCTTGCCGGGCGCACCCGGAGCCAGTACATGACACCGGTTACCGGATGACTCAAGCCGACCTCCTCGAAGCACCGCCGGCGACGGCCGATGTGCTCCAGCTCCACCCGAGCGACGACGTCGCCGTGGCCCTGACGGCGCTCGAACCCGGCGACCGCGTCGGTGCCGGCGGCGCCGAAATCGAGATTGCCGGGGCCATCCCAAAGGGCCACAAATTCGCGCTCCGCCCGCTGGCGGCTGGGGAGACGGTGAGGAAGTTCGGCTGGCCGATCGGGCGGATGCGCGCCGATGCGGCGGCGGGCGCCCACGTCCATGTCCACAATGTGGAGACGCTTCTCACCGGCGTCGAAGGCTATGCCTACGAGCCTGTGAAGGGCGCCGCCCTTCCCGCCGACCGCGAGGCCCGCTTCATGGGCTACCGGCGCGGCGACGGGCGGGTGGGGACGCGAAACGAGATCTGGATCATCCCCACCGTCGGCTGCGTCGCCCGCACCGCCGACCGGATCGCGCGCATCGCCAGCGCCCGCCACGCCGGCGCGGTGGACGGAGTCCACGCTTTCACCCACCCGCACGGCTGCTCGCAGCTCGGCGACGATCTGAACGGCACCCGCTCCCTCCTCGCCGCCCTCGCCTGCCACCCCAATGCGGGCGGCGTCCTCCTCGTCGGCTTAGGGTGCGAATCGAACCAGCTCGACGCGCTGATGGCGGAAATTCCCGAGGCCCTCCGCGGCCGCGTCCGCACCCTCAGGGCGCAGTATGAGGAAGACGAAACCGAAGCGGGCCTCGCCGCGGTGGATGCGCTGGTCGCCACCGCCGCGCTCGCCGTCCGCCAGCCGGCGCCGCTTTCCGAGCTGGTCGTGGGACTGAAGTGCGGCGGCTCGGACGGCTTTTCCGGCCTCACCGCCAATCCCTTGGTGGGCCGCATCGCCGACCGCGTCGTCGGCTCCGGCGGTTCGGCGATCCTGAGCGAAATCCCCGAAATCTTCGGCGCCGAACGCCTGCTCATGGCCCGCGCCCGCGACCGCGGCGTGTTCGACCAGATCGTCGGCGTCGTGAACGACTTCAAACGCTACTTCCTGGCGAATGGCCAGCCGGTCTCCGAGAACCCCTCGCCCGGCAATATCGAGGGCGGCATCACCACGCTGGAAGAAAAATCCCTCGGCGCCGTCCAGAAGGCGGGCCAGGCGCCGGTCGCCTCCGTCCTGCGCTACGGCGAGCGCATCCGCCGCAAGGGCCTGACCCTGCTCGAAGCGCCCGGCAACGACGCCGTATCCTCGACCGCGCTGGCCGCCGCCGGCGCGACCGTGATCCTCTTCACCACCGGCCGCGGCACGCCGCTCGGCTTCCCGGTGCCCACGGTGAAGATCGCGTCGAACAGCGGCCTCGCCGCGCGCAAGAAGGGCTGGATCGATTTCGACGCCGGCTTGGTCCTCGCCCGCGGCTTCGACGCGGCGGCCGACTCGCTCGCCGCCCGCATCCTCGCCGTCGCCGGCGGCGAAGCGACGGCCGCGGAACGCAACGGCGAGCGCGAGATCGCGATCTGGAAGCGCGGCGTCACCTTGTGAGCGTCGGCGTCGTCCACTTCGGCCCGGGCGCATTCCACCGCGCGCACCAAGCCGATTACATCGACCGGCTCCTCGCCTCCGATGCGCGCTGGGGCATCGCCGCCGTCTCGCTGCGCTCGCCCGGCACAGTGGAAGCGCTCAAGAAGCAAGGCGGCCGCTACACCCTCGCCATCCTCGATGCCGAGACGAGCTTCCGCACCCTCACCGCGCACAAGGCCTTTTTCGGCCCCGGCGAAGGTTATGGCGTCCGCGCTCTCCTTCGCGATCCCGCCGTCCGCATCGTCTCCTCCACGGTCACCGAAAAAGGCTATTGTCTCGCCGGCGACGGCACGCTGGACATGGCCCACCCCGACATCGTCCGCGACCTCGCCGACTCCGACCATCCCGTCAGCATCGTCGGCTGGCTCGCCCTCGGCCTCTCCGACCGCCGCGCCGCCGGCCTTCCCGCCTTCACCCCGCTCTGCTGCGACAACATGGTCTCGAACGGCAAGAAGCTCCGCGCCGCCGTCCTCGAATACACCGGCCGCGTCGACTCCGAGCTCGCCCGCTGGATCGAAGCCGAAGCGGTCTTCCCGGATACGATGGTCGATTCGATCACGCCCGCCACCGACGATCGCCTCCGCGTCCTGGTTGCCGAGAAGGGCTTTCGGGACGATATCCCGGTCAGCCGCGAAGCCTATACCGCCTGGGTGATCGAGGACGTGCTCCCGGAAGGCTCGCCCGACCTGGCCTCGGTAGGCGTCACCATGGCCGCCGACGTCGGCGCTTGGGAGAAAGCGAAGCTGCGCATCCTGAACGGCGCCCACTCGTCCCTCGCCTATCTGGGCTCCCTCATCGGCCATGAAACCGTCGCCGACGCCATGGCCGACGCCGAGCTCGCCCGCTTCGTCGAGGCGATGGTGCGCGAGGACGTCGCCGCCACCCTCGCGCCCTCCCGCATCGATCTCCAGGCCTATGCCGGCGAGATAGTGGAGCGCTTCCGCAACCCCGCGATCCGCCACCGCCTCTCGCAAATCGCCTGGGACGGTTCGCAGAAGCTCCCCTACCGCCTGCTCGACACGATCGCCGACGCGCTCGCCGCAGGCCGCTCGATCGATCGCCTCGCCGTTCCAATCGCCGCCTGGATGCTCTTCATCCGCCGCCAGGCCCGCGCCGGCGCCGGGATCGTCGATCCGCTCGCCGGCACCCTCGCCGATGCGGGCGTGACCGACGAAACCGCCGAGCGCCTCCTCGCCCTGCGCCAGATCTTCCCCGCGCGCCTTGCCGAGGACCCGCGCTTCCGCCGCGCCGTCCTTGGCGCGGTTCGCGCGATGAGCGAGGAAGGCCCGCGCGCGCGCCTCAACGAAGGAGCTAAGCTTGGCTGACATCGACACCATCATGCGCGCCGCGCCGGTCATCCCGGTGCTGGTGATCGACCGCGTCGAAGATGCGCTGCCCATCGCCGAAGCGCTCGTCGCCGGCGGCCTCCCGGTCCTCGAAGTGACGCTGCGCACGCCCGCCGCGCTCGACGCCATTCGCGCCATGAAGCAGGTCCCCGGCGCGATCGTCGGCGCGGGCACCGTGCTCAATCCCGACATGCTCGCCGCCGCCATTGAAGCCGGCTCCGAGTTCGTCGTCAGCCCGGGCCTGACGCAGCGCCTCGGCGAAGCGGCTACGGATGCGCCCGTGCCGCTACTCCCCGGCGTCTCCAACGCCAGCGACGTGATGCGCGCGCTCGATCTCGGCTTTACCCGCCTCAAATTCTTCCCCGCAATGGCCTCGGGCGGCATTCCCGCGCTGAAGGGCCTCGCCTCCGTCTTCGGACAGGTGCGCTTCTGCCCGACGGGGGGGATCACCACCCAGGATGCACCCGACTGGCTCGCTTTGCCTGCCGTCGCCTGCGTCGGCGGCACCTGGCTCGCGCCCGCCGGCGAGCCGGTCGATCGCGCCGCCCTCGAAGCCCGCGCCCGCGCCGCCTCGGCGCTGCGGCCAAGCGCTTGAAACCGCAGCGGGAGTGTTCAGACGGTTGCTTATGACACCGGTTTCCGCTACTCCACGCCAAAGAAGAAAAAGGGGAGCCCTGAAGTGACGTTGGTTGCTGACCACGCGGCGACGATCGCCGGCCGTTTCCTTGCCGCGCGCCGCAGCGCCGCGGGCCTCGGCGCCTATCCGGGCGACCTTCCCGAAAGCCTCGACGCCGCCTACCGCATCCAGGACGAAGCCATCGCCGCGTGGGACCGCCCGGTCGTCGGCTGGAAAGTCGGCCGCATCAACGAGCCGCTCGCGACCCGCTTCGGCGCCGACCGCCTCGCCGGCCCGATCTTCGCCGAGCGCCGCGTCGCTTCGGACGAAAGTGCCGACATGCCGGTCTTCGCCGAAGGGTTCGCAGCCGGGGAGGCCGAATTCCTCCTCCGCATCGGCGCCGCGCCCGATCCTGCCAAGACCAGCTACACGCTCGAGGACGCCGCCGCGCTCATCGACGCCGTCTTCGTCGGTATCGAGATCGCGAGCTCCCCCCTCGCCACGATCAACGCCATCGGACCCGTCGCCGTCATTTCCGATTTCGGCAACAATAACGGCCTCCTCATCGGCGCCGAAGTGCCCGACTGGCGCGCTTCGGGCTTCGAGGACTGGACCGTCGACCTCCTCATCGATGGCGCGCCGACCGGCCGCGGCACCGCCCGCGCCTTTCCGGACGGCGCCATCGGCTCCGCCGTGTTCCTGTTCGAGCTGATGGCGAAGCGCGGCATTGCGCTCCGCCCCGGCCAGTGGATTTCGAGCGGCGCCGTGGGCGGCGTCCACGATGCGGCCGTCGGCCAGACGGTC
This sequence comes from Allosphingosinicella sp., assembly GCA_035645215.1. Lineage (GTDB taxonomy): Bacteria > Pseudomonadota > Alphaproteobacteria > Sphingomonadales > Sphingomonadaceae > Allosphingosinicella. Next base: position 18,549 of record DASQND010000156.1, read on the forward strand.
GAAGCGCATTTCGCGGCGCTGCCGCCCGTGCGCTGCCGACTCACCGCCGTCCAAGCCGAGTAATCACGCGAACGGCGCTCAGCCGAAGTAGCGCGGCAGGGCCAGCGACAGCTCCGGAATGTAGCTCACCATCATCAGCGCCGCGATCAGCGCCAGGTAGAAGGGCCAGATCGTCTTTACGGTCTGCTCGATCGGGATCTTGCCGATCGCCGCGGACACGAACAGCACCGATCCCACCGGCGGCGTCACCAGCCCGATGCCGAGGTTCAGCATCATGATGATCCCGAAATGCGTCGGATCGATGCCGAGCGGCGCGAGGATCGGGAGGAAGATCGGCGTGGTGATGACGATGAGCGGCGCCATGTCCATGAAGGTGCCGAGCAGCAGCAGGATGACGTTCACGATCAGCAGGATGAGGATCGGATTGTCGGTGAGGAAGCCGATCATGGCGGCGAGCTGCGCCGGCACTTCGAGAATGGCGAGCGCGAAGCCGAAGCCGGTCGCCGCCGCGATGATCAGGAGCACCATCGCCGCCGTCTTCACCGACTGGATCGCCGCCGCCATGAACTCGCTCCAGCCCAAGGTGCGGTAGACGAGGACGCCGACGGCGATCGTGTAGATGACGGCGATGGCCGAGCTCTCCGTCGGCGTGAAGATGCCGGACAGGATGCCGCCCATGATGATGATCGCAGTCATCAGCCCGGGGATCGCGAAGACCGCCGCGCGGATGAACGAGCGCCAGCCCGGAAACACGCCCTTGGGATAGCCGCGGCGCACCGCAACGACCCAGGCCACGACCATCAGCAGCAGCCCGGTCAAGATGCCGGGGATGACGCCGGCCAGGAACAGGTCGCCGATCGAGACTCCGGTCCCCGAGGCGGCGGCGTAGATGATCATGTTGTGCGAGGGCGGGATGAGGAGCCCGACGATCGCCGCCGTCGCGGTGACGTTCACGGCATAGTCCGCGTCGTATTTCCGCTCCTTCATCAGCGGAATGAGCGTCGAGCCCATGGCCGACGCGCTGGCGATGGCGGAGCCGGAGACGGCGCCGAACAGCATGGACGCGCCGACATTGACCTGGCCGAGGCCGCCGCGGGCGCGGCCGAACATCGCTTCGGCGACCTGGACCAGCCGTCCGGCGATGCCGGCGCGGTACATGAGATCGCCGGCGAAGATGAAGAAGGGGATGGCCATCAGGTTGAAGACGCTGATTCCGGCGGCCATGCGCTGGAAGACGACGACGAGCGGGATGTCCATCGCCAGGAAGCAGGCGATGGTCGCGCCGAGCAGGGCGAAGGCCACCGGCACGCCGATCGCCAGCAGCACGACGAGCGTGAGAAGAAGGACGGCTAGCTCCACCGGCTGGACTCCTGATCGGCGCTTTCCTCGCCGGCCGCATCCTCAAGGATGAGTTCGACGGTGAAGAAGGTCATAAGGACGCCCGACAGCGGCAGCGGCAGGTATGCGACGCCGCGCGGCAGCCCGAGCGTCGGGATGACGTGGCTCCAGGTCCGGAGCACCAGCTCGGTCCCCCAGATCGCGATGGCGAGCCCGCAGGCGCCGACGACGAGATGGGCGAGGAGCCGCACCGCCCGGCGCGCGCGGGGCGGCAGCGCCGTCTGCAGCGCGACGATGCGGATGTGGAAGCCGAGGCGAACGCCCGCGGCGGCGGCGAAGAAGACGTACCAGATCATGAGGACGAGCGCGGCCTGCTCGGCCCAGCTCGGGCTGGAATTCAAGACGAAGCGCCCGAACACCTGCCAGCCGATGATCGCCGTCATGAGGATGAGGCCGACGGCGCCGGCGTTGAGCAAGAAGGCACTTGCGGCGCCGTTGATCCGCTGCAGCCGCTCAAGCATTGCCGCCTCCCAAAGCGAGGATGTCCGCGACCACGCGCTTCTGCTCGGGGCTGCGGACGAACGCGTCCCAGACCGGCCGCATCCGCTGGCGGAAGGCCGCGCGGTCGACTTCGTTGGTCGCGACTCCGTCCGCGAGCAAGGCCGTCCGCGCCTCGGCCACCCGCGCATCCCAGATGCCGCGCATATAGGGCACCGACTCGCGCGCGCTTTCGAGCACGATTTCCCGGTCCCCCGGCTCCAGCCGCTCCCACGCCGTCTTCGACATGAGCAGCACTTCGGGCGCCATGACATGTTCGGTCAGGCTATAGCGCGGCGCCACCTCGTAATGCCGCCCGCTCTGGTAGGAGGGCCAGTTGTTCTCCGCCCCGTCGACCACGCCCTGCACCAGCCCCTGATAGACTTCGCCCAAATCCATCGGCGTCGCGTCGGCGCCGAGGGCGCGGATCATGGCGACGTACAGGTCCGAATTCTGGACGCGGATCTTCATGCCGCGCATGTCTTCGGGCCGGACGATCGGCCGGCGCGTATTGTAGAAGCTGCGCGCGCCCGAATCGTAGAAGCACAGGCCGATGAGATCGTGCCGCTGCAGCGAGGCGAGCACCTGGCGGCCCGGCGCCCCGTCGAGCGAGCGGCGCATATGGCCTTCGTCTTCGAACAGGAAGGGGAGCGAAGGGACGATGGTGAGCGGCTCGATCGAATTGAGCGGGGCGAGGTTCACCCGGTTGAAGTCGAGCCCGCCGAAGCTGGTGATCTCGAGCGTGTCGCGCTCGGCGCCGAGCTGGCCGCCGGGAAAGAGCTTCAAGGTCAGCCGGCCGCCGCTGCGCTGCGCGATCCGGTCGCCGAAGAAGCGAAAGGCGCGCACCGTCGGATAATCGGCCGGATGGGTGTCCGTACCGAACAGGGTGCTCCGCCCGCGGCCGCAGCCGCCGATGGCGAGCGCGCCCGCGCCGAGCGCGCCGGCAAGCATCTGCCTGCGCGACAGGCGGATCATGCCGCCGCCCCCGCCGGAGCCATGTCGTACCGAACGCCCGTCACTGGCCTCATCCTCTCTCGTTCAGGACCTGCCCGCTCTTGCCGGCGGGCTGGGTTCTCTCGATTTGCACAACGCGGCACCCAGAGGTGCGCCGCGCGCTGTCCCTATCTCAGCCCGCCAACTCCGCGAGCCATTCCTCCAAATTCGTATAGCCATCGCGGTCGCGGTCGCCGTTGCCGTCCGCGGCGTTGGCCGGATCGAAGCGGTGGCGGCGCTCCCAGTCGTCGGGCATGCCGTCGCCGTCCGTGTCCCGCCACGGCGTACCCGCCGCGAGCGCGGGCCAGCCGCCGACTTGCGCCTGGCTGTCGATGATCGTCCCGCCTCTCGCGCGCACGCTCGCGACGACCCGAGCATCCACCGCGTCGCGCACCAGCGATGCGCCCGCGCCGGCCAGCACCCGCTCGAACGCACTTGCCGCCGGATCCGCCCGCACCGGAGCCACGTCCACCGGCTGAGCCAGCCGGTTCGCCGCCGCCGCATTGCCGGTGACGAGGCTCCAGGGATCGGCGGGCACCGCGCCGTTCATGCTGTTCCCGGCGAAAAAAGCGCGCGCGAGCCGGTTCTGTTCGTGGAACGCCACCGGGCGCGTGCTGTTCGGACCGGCGACATAGGCATTATCGATGAAATTATAGGCGATGTGCGCCGCCTGGTCGGCATTGTAGCCGGAGCGGGTGCCGCCCCAATTGTAAAAGAGGTTGGAGCGGAACTCCATCAGCGGGCCCGTGGGATCGACGTCCGGCCCGTTGTAATTGCCGGGGCGCGGCATGCGGGCGCTGTGGTGGGCCCACAGGTTGTGATGCCAGGAGAGGCGCGCGCCGAAGCCGGCGCGGACCAGCGAACCGTAGCCGTGGCTGCCCTTGGCGTGGCCCGATCCGTTCAGCGACTCCGAGATGATCGACCATTGCACGGTAACGTCGTGGACGCCGCCGCTCGCGTCGCGCGTCGGCTCGCCGGCCGAGAGGGTCTCGTCGACCGACCAGCTCGCCGAGACATGGTCGACGACGATCCGGCGCCCCCTGACGATCGAAAAGGCGTCGGCCTCCACGCGGCTCACGTCGCCGAGGCGCGCGCGGATGTAGCGGACGACGACATCGTCGGCCTCGATCAGGAAGGGCTGGTCGCGCAGCGCAATGCCGCCGCCCGGCGCCGTTTGTCCGGCGATCGTCACGCGGCCGCTGCGGACGCGAAGCGGCGCCTTGAGCGCGATCGTGCCGCCGATGTCGAAGACGATCGTGCGCGGCCCTTCGGCCTCCACCGCGGCGCGCAGCGAGCCGGGCCCGCTGTCCGCGAGCGTGGTCACGCGCAGCACCCGCCCGCCGCGTCCGCCGAGCGATCGGGCGCCCGCCCCTTCCGCGCCTGGGAACGCAACGGCGGCAACGGAGGCCACCGGAGCGGATTCGACCGAACCCGCATCGGCCGGAGCGCAGGCGGCGCAAAGCCCGCAGGCGAGCGCCGCCGCGACTCGTGAAAGGGACATCGCCATAACAAACATCCTCGCAAAGGCACCGCGCCAGTACTCACGCCCCACCCGGCGCGCGGCCGCTGCCGCTAGAAGGTCAGACGCGCACCCGCCGTGAACACGCGGCCGGTGGACTGGTAGTTCTGGGTGACCGGGTTGGCTTCGTACATCGTCCGGTGGGCAGTCGCGTTGGTGAGGTTGCGCGCTTCGAACGTCAGGCGGATCCAGTCGGTCAAGTTGACAGACGAGGCGAAGTCCACGTTAAGCGTGCTCTCGGTGAAGCCGAAGTCGGCGATCACCGGCGAGTTGCAGGGGCCGCCATTGTTGGTGTCGATGCCGACCGCGCAGGTGCCGGTGGCGAGCGGGAAGCGGTTCACGTAGCGCTCGCGGTAGGCCGCCGAAACGCGGGCCGAGAAGGTCCGGTCCTCATAATAGACGGTCGCGTTGAACGCGTCCGGCGAGGTGTTGAGGAAGGGACCCGTGGCGAACTCGTTGCGGGCGGTGCCGGTCGCCTGGCCGCGGCGCGTGTTGAGGCTGGTGCTGGTGAGGTAGTTCAGCTCCGATTCGATGTGCGTGTAGTTCGCCGTAATGCCGAAATTCTCGAGCCGCGGGCTGATGAAGCCGAAGCCCGTTTGGAGGTTGATTTCGACGCCCTTGATCGTGCCGCCCGGCGCGTCCTGGAACTGGCGCACCGCGAACAGGCCGCCGCTGGTGATGTAATCGCGGAAGGCCTGGTTGGTGAAGCTGGCGAGGAGCTGCTCGAAGATTTCCGGCTCGAACACCGACTGGAGCGGGATTTCCGTCGCGATCTGCTGCGGGAAGGAGGCGAGGTCCTTGAAGAAGAAGCTGACGCCGATGAGGCCGCTGCGCCCGAAATAGCGCTCGAAGCTCAAGTCGAAATTGGTCGAGCGGAACGGGCTCAGATAGGGGTTGCCGACGGTGATCGCCGGCGCGGCGCCCGCGGCGTTGAGGCCGCCCGTGACGTTCGGGAAGGACGTCGTGCCCGGCGTCAGCGCGTTGAGCTGCGGCCGCGAGATGGTCTGCGACGCGGCGAAGCGGACGAGGAAGTTCTCGGACGCTTCCCAGTTCGCGTTCATCGACGGCAGCACGTCCCAATAGGTGTTGCGGGCCGTGACGGGGATGCCTTCGGTGCCGTCGGTCGCGCCGACCCGGCCGCGGCCGGTGACCTGGGTGCGGGCGAAGCGGACGCCGCCGTTTCCGCGCAGCGGCCGGCCCAGCAGCTCAACGTTGTAGTCGAGCTGGAAGAAGCCGGACATGTCGCGCTCGCGCACCTGGTTGTTCTGCCGCCCGTCGGGCACGGCGCTGAAATCGCCGAACTCGTTGACGCAGTTGCAGTTGATTCCGAACTCGCGGATGAAGGCGTTCAAATCCGGCACGAAGATGCGCGTCGGCGACCCCGGCGAGACGGTGAGGCCCTGGCCGAAGCCGATGGTGCGGCCGAGATCGGTGATCTGCAGGCCCGCTTCCTGGAGCGTCGGATTGATCGCCTCGATGTCCTGGTTGCGGCGGACCTGGTTGCTGACGAAGTCGAACTGCTTGAGCGTGCCGCCCCAGCGCAAAGTAAAGCTGTCGTCCACTTCGTATGCGAAGTTGAGGCGCGCGACCCGAAATTCGTTGTCCACCGACGTGTTGATGTAGCGGATCGCCGAGAGGCCCTTGACCAGGGTCCACTGGCTGGGGTCCGACACGTCGAAGCCGGGGCTGAAGACCGGCATGATGCCGTCGCCGCGCTCGTCGAACACGTAATTGTCGCGGTCGAGCGAGTTGAACTCGGCGAGGAGGCCGACGCCGCGGAATTCGGAGCGCGAATAGCCGATTGTGCCTTCGGCGGAGAGGCTGTCGCTGAAATCGTGCGTCAAGTTGAGCGTGCTCTGGTAGAATTGGGTCTCGCCGAACTGCGCGTCGGCGGAGCTCCTCCAGTCGACGTCGTCGAGCACGAGATAATCGGCCTGGCCGGCGGCGTTGACGTTGGCTTCGCGCACCTTGGTGTTGGTGCGGCCGATCAGCGGGATGAGGCCGGCGAGCTGGTTGGTGCTCGAGATGAAGCCGGGCGAGGTCGGCGCGTTGTAATAATCGAACGGATCGAGGTTGTTCGGATTGAAGCTGTTCACCGTGCCGGGGACGAGGACGCCGCCCGCCGCCGTCTGGCCGCACTCGTTGGTCGCGCTCGGACGGCAGGCCGGGAACAGGCCGTTGTTCGTCCCGCTGCCGATGCGGTCGGCAAGGCCCGTCGCGTTGATCGTGCCGTTGGCGTTGCGCAGCGGGCGCACGGTTCCGTTGAGGAAGCGGGTCTGCGCCGCGATGGCGCTGGTGCCCGTCGTCGGGAAGTTTCGGTTGAGGCCGATCGGCGTGATGCCGCTCACCGTCGAATCCTGGCGGTAACGCGAATAGACGCCATCGAGGACGATCTCGGTACGGCCGGACGGGCGCCACTGCGCCGTCGCCGTCGCCCCGAGGCGGTCATATTCGAGCTCCTGGCGGTTGATCGAGGGGAGCGCCGGGATGATCGTCGTCGGGCTGAGCTTGGCATAGGCCGCGGGATCGGAACCGAAGGTCGGGCCGGTGCCGCCCGGGCGCGCGAAGCCGAAGGTCGGCGGGGTGACGCCCGGGATCTGCGAGTTGCGGTAGAGATATTCGAACGAGCCGATGCCGCGGCTGTAGCGGTCGCTCTGCTGGCGCTGCTCCTGATAGGCGAGGGACGCGAGGATTCCGAAACTGTCGGTGATCCGGTGCGAAAAGAGCGCGGTGAGGCGCGGATTGAAGGTCCCCCCATTCTCGCGATATTCGCCCTCGAGGCCGATCAGGTAGCGGTTGTCGCGGTAGGCGAGCGGCCGGCCGGTGGTGAGATCGATGATCGCGCCCAATGAGCCTTCGTCGTTCACCGCCGCCGTCGTCTTGGTCACCCGGATGTTCGAGAAGAGTTCGGACGCAAAGGTGTTGAAGTCGAACCCGCGCGATCGGTTCGCGCCGGCGTCCGACGTGTTGCCGCCGGAGACGGCCTGGGCGTCCGCGCCGTTCAGGCGAGTCATCTGGAAGTCGCCGCCGAGGCCGCGCACGGTGATCGAGCGGCCTTCGCCATTGTCCCGGTCGATCGAGACGCCCGGCAGGCGCTGGAGCGATTCGGCCAGGTTCGCGTCCGGGAAGTCGGCAATGTCCTCGGCGGTGATCGCGTCGATGATCTGGTCGGAGCGGCGCTTCTGGCCGAGCGCGTTCTGGAGCGAGGCGCGGAAGCCCGTGACGACGATCGCTTCGGCTTCCTGGCTGCCGGCTGCGTCTTCGGGCTGGACCTCGTCCGATTCGGGAGCTTCGATGGCGCCGGGCTCGGAGGCGGGCTCGCCCTGCTGGGCGCCGGGCTGGTTGGGCACGTTGCGGTTGGTCGTCTGCGCCGAGGCATCGGCCGTAACGGCGACCGGCTGCTGCGCATCGGCGTCCTGGGCGATCTGAGCGAAGGCGGGGGTGGCGGCGAACAGGCCGGCGATCACGATCGCGCCCGTGGACGCAGTCGCTGCAAATGACGTCTTCGCGTTAGGCGTGTTCACGGTGCGGGCCAAAATAGCCTCCCTCTCCTGGATTGATATCGCCCGCCGGGTGATTCCCGGTCGCGGTTGCGTCGCGTCTCCTGATACCGGTGTCAGCACGCTTTATGTCACCGGTGTCATTGCTGCTTCGTAACAGCGAATCATCCACGAAAGCAAGAGCCTACCGCAGCGCTCGCGGTCGATCGGGTGGTCCTCCACCCCCACTTCGCGCGGGGAGGAGCTTGACTATCGCAGCCGCCACCACACATGCGGCCCTCCCCATGACGCCCGACCTCGCCATCCTCTACGAGCATCCCCTCTGGTTCGAGCCGCTGTTCGCGGCGCTCGGCCGGCGCGGCATCTCCTATGAGAAGATCCGCCTTGCCGATCACAGCTTCGACCCCGCGCGGGGCGAGCCGCCGGCGCCGGTGATCCTCAGCCGCGTCGCCATGTCGGGCTTCCTGCGCGAAGCCGAGCACGGCATCTTCTACGCGCAGAGCCTGCTCGCCCATTGGGCCGCGCAAGGCGCGACGGTGCTGAACGGCACCGACGTGCTCGCCATCGACACGTCCAAGGCGCGCCAGCTCTCGCTCATCTCGCGCCTGGGCTACGCGGTCCCCGAGACCCGGGTGGTCCACCGCCGCGCCGACCTCCTCGCCGCCGCCGACACCATGGCCTATCCGCTCCTGGTCAAAGCCAATATCGGCGGCTCCGGCGCGGGCATCGTCCGCTATTCCTCGCGCGACGAGCTCGCCCGGTCGGTCGCGGATCGCACCGCGCCGGAAAGCATCGACAACGTGCTCCTCGTCCAGGATTACGTGCCCCCGCGCGGCGGCTCGATAATCCGCATGGAAACGCTCGCCGGCCGCTCCCTCTACGCCATCGAAGTGGAAAGCGGCGGCGACAATTTCGATCTCTGTCCCGCCGACGCCTGCGCCGTCTCGCGCGGCCCGATCCGCATGGCCGCGATCGACCCGGGACCCGAACTCGTCCACGCCGCCGAACGCATCGCCCAGGCCGCCCGCCTCGACGTTGGCGGCGTCGAAGTGGTGATCGACGACCGCGACGGCGTGCCCCGCTTCTACGACATCAACGCCCTGTCGAACTTCGTCGCCAAGCCGCTCGAAATGCTCGGCTGGGACCCCCACGAGAAACTGATCGACACGATCGAGGCCGCCATCAGGAAGGTTACGCCATGAGGTTCGGTTACTGGATGCCCGTCTTCGGCGGCTGGCTGCGCAACATCGAGCATGAGGGCATGGAGGCGAACTGGGACTATGTCCGCCGCCTGACCCAGCGCTCCGAGGAAACCGGCTGGGACCTGTCCCTCATCGCCGAGCTCAATTTGAACGACATCAAGGGCGTCGAGGAACCGGCGCTCGACGCCTGGTCCACCGCCGCCGCCCTTGCCGCCGTCACTTCGACCATCGAGCTGATGGTTGCCGTCCGTCCGAACTTCCACCAGCCGGCCCTCTTCGCCAAGCAGGCCGCGAACATCGATAATATCGCCAGCGGCCGCCTTGCGCTCAACGTCGTCTCCTCCTGGTGGGCGGACGAAGCGACGCAATACGGCCTCGAGTTCGACCAGCATGGCGACCGCTACGCCCGCACCTCCGAGTGGCTGAAGGTCGTCGACGGCCTGTGGACGCAGAAGCGCTTCACCTATGAGGGCGAGCGCTACCGGCTCAAGGACGCGATCTGCGAGCCCAAGCCGGTCAGGAAGCCCCGCCCCGTCATCTACGCCGGCGGCGAGAGCGAATCGGCCAAGACCATGATCGCCGCCCAATGCGACGCCTACGTCATGCACGGCGACCCGGCCGACGCGATCCGCCCCAAGGTCGCCGACATGTCCGAGCGCCGCGAAAAGGCCGGCGGCGCGCCGATGCAGTACGGCATGGCCGCCTACGCCATCGTCCGCGACAGCGAGGCCGAAGCCAGGCGCGAGCGCGCCCGCATCACCGCGCTTCCGCCCCAACCCCCCAAGGGCTTCGACAATTTCGACCAGTGGCTCTCCGGCACCGAGCTGGAGCGCGAGCTCAAGCTTCAGGAATACAGCGTCTCGAACCGGGGCCTGCGCCCCAACCTCGTCGGCACGCCCGAGCAGCTTCGCGAACGGATCGAGGAATATGAGGCCGCCGGCCTCCACCTCCTCCTCCTCCAGATGAGCCCCCAGGCCGAGGAAATGGACCGCTTCGCCGCCCAGGTCATCCAGCCGATGAAGGCCGCGGCTTAGGCGCAGCCGTCATCGCGAGCGAAGCGAAGCAAGCCAATGGGACTCGGAGGCTTGCTGGATTGCTTCGTCGCTTCGCTCCTCGCAATGACGGTGAAGCGAGGGCTAAGATTTCACATCCGAATCGAATTGACGCCGCACCCTGCGCCTGACAGCTTGCCGCGCAGGAGCAACAGCGACGGGACCGGGGGGTGGACGGAGCTTTCGCAAGAACGCTGACGGGCGGCGACGTCGAACCGCCGGCCGATGCGCTGGGCGCGCTTCGCCCGCTGCTGCATGCGCCGGTGCTTTGCTCGCGCGCGCGGCCGTTCGGGATCCATGGCGATCTCACAAGCGGGCCATGCCCGCGCTGCGGCTGGGCGCAGAAGCGGCGCCGCTCGCGCCGGCATTAGCCCTTTCCGAGGCGCGACCTCAGCCAGGCATGGTAGGCGGGGCGAAGCCCGAGCCGCCTGAGCAGCCGCGGCGACAAGGCGCGGACGAACGGCGGCACGGGCAGGCCGAGAATGCGCCTGGCGGCCGCATTGCTGACGCTCCTGTAGCGCACCAGCCGCAAGGCTTCGCGGCGGGACAGGCCGAGCAGCGGCAGCGCGCTCCTGAGGTTCGGCGCTCCGGCGGCCGAGAACGGCTCCCGGCGCCCGGCCCGTCGCGCTGCCGCCGCCGCACTGACGCAGAGCGAGGCGAGCGCCATGCGCACCGGGTGGCGCGCGGTGACGCTGCCGCCGTGGACGCGGTAGCCGATCAGGAGTTCGGGGAGATTGGCAAAGGCGCAATGCTCGCCCATCCGCATCCACAGATCGTAATCCTCCGAGATGTTGAGCCCCTCGCGATAGCCGCCGGCCTTCCGGAAGACCTCCGTGCGCATCATCGCAGACGAGGGGATGATCGCCGAGCTCGTCGAGTGCCAGCGCCGGATATCCTTGTCGGCCTGCGGCGGGCGGACCTCCCCGAGCCGCCGCCCGCCGCCGTCGAGCAAGGTGGCGGACGAGCCGATCAGGCCGACGGAGGGGCGCTCCCTGAGCGCGGCATGCTGCCGCTCGAACCGGTCGGGCCGCGCGATGTCGTCCGCGTCGAGGCGGGCGAG